>JAYUDV010000001.1:0-46093 GCA_043739565.1 Chloracidobacterium sp.
GGGGAGGTCGGCGAACAGGCAACGATGTTTTTCCTTGACCCGAGCGGGAATGCGTTGGAATTCAAAGGCTTCAAAGACTTCTCGCTCGTCTTTGCTAAGTGAGAATGTTCACCACAGAGACACAGAGGACACTGAGTTTTTTAAGGCCTAATACAAAGCAACACTCGGTTTCCTTAATCAGTGTCTATCTGTGTTCATCTGTGGCTAAATTTTCTTTCTCTGTGTTCTCCGTGTCTCCGTGGTGATTGTTCCTAATGAAGAGTGCTGAGATCGTAATCATCGGCGGCGGCGTGGTCGGGGCTTCGGTCGCCTATCATCTGACCAAACGCGGCTGCCGCGACGTGCTTATTCTCGAACGCGAAGACGCCTTGGGCCATGGTTCAACCGGGAAGGCGACCGGTGGCGTAAGGGCGCAGTTTGAAACTGACATCAATATCAAACTCTCGCTCTATTCGCTCGATTTTTTTCGCGACTGGGATTTTGACTGCGAATACGAGCCGCGTGGATATTTATTTCTCGCTACGGAAGAGAAGCATTTCGAATATCTAAAACGGACCTCCGAAAGACAAAGGTCGCTTGGCTATCACGATGTTGAGATCGTCGATGCCGCAGCGATAGGTGAGTTGGTACCGGGACTGAATTGCGAAGATATTGCGGGCGGGAGTTTCGGGCCGAGGGATGGATTTATCAATCCTCTGGCGGTGCTCGAGGGGTTTATGGTCGAGGCGGCGATGAAAGGCGCTCGCGTTAGGACCTCGGCGCTTGTCCGTTCGATCGATGTTAAAGGCGGACGTGTGACCGGCGTCAGAACATCCGAAGGCCGCGTCGATTGCAAAAAAGTCGTCGTCTGTTCCGGTGCCTGGGCGAGAACCGTCGCCGCTACCGCGAACGTCGATCTGCCGGTCGAACCGCAACGACGGCAGATCGTCTGGGCGAAGGCCGCCGATCCGTTACCGCCGAAATTGCCGATGGTGATCGATATTTCGAATGGTTTCCATTTTCGCCCGGCACGCGATTTTCATGCAACGGCTGACGCTGCTGACGGCCGCGATGTGCTTTTTGCGTACCCTGACCCGAATGAGCCGGCGGGATTCTCGACCGACTTTGACGAAGCGTTTATTGAGAAAGTGGCCGAAAAGGCTTGTCATCGGGCACCGTTCCTGGCCGGAGCATCGATCGTATATGAAAAATGTCGGGCGGGTTTGTATGAGAATTCGCCGGATCACCACGCGATTTTGGGTGGCTGCGAGGTAGATGGGTTGTATCTTGCAAATGGCTTTTCGGGCCACGGCGTGATGCATTCACCCGCAACGGGCAGGGCATTGGCAGAAATAATTCTTGATGGCGAAGCGAGTTTTCTTGATGTGTCGAGTTTGCACATTGATCGTTTTGCAAATGGCGAACTGCTGCACGAGACCGCTTTTATTTGATCGAATTTCACCACAGAGAACACAGAGAGCACGGAGAAAAAATAAAAATCAGGCGGTCTTCGCTCTACTGTATAATAAGACTCCTTTCCGATCCCCTCTGTGTTCTCTGTGCTCTCTGTGGTAAGTTTCTTTCATGACCACCGCGATCGTTCACCATCCCATTTACCGAAAACACGACACCGGTCCCGGCCATCCTGAGACGCCTTTGCGGTATGATGCGGTGATGAACGCACTGCGCGACGACGATGCGTTTTGGGCGAGCCTCCGCGAGATCAAGCCCGAAAAAGCGTCAAAAGGCTTGATGCTCGCCGCTCACACAGCACAGCATTTTAAGCGGGTCGAGGGCGCGGTCGAACATGGCGTCGACCGGCTTGACGCGGACACGATCATATCGATGCAGTCGTTCGACGCGGCGCTATTTGCGGCGGGCGGGGCAGTTGCGGGGGTTGATGCGGTGATGCAGGGCGGGGCAAGAAATGCGTTTGTTGCGGTTCGTCCGCCGGGCCATCACGCATCGGCCGAAAATGCGATGGGCTTTTGCCTATTTAACAACGTCGCGGTCGCCGCCCGATATGCTCAAAACCATTACAAAGAGATCGAACGCGTGGCGATCATCGATTGGGATGTACACCACGGCAACGGCACACAGGGCATTTTCTATGACGACCCGAGCGTCTATTTTTTCTCGATGCACCAATATCCATGGTATCCGGGAACCGGAACGCGAGGCGAGACCGGACACGGACGCGGGCTTGGAAAAACGATGAATATTCCAGTCAAGGCGAACACCGAGGCTAGTGAGCAAACGCGGATGCTGGAGGGAGCATTAGAGGATATTGCCGCAAAATTCAAGCCCGATCTGATAATGATATCGGCCGGTTTTGACGCGCATCTTACCGATCCGTTAGGCCAATTACGACTCGAAAACGAGGATTTTGTTGCGATGACGCGTACCGTCAAACAATGGGCTGACGAAGCATGCGGTGGTCGCATCGTGTCGTGTCTCGAAGGCGGCTACAATCTCGAAACGCTGGGTGAAACGGTCAAGCATCATGTCGCGGCTTTGTCAGAATAGGGATTTGATCCAACCGCCGTCTACCGCAATTGAACTGCCCGTAATATAACTTGCACGTTCCGAAACGAGAAAAGCCGCTAAAGCCGCAAATTCCGATGGTTCGCCGAGCCGACGCATGGGGATTTCGGATTCCCAACGGTTTTTTACCTCGTCAGGGCTGATGCTTTCTTTTTCAGCAAGGAAATCGATCAGTTCAACTAGTCGTTCGGTGCGGGTATAGCCGGGCAGAATGTTATTGACGGTGATGCCGTCAGCGGCGACTTCGTTTGCGAGAGTTTTGGCAAAACCGGTCACGGCGGCACGTAAGCTATTGGAGAGAATAAGGTTATCGACAGGCTGCTTTGACGCGATCGACGTGACATTCAGGATGCGGCCCCAGCGGCGTTCTCGCATTCCCGGCAAAACGAGCCTGGTCAGTTCGATGACGCTTGTGAGCAAAATTCGGGTCGCGTCATCCCACGATTCGCGACTCAGCGAGTCAAATGGCCCGGCCGGCGGGCCGCCGGAGTTAGTCACGAGAATATCGATTTTGCCAAATCGCTCAATACCCGCAGCCGAGAGGCGTTCGATATCGGCGACAACCGAAACATCGGCGGCCAGCGAGAGAACGTCGGCACCGGTTTCGCTTCGGATCGATTCAGCGGCGGCATTGATCGCATCCGCTCTGCGCGAACAGATAACGATCGACGCTCCTTCGTTTGCGATCGCGTGCGCGACCGCCAATCCGAGCCCCTGGCTCGCGGCGCACACTAATGCTGTCTTTCCCTTAAGACCAAGATCCATGATTATTTTTGCCGCAGATAATCGTCCGTCTTATCGATCCAATCCTGACGCGGCGGGCTAAAAATATCGACGTCGAGCGTATCCTCGATCGCCTCGGCTTTGTGCAGAACGTTCGAAGGAATAACGAGGACTTCGCCCGCGCTCACGATCTGCTCACGTTCCTCTTCGCCGATCCAGAACCGCAAAGCTCCGCTCAGGATATAGGTCAACTGTTCGTTTTCATGCGAATGCTGGGGGACGAAGCAGCCTTTTTCAAGATAGACGTGTGCCAGCATCATCCGTTCGCCCGTGATGAGGCGGCGTTCGAGCAAATCAGAAACGCGTTCCTTAGGCATATCGTCCCAGCGATACCACTCGGTAGTTTTTTGTTCCATATTGGGTTTCAATATAAATCTACTTGCCGTGAATAGCAAAATTCGGAAGTTCGCTATAACGAAAATCTTTTGCCGTGTGCTAAAATCGATTTAATTAATCGTCAACTCTACAGCTTGGAGGTAACGCTATGCCGGATGTCAATATTCCGTGTGTCCAGTGCAAAGAGATCTTTGTTTTCAGCGAAAAAGATCAGGAAACTTATTACCAGCGTAACATGATGACGCCGCAGCGGTGCGCAAAATGCCGCTCGAAAAAGGCTGCGCTTCGTGCGGACGCACCGACGCGGTTTGAGATCGTCTGCGATAATTGCGGCAAGCACGACACTGTACCGTTTCAGCCAAAGGTCGGCCGCTCCGTGCTCTGCAAGGATTGCCACGAGGCCAGCCGGTCCCGGGCCAGATATGCTTAAGAGGATAGCCACAAAAGGCACAAAAAGCGCAAAATAAAACTTGCAGGTAAACATTACTAAATCTTTTTTGCGTCTTTTGTGCTTTTTTGTGGCTAAACTATTTTTATGAGTTTTGAAACAGTAAATTACGCAATTGAAAACGGTGTCGCGACGGTGACGATGAATCGTCCTGACGCTTTAAACGCTCTTTCGCTGCAACTGACCCTCGATATGGCGGCGGCGATTCGACAGGCGGTAAGCGACAACGCGCGGGCAGTAATTCTTACCGGAAACGGCAGGGCGTTTTGCTCGGGTGGCGATCTGCGTGAGATGAAGTCAATGTGGGAAAAAGAAGGCCGGATCGAAGCGTTTCTTGAGGATCCTCTGGCTGCGTTGCATGACGTAATCTTGCTGATCTGCGAAACGCCGATACCATTTATCGCGGCGGTCAACGGCGTGTGTGCCGGAGCAGGGACTAATTTTGCCCTCGCGTGCGATCTGGTTATAGCGGCTGACGACGCCGTGTTTCGTGAGGCGTTTGTCCGAATCGGCCTTTCACCGGATTGCGGCGGCACGTTTTTTCTGCCTCGCGCGGTCGGTGAAAAGATCGCCGCCGAACTATTTATGACGGGCGACGCCGTATCAGCACAGCGGGCCGTCGAGATCGGAATGATTAACCGCGTCGTCGCGGCCGACTCGCTCTTAACGGAAGCCAATCAACTCGCTGCAAAACTCGCCGCCGGCCCGACCGGAGCTATCGGACGTATCAAGCGAATGCTCAACGCGACGTTCTCAAATGACCTTCGCTCACAACTTGCGCTCGAACACGAATGCCAGATCGAATCCGGCAAAGCCGACGATTTCAAAGAAGGCGTCGCCGCATTCTTTGAAAAACGCCCGCCAAATTTTACGGGACGTTAATATTTATATTTGGAAAAGGAAAAAGCCGCTGGAATTCTAGTCCCGGCGGCTTTTCGTCAATCTTCCGTTGACTCAGTCTAAAAACGTAAGCTGTAATTTAGCCGCACGCCCCGCCCGGTTTCTGGCGCGATATTCTTGATAAACGACAGATGATTGCGATAGAGCTTATTCGCCAAATTATAACCACTAACCGAAAAGACATGCACTGCGCGTGCCGAGAAAATCGTATAAGAGCTGTCAATGTTGACGATGCCGTAACCGGCCGTCGTCGTTTCATTGTCGAAAACGCGGTTTTGTCTTGCCGCCAAAGTGATTTCGGGGCGAACGCTCAACGCTTTATAACGCCAATCGAGACCGAGCGTACCGCGCATCGGCGGAATACGTGGCAGCGGTTTATTTAGTGTAGTAAGTTCGGCGCGAACATAATCGATTTTGCCGTTAAACCACAGGCTGTCGATAATTTTTGCCTCGATTGCCGTTTCCACGCCAAAATATCGGCTATTGCTTTGCGCGTACTGGATAACCGGTAGATGCGACGCCCCGTCAACCGCGCCTGTAAAGGCCGTATAAACAAAATTGCGGATATTGTAGTAATAGAAACCGCCGTCGATCCGCACACGGCCGGTGCTGTGCTGCAGCGAAAGGTCAATACCGTTGCCTTGTTCGGGTTTAAGGTTTGGATTGCCGATGTCAAAGACGAGAATTCCCGGATGCGGGCCGTTATCGTATAACTCCTCAAGGGCCGGTGCTCGAAAAGAATGCTGATAGTTTGCGACAAACGAGCCGCCGTTCCAGAGCGGCACACGCAAGCCTGCACCACCGGAAAAACCTATGAAATTGCGGCTTCGCAAATTGCCGGCGGGGTTGTAGCCATTTTGTTCTATACGTCCGCCGAATTGAAAACCGACACGCTCGAAATCGATACGTTCGAGTCCGTAAACCGCAAAGGAATTTTGCTTTGTGCGCGGTGCCGGAGCTTCGGCCCCGACCGCTTCGTAGTCACGGGTAAAGCCGGAAAGTCCGAAGGTGCCAGAAAACTTGCCGCTTCGCCGGTGATTAAGGTTGGCCCGGTAGTTAAAATTTTTGTTGGTCGCTTTCGATTCGAGTTTGGTAATGTTTTCGTCCGATTCAAACTCGAATTCGCGGGCTTTGTAATCGTTATAGCTTACACCAAAATCGCCGCTCTCGATAAAACCGCCGAGATCGCGCAGACCGCCTTTTAGTTCGTAACCATCGCGACGCTCTTTTAGCGACTCGAAGTCAATAGCTCCCGCCGAAACTGGGATGCCATGACGGCGTCGATCATAGGATAAATCGAAAACGAGCCAGCCTCTGCGGGGAAACCAGCCCGCGCCGCCACTTACATTTCCACCACGAGCAAAAGAATTTAGGACCGTTCCGACTCGTGTCCGATAATCGTTTGCTTTTTGTGCCCCGCCGTTGGCAAAAAAGAGAAAATTCCGGAATCCATATTTGAAACCTCCGCTGCCGCCAGCTTGCCAATTATTAGTGCCTCCGAATGTGGTCAGGTAACCGGACAGCCCGGCCTGGTAAGCATCGTTTGTGGAAATGCCGTTGACGACACCGCCAATGGCGTTGCTGCCGTAAAGGAGCGTCGCGGGGCCTTTGACGATTTCGATGCGATCTAGCGAGAGCACGTCAATCGGTTCCACTTCGTCACCAGATTGCGAGGCGATGCCCCCAACACGCAAACCATCCTGCAAAATCAGGACGCGATCGCCGTCAAACCCACGAATTACGGGACGCCCCGAACCAGGCCCGAAACTGCGTTTTGCCACACCGGGCTGATTATCGAGAGCCTCGCCGATTGAAAGAGTATTTTTTTCTGCCAGTTTCAAAGCACCGACGGTTGTGACAGACTGGTAAGAATTATTTACCGATTCGAGCGAGCCAGTGGCCGTAACCGTAACCTGTTCGCTGATCGCGCCCAACGATAACTCGAAATTTACTGTTGATGTACCTGAGGATATGGCAACCCGTTTCACCATGTCGGAAACTCGGTCGAGATGGACAATCAAATTGTATCTTCCCGTCGGTATCCGCCGGAATTCGTATTTGCCGTCGCTGTCGGTAAGCGTCGTGCGTTTCAATTCAGCGATGGTAACACTCGCGTTTCGCACGGCCGTTCCATACCCTTTTAGCGTAATCGTGCCGCTCAGAATATTGTCAGGCATTCCGGCCTGAGAAAAACAAATGGACGACGAGAGAGCTGCGAAAGTAGAGAAAAAAATTGCTGCGCGCATAGCGGATCTGGTGAAAAACATCGACAACCTCCAAAGGTGTAAATTCTAATGAAAATGAAATTCGTTTTCAATAAGAAAGATGATGATATTACGCTGACGCGATTCGCGTCAAGAGGAGTAAGGGTAAAACTCGCGTTCACTGGCCTGACCGTTTATTCTAGTTAGCTATGCATTCGTTAACGTACGGTGAGTTGATCCGCGGGAATCGTAATTTTCGCAATTTGCTGGCCGGGCAATTTATCTCGGAGCTTGGAAACTGGTTCAATTTTATCGCCGGTTTGGGACTCGTGCGCCTGGTTTCGGATGCTTCGCCAACGGCTGCGGGGTTATTTTTTGTCGCCCGGCTGTTGCCGTTTGCGTTGATGTCGCCGATCGCGGGGACTTTCGTTGACCGGTTTTCGCGTCGGACAGTGATGATTGTGACCGATCTCGCACGGTCAGTCATCGCTCTCTCGTTTTTGCTTGTAACGAGTCCCGAAAATTTGTGGATCGCCTATATCGCGACTGTTTTGCTCCACACATTCGGAGCATTTTTTGACGGGGCAAAGAACGCGGCGGCGCCCAATTTGGCCGGCAAAGAAGGCTTGCTTGCCGCGACCGCGTTGCTCTTTTCAACGCGGTTTCTGTTGATGGCGGTCGGCTCGGCTCTGGGCGGTTGGGCGGCGGCGATCTTTGGTTACAAGATTGCTTTTATTATCAACGCGGCGTCTTTTTTGATCTCTGCGTTTTCCATCTGGCTTATTCCCGAAGATGCAACGCGGGATGAGGCAACGGCGGAGCGAATGCAGAGCTTCCGACGACGCGGGACACCGACCACCCCTCCTAAACAAGGAGTGGAACTGAAGGTCCGCGAATCCTTTTGGTCTGAGTTGAAAGAGGGTTTCGCATACACGCTCGGCAATCATTTTGCGTTAACGATCCTGATAATGAACGTCATTTGGGCGACCGGTGGCGGGGCGATCAACGTTATTTTTGAGCGGATCGGCGGCGTACATTTTGCGGCGACCGAGGGCTGGAATCCGGATATCGCGGTCGCTATGCTTTGGACGGCGACCGGGCTCGGGCTGACAACGGGAATGCTGATTGCGCACCGCACATCGATCTATCTAGACCGCAAAAATCGTAATCGCGGCTTTATCGGCTGGACGCTGATCGTTCACGGTGTGCTTTTCTCGGCGGCCGCGTTTATGCCAAAGCTGTGGATGTTTGCAGTGTTCGTATTTGTCTCGCGGGCAATTGTCGGCGTCGAATACGCCGTGCAGGAGACGATGTTTCAACGCAGCCTGCCCGACTACATACGCGGCCGCATATCGACGCTTGACCGCGGCGCCGAGCTGACCGTTTTTGGGCTAATGAGCTATGCTGCGAGCGAAATGATGTTTTATATTACGCCGCAGACTCTGACCGTGATCTCAGGGATATTGTCGGCCGGCGGTGGGATAGTTTGGTTTGTGAGACAAGGTAAAAGTGAAAAGTGAAAAACTAAAAACTAAAAGTGAAAGAATCTCCGACTCCTCATTACTTTTAACTTTTACCTATTAGTTTTTCACTAATCACGCAGTGATTATTACCGCTTTTGCACCGGTGAGCTCCGAGAAATCTTTGGTATAGACCGTATCGACGCGGCGGACGCCGCTGATCGTATCGACTATGTCCTGAGTTTGAATAAAACCGGATTCGACGTGGGCGACGGCCCAGTTTTTGATGTGCGACGCGCGGCGAAGCGTTTCTTCTAGTAGGTGAAGGTATTGCGATTTTGTTTCGGTCGCGGCACCGAGCTTGCCGGCCATCGCCGCTTCGAAATCGGGCCAGAAATCGCTGCCGCCGCGAAGCCATTCCTCACGCCAAGCCGCGCGGCCAAGGTATCCGCGTGTGCCTTGCGCGTGAGCCGCCGGCAGCCGGAGAAACAACAGATCCGCCGGTGTTTCAGCGATAAAATCGTCGGCATTCTTGTTATAGCATGTGTTGCTCTCGCCATTATTGAACGGCTCCGGCCGGATTGACCACAACCGCCGATAGACGGTCGAGAGCGGTTGACGAAGCTCTCGCGTTTCTTCCTTGAATGAGAGCACATAATCCCCAACAGAAATGGCGATACTTGAGGCAATCGCACGCGACATCGGCGATTGCAAACGGTCGATATTGCGCCGGACATTGTCGAACCACCAGGAGTCAGTCTCGTTGAACCAAGTCGCGAGAGCCAGATTGTGATGACGATAGCCGGGAACGTATGCGTCTTCGAGAACGAGATTGACTTCGTCGTCGGAGAGCCTGTCACCGTTATTAGCGATCTCGGCGAATGCTCGTGTCCACACGGACTGCATCGGGTCGTTCGCCAAAACACGGACGTTCGAGCGTTTCAAATAAGCACCGAGAGCGGGCTGATCGGAAAAGGGAAGGGCGGCAGATGCAAATTTCATCCGTCGCAGAACATTGAGGTCGAACGCGAGCCAACTTTTCGGTGGAGCTTTGGTTTGTCCGTGCATATTTCTCAAACGATCGACAATTCACCGCCGACGAGCTCGGGAGCCTTGGTTTCAGGCAGTATTTCTACTGGTAATTTGATCGACAGAAAAGCCATGACGACCGAAGGATCGAATTCGATACCGGCCCATTCCCTCAAATATTTTCTAGCATTATCGACCGGCATGGCCGCTCTGAACGGCCGGTCGGCTGTAAGAGCCGAAAACGTATCGGCGACCCGCAAAATACGGGCGGCGACCGGTATCTGCTCGGCCTCGATGCCATCAGGATAGCCGCCGCCATTCCACCACTCATGATGCCAGCGGACGATGAGCTGCACACCGCGCGGCAGTCCCAATTTTGCCGCTTCCTGCTCGCCAATGACTGGGTGACGCTGAAGGTCGATCCGTTCGTTAGCCGTTAGGCCAAGGGTCGTACGGATGTACTCACGATTCATCGACATTTCGCCGATATCGTGAATAAGGGTGGCCTGTTGGAGAAAAAAACGGTCGCGCGAGGCAAGGTTAAAGGCGGCACCGAGCGCGTCGGCAATCGCGGCCATCTGCCGGCCCTGGGCGCCGGAGTAGCACTCGAATTCATCCATCTTGACCGACATCCGCAGCAATTTTTCGTCAGCAAAGGGTTTTTCGGCAAGAATGCTTTCCACGCATCTAGTTTAAAGTTCAAAGTTAAAAGTTCAAAGTTCAAAGTTCAAATATTGAAACTCAATGGCAGAAGCCCGCGCGTACGCGAGGTGGTTTATCTCAAGTTGCATGTTACGCCCTTGCTTACGCGCGGGCTTCAACGCGGCCGTCTCTATTTTTGCAGTTTTGCCAGCAGATCTCGGGCTTCGCGGTTGTTTGGAAATACATCGAGCAGGCGTTTGAGTTCGCCCTCGGCGCGTTTTAGCAGATTGACCTCAATAAAGAATTCGGCCAGGAGAATCCGAAAGGTGGGATTATTAGGGTCGAGTTTTAGTGCCGCCTGCATTTCGCCTTCGGCTTTGTGGCGTTGTTTCGAATCGTTGGAGAGCGCCCGCCCGTAATATGCGTGGTAGCGAGCATTCTTCGGAGCGAAATGAACTGCACGGGCAAGAAACGGAAGTGCCTGTTCGTATTCATTGTCCATTAGCAGGCTGAACCCGCGATCGAAATTTTGCTCTGCCTGCTCGCCCTGTAAGCTGGCGTTGCCATTGTTTCCGGTAGCTTTCCGTTTTTCGCGATCGGCTAATTCCTTACGCATTCGATAATCGTATATCTCGCGGGTCTCAACGTTTTTAAGAGTTTCGTGGGCCTGTGCCATTTCTGTAAATGCGTTCTGGATCCGACGAAGGATCTCACCGCCCTCAGAGTGATACCTATCCGGGTGAAACATTTTTGCCAGGCCAAAATACGCATGCTTAATTTGGACGGTATCCGCCGCAGGGTCGACGCCAAGTAGGTCGTAATGGGTTTCGGCGTTCTCGACCTGTTCAAGATATTCGTTGAGCGAGATCTCGATCTCTGGCTCTTTAGGGAGCGCAGGAGCGGTCGGGGACGCAACCGAAATTTCCTCATGGGCCGAAAAGCTCGGTAGCTTTGCTTCCTGCTTTAACTCAAGTTTGGCCCTGCGCATTGACGCGATGGTCGAGGCGGAAAACGCGGGCTGCCAATCGTCGCGAACGATGAGCCCACCCAGCCACAGGGTATAAATGGCGTGAAGGGCATTTGCTTCGGGCATTGCGGCCACGCTAGAAAGATCGGCTGCCGTCAGTGGTGCTTCACCGGTTCGCGACAGAACGAAAGCTTCGTCCGTGGTCGGCGTCAATCCGACTTCCGGAACGGTTGACCGGTGAAATCTTTCATCGAGACTGCGAAACCGTCCTAGGGTTTGGTTGACCGACATGCAGCGCCCGAAGTCAAAAAGAAGTCGCCTCGTATCGACGTGGAACGTCAAGCCGTCGCGGATGCGTTTGAGCGAACTAAAGCTCCAATCTCCCTGTTGCCAGGCCAAGACGTCAATGAGAATCGCCTCTATCTGCTCAACGAATAGGCGGTCGCATTCGTCTTTCGTAAGAAATCTCTTTTCCTGGAGAAACGCGGCAAGTTCGAAATCATTAGAGAAATTCGGGATCTGGGCGAGGTCTTTTTTTGTAAGGCGATTTCGGTTGAGCAGCATATCGAAAAGACGTGATGAGCGAGCATTTGAGACGGCGAATACAACGCTGCCCTCTTTAAGATAGATCACGCATTTTCGCTCCTTGTCCGACACGCGCAGGCTGCCATGAACACGCGCGAGGGTTATCTCGGCAACGAGTTCGGCGAACGGATGCGTAAGGAAATTTCCTTTGATCTCCAAATCAGATTGAGGATTCATGTTAAGCAATGCGGAAAAGGCGTGGGGCCGGTGGGACGGCTAAATAAGATGATACCAAATTCCCGCCACTAAAGTTAAGGGAAATCTTTCGCGTTTCGCGAATTGATTTGATACGATTTGAAACGATCAAGGGCGAATTTTGATGGAAAATGAGTTAGAGATACGCGAATGCGTGACGCTCGACGAGCTGGCCGAATGCGTGGCGCTGCAACGCGAGGTTTTCGCTTTGCCGGAGGTTGAACTGTCGCCCGTTCGGCATTTTGTCGTGACGCGAAACGCGGGCGGCTTTACACTTGGAGCTTATGCGGGCGGGCGGCTGGCTGGATTTGTGCTGAGCGTACCGGCCTTTCTGCGGGGCGAACACGCTTACTATTCGCACATGACCGGCGTCAGGCCGGAGTATCAAAGTCTGGGCATCGGAGCAAAGCTGAAATGGGCGCAGCGAACCCGAGCTCTCAGCGAAGGCGTTAAATATTTGAAGTGGACATTCGAGCCGGTAAAGTCAAGAAACGCTTACTTTAACCTTGAAAAACTGGGCGCCACGGTGAGCGAATACCAGCGGAATTTTTACGGGACGGATTACGCGACCTCGCCGGGGAGCGGCCGCAAGATCGGGCTGCAGAGCGACCGGCTTTTCGCGGAATGGGATCTGGAAAGCCCAAAGGTAACCGCTCTCGCGGCAGGTGAAAAATTTGTTGGACTGCATGAACCGTTCGCGACGATCACGATCATAAACGACTGGCTGAGTCTGGTCGATTCCGATCCGGCGAGTGCATTGGCCGAGCAGATGCGCGTCCGCAGCGAATTTGAGACGGCGTTCGCTCGCGGTTTGATCGGCAGATCATTTCGCCGCGACGACGAGCGGCCTGCGTATTTGCTCTATTTGGAATAATTATGTCCTTATTCGAGATCGATCCCGATATTCGAAAAGCTCGAACGCTGGCGTCGGAGTTTTATACCGATCCGGCATATTTTGAGTTGTCGAAAGAGAAGATCTTTGCACGAACTTGGCAGTTCCTTGGAAAAGTCGACGAATTCGACGGTTTGAAACCGATGACGATTCTGCCGGGATTTTTGGACGAGCCTGTTTTGCTGGTAAAAACGGACGAATCGCTGTCGTGTCTTTCAAATGTCTGTACGCATCGCGGCAAGATTTTGGTCGAGGAGCCTTGCAGGGCAAACCTCATCCGCTGCGGCTATCACGGGCGGCGATTCTCGCTTGACGGCAAGTTTCTGTCGATGCCGGAATTTGAGGATGTAGAAAACTTTCCGTGCGAAAGCGATAATCTGCGGCAGTTGGCTTTCGTGGCAAGGCAGGGATTTATGTTCGTATCTATCGATCCGGCCAATACGTTTGAGATGTTTGTTAATGATGCGCCGGCGAGGTTTTCTGACGACGAATATGACGCGCACAGTTTGCGGTTGACCGCGCGGCGCGAATATGAGGTAGATGCTCATTGGGCTCTATATTGTGAGAATTATCTTGAGGGCTTTCACATTCCGTATGTTCACCATTCGCTGAATGAGGTCGTGGATTACAGCACTTACACGACGGACACGTTTCGATATTCGAGTCTGCAGACTGCATTGTCGTCATCGACCCGGTCAAATGCCGGCGGGAAAAACCCGGTCGCTACGGTTCCCGATTCTGACCTTTCGGCGAACGTCTCGGCCCGATACTTGTTTATTTTTCCGAATATGATGTTCAATTTTTATCCGTGGGGAATCTCGGTTAACGTCGTCCGGCCCGTCACGCCGTCAAAAACCGTTGTCGAATTCCTGACATACGTCCGCGATGAAACATTGATGGGAACCGGAGCCGGAGCCGATCTGCATGAAGTCGAAATGGAAGACGAAGCCGTGGTCGAGAGCGTGCAAAAGGGAATTCGTTCAAGGTTTTATTCGCGCGGCCGTTATTCGCCGACGCGTGAGCAGGGAACACATCATTTTCATCGTTTGATCGCGGAATTTATGCAAGACTAGAGTCAGTAGCCCAACCGTAAGGGCGGGCGTGGAACTATGGGATCGGACAACGTTGAAAAGACTGAAATTAATCGCCTCCGGGCTGAGATCAACCGCCATAGCGATCTTTATTATCAATCAGACGCGCCTGAGATATCGGACTTCGAATTCGACCAACTCCTTGAACGTCTAAAGCAACTCGAATCGGAACATCCAGAATTGATCACGCCCGACAGCCCGACGCAGCGTATCGGCGGCAAGGCGGCGAGCTTACAGCCGTTTACGCATACCGTGCGACTGATGTCGCTGGATAACTCATACAATCTCGAGGATCTAAAGGCGTTTACCGAGCGGTGTGAGAAGCTCGCCGAGGGGCGAAAACTCGAATATGTCGCCGAGCTAAAGATAGACGGCCTCTCGGTGTCGCTGCATTATGAGCACGGTATTTTAAAGACCGGTGCGACACGAGGAGACGGTCAAACAGGTGACGAGGTTACGCAAAATGTTAAGACTATACGGACAATCCCGCTGCGTTTGAAGGTGGATGCACCGGCGCATGCCGAGGTTCGCGGCGAGGTGTTTCTGTCGCGTTCGCAATTTCAAAAGATCAATGCCGAGCTAGAGATGCAGGGCGAAAAGCCGTTTGCGAATCCACGAAACTGCGCCTCAGGAACGCTCAGGATGCTCGATTCCGCAGTTGTAGCTGCGCGGCGGCTGGATATGTTTCCGTATGACGCGTTTACCGGAAATCAGAAGATGTTCTCGACGCATCTTGATGTTTTTGAATGGTGCAAACGCAACGGATTTAACGTCAATCCAAATCATCAGTTGTGTGCGAATTTTGACGAGCTCGCAGCCTTTATCGCTGAGATGGAAACGATACGCGACGGACTTGATTATGAGATCGACGGCGTGGTTGTAAAGGTAAATTCGACGGCGTTGCAGGACGAATTTGGCTCAACGACCAAGGCTCCACGTTGGGCGATCGCATATAAATATCCGGCTCGTCAGGCGACGACGCATCTTCTCGATATCGGCATTCAGGTCGGACGCACCGGAGCCTTAACGCCGGTCGCGCATCTCGAACCGGTTCTGCTCGCAGGGACGACCGTTGCTCGCGCTTCACTGCACAACGAGGACGAGATCAGGCGGCTCGATCTCAGGATCGGCGACTACGTGATGATAGAAAAGAGCGGCGAGATAATCCCTCAGGTGCTGCAAGTTGTCACAACAAAACGGACGGGCAGCGAGACGGAATTTAATTTTCCAACCGTTTGCCCGGTCTGCGGTTTTGAGGCTGTCCGGCCCGAAGGTGAAGCCGTTCGCCGCTGCACAAATGACATCTGCCCGGCGAAATTAAAGGCACGAATTCTGTACTTTGCCTCGCGAAAGGCAATGGACATCGAAGGCTTGGGCGAGGTGCTGGTCGAAACTCTCGTCGATAAAGGTATCATCCGCGATGTCGCGGACTTGTATTCGCTCACGATCGAGCAAGTCTCTAGCCTTGATCGAATGGCCGAAAAATCGGGTACAAATCTCGTCGAACAGATCGAAGCGAGCAAGACACGAGGATTGCAACGCCTCCTTTACGGCATCGACATCCGCCACGTCGGCGAGCGGTACGCGAAGCTGCTTGCAAATCATTTTCGCGGCATAGATCGTTTGGCTGAGGCTTCGATTGAAGAGCTTGACGACCTTCACGAGATCGGCCTCGCGGTCGCCGAGAGCGTTTACGAATGGTTTCGCGACGCGCGAAACATCAACCTCGTCGAACGCCTAAAATCCGCCGGTGTAAAAACCGAAACCGATGCCGCCAGCACCGCCATGCTCGACGAACGCTTCGCCGGCAAAACCTTCGTCCTAACCGGAAAACTAGAAAACTACACCCGCGACGAAGCCACGCGACTTATCGAAGAACGCGGCGGCCGCGTCTCATCATCCGTCAGCAAAAACACCGATTTTGTCGTCGCCGGTAGCGATGCGGGTTCGAAATTGACGAAGGCGGAAAGCCTCGGAGTAGCCACACTTAACGAGATTGAGTTCAGTGACTTGTTATGACCCAGCAAAACTAGTCAAATCACGAGGTCGTCAACAACTCCACCCTTCGCCACCCAGAGCATTTCGTCGAGCGATCTATGCAAGTTCTCCGCGATGTATTCGTTGAAAGGATCAATCTGGCCGGAGTCGGCAAGGGTCAATACTCGATAGTAATTTTCTTTATCTTCTGTCCGAATAATTACCGGAGGATAACGGAATTTCATCAGAATAAAGTTCATCAAGATACGTGCTACCCGACCATTTCCGTCGTCGAACGGGTGTATGCGAATAAATTTGTAATGAAACAGAGCGGAGAGAAGAATCGGATTTGCATCGGTTTTGTGGTTTTCTTTTCGAAACCAGTCAACGAGTTCCTGCATTTTCGCAGGTGTTTCCTCATGCGTTGCGAAGTAAAAAATCTCCCCGGTTGATGTTATGACGTGATTCGGTTGCGTTTTGTATTTACCAATCTCAATCTTTCTTCGCGTTGCTTGTCCGTCTGGGGTTAAGGCGTCTCTATAGCCTGATTCTTTTAAAACAAGTGTGTGAAGTTCGCGAATAAAAACCTCGGTCAATTCAGTATCACCTTTTACTAGATCAAGAACCCAATTGATCGCGTCATTGTGTCCGGTTATCTCAAAATGATCTCTAAGCGGTTTGCCTTGAGCAGTGATGCCGAAAAGGATCAATGCTTTCGTTTCGCCATAGGTCAGCGAATTGCCTTCGATATTGTTTGAGTGGTAATTCCAATCGAGCCGAAATTTTTGCATGATGCGACCTTCCGCCTCAGCGTCGAGAGGGCGTAGGCTGTCGAGTTCGGCTTTTAGTTGTTCAACCTTTTCGAGGATTTCCATTGTTTCCTGATTCGGATTATCATTATTTCATATTCTTAGGTCAAATATTAGAGTTTTTAGCGGAAAATCAAATACCAATCACATGAACGATTTTTTCACAGCAAACATAGCAGAAGCGGATCCGATTATAAGCAATGCGATTGACGACGAGGTGCGGCGGCAGACGGATGGGCTTGAGCTTATTGCGTCGGAAAATTTTGTGTCCGAGGCAGTTTTGCAGGCGATGGGAACGGTTTTTACTAATAAGTATGCCGAAGGTTATCCGAGCAAGCGGTATTACGGCGGGTGCGAGTTTGCGGATGTTGTTGAAAATATAGCGATGATGCGTGCTAAGCAGCTATTCGGAGCCGAACATGCCAATGTCCAGCCGCACGCCGGTGCGCAGGCAAATATGGCGGTTTTAATGACGGCGCTCGATCATGGCGATCAGATATTGGGAATGAATCTATCACACGGTGGACATTTGACGCACGGGCATCCGCTAAATTTTTCGGGGATCAATTACAAGGTTGCGGACTATGGCGTCAGCCGCGAGACGGAGCAGATCGATTACGACGAGCTGCAGCGAAAGGCCGAGGAAACTAGGCCGAAATTATTGATTTGCGGAGCGTCGGCGTATCCGCGAACGATAAATTTTGGCCGGATCGGCGAGATCGCACGCGGTGTCGGGGCCAAGGTGATGGCCGATATCGCTCACATTGCGGGGCTTGTAGCTGTGGGCTTGCATCCGTCGCCGGTGCCCCATTGCGAATTCGTCACGACGACGACGCATAAGACGTTGCGCGGGCCGCGCGGCGGACTGATCTTGTGCCGCGAGGAATTTGCGGCGGATGTTAACCGCAGCGTTTTCCCCGGTGTTCAGGGTGGGCCGCTGGTGCATATCATTGCGGCGAAAGCGGTCGCATTCGGCGAGGCTCTGCGCGACGACTTCAAGGTTTATCAGCAGCAGATAATCGATAATGCAAGGGTACTGGCGGACACGTTGAGCGACGCGGGCTTGCGGCTGGTATCGGGCGGCACGGACAACCATCTTGTGTTGATAGACGTCTTTATGGATGGCAAAGGTATTACGGGCAAAGCGGCTGAAAAGGCCCTCGACGATGTACAGATCACCGTTAATAAAAATACGATACCGTTTGATATGAATAAGCCGTTTGTCGCGTCAGGCATACGTTTGGGAACTCCTGCCCTTACTACGCGTGGCATGAAAGAGGGCGATATGCGGGCGATCGGCGGGATGATCGCCTCGATTATTCACGATCCCGAATCCGAGGAAATAAAGGCGAAAGTGAAACGCGATGTTGCCGAGCTTACAGCGAAATTTCCAATGTATCCCGGCCGGCTCAAAGAGCGACGGGGCGATGCGGTTTCCATGAGCTAGGCTTTTTTTTAGAGCTACACATGAAAAAACTTATTACGACTCTCATTTTTTTTGTATTGCTGTCGGTAAATGTTCCCTCGCAGATCAGACAAATTGCCGTGCCGATCGAGCCACCGGCGGATTTTAAGGGCGACGGCTGTACGATGTTTCCCGATGGTGATTACGCCGATTGCTGCTTGGCTCACGACCGGGAATATTTTCGCGGCGGAACCGCCAAAGAACGCCGGACGGCTGACAAGCGTCTTTATCAATGCGTAAAAGCCAAAAAAGGTTGGGGGCACGCGGTCATTGCACCGATTATGTGGCTTGGGGTGAGAATCGGCGGCGTGGAATTTCTGCCAACACCGTTTCGATGGGGATTTGGACAGCCCAGGCATAAGAAATAACCATGACTTTTCGATCCAAATACCTGCCTTAGTCGCCGCGCGGCTCACTATCCGAATCAAATTGATCAAGTATCTCGCGGGCCTCGTCAGAGTCGAATTCGTATGCTTTTTGCTCGAGTGTTGCTGCCGCGATGCCCGCGTAAAGAGGGTCGTCGAGCAGAGGCAAAATATTCGGGATCGGCAGCATCGCGAGAGTTTCGTAGGCAATTGCACGGATCTGGGGCATCTCGGTTTGGCGGACTACCTCGGCTATTTCGCTGGATGAATACCGCTCGGCAAGCAAATCGGCGAGTTTGTCGAGACGGTTATAATTATTTTCCTTTATGGCACGCTCGGCAAGCTGAATAAAAACCTCGGCCGAGGCTGACTGCGATTCCAAAACGCGGACACACGTATCCGCAAGTTGGTTAATCTCGGTAAGTTTCGCCGAATCTTTGCGAATTTCCGATGTATTTGACTGGATATCGAGCGCGGAGAGCAAACGGCTCACTTCCCAGTCGGCGTGGGCATCGTAAGAGAATTTTGGTGTAGGGATATTCGTCGGGCCCGTATTGCTGGCTTGCAAGGCACCGACAAGCATTTTTTTGGTGATCGGCCGCAAGCCTTCCCAAATGCTCGCAACCGTTCCGCCGAATTCCTTTATCATCATGTCAATACGCTAAGTTTGCTATCGCGGACGACGCTTGTCAAGCAGATTCCAGTTTAAGGATACTCTCGCGAAGCTGACTTTCGACCGAGCGTAGAGCGTCCTCGAATCCGGCGTCCGCGTCGTCGATATTCTCAAGCCGAGCATACGGCGTCTCGCTCAAATGCCGTAACTCCCACGGCACGCCGCCCGGCTTTGGTGGCCGTGAAAACCATGCCGCGTCCACATCCGAATCCATAACCTGAACACCGTCAATCAGATGCGAGAGGTCGTTACCGATGCGGTCTCGCAATGACGGGGACAACAAAACCCGCTGTAGAATCCAACCATGTTTATGGTAGACCGCTATGATCTTGCGGATTTTGTCTGCGTCGATCATTTTGCCTTCTTATCGGGCTTAGGCGGAGCGGGCGCTGAATTCGCGACCGTAACGGAATTTGAATTTGAATTTGACGGTAACTGAATTGTAGTATTTGCGACCGCATTCGACGCCTGTTTTTCGAGGTAGTCGCGGCCGGGGCCCGGCGTCACATAGGAGCCGGCAAAGAGGTCGCCCATCGCCAACTTCCATGCGCCCTCTTCTTTAATAAACGGCAGATCTTCCCACTTGCTTTCCTTCGAATTCCAGACCTCGACCGATCCCATATCGTCCTTAATGCGTTCGTCCCGTATATTTGGCAGCGTTTCCGAGAATGTCGTCGCGGTAAAACCATTTTCGTAAACTTGTTCCAGCGGTTTCTTTACTCGCTGTGCGTTCGTCACGCCCAATTCGAGCGTCTTTTTGGTCAACTGTTTTTTGATAGCCTCGGTATCTTTGCTCTTGACGGCAGCAAATAGCCGTTTGTAGGAATCCGTTGGAGAACTGCCGCCTGCCGCGTTTTGGCTCCCTCCACAAGCGAAAGCGAATGAAATAAATAAAATTGCGGCAACCGCCCATAAATTTTTCTGCATAATTACAACCTTAAAATCCGGACCGGCCAAGTATTTTGAAAGTATATTACGCCAGGACGGAAAATCAAATTTTCGTCATTTCGCCGGACGTATTTACTAATCATCGCACCTCGCTTATTATCAAAACGACCTTTTTCTTTACAACAACGAGCTATGAAGAGCTGTCCGTCGTGTAAAACACAATATTCTGACGACACGCTGCAATTCTGTCTTCAGGACGGAACGCCGCTGACAGGTTCGGCGGAGACGGAGGCTTTTACCGTCGTGCTCGATGAAACCGAGACCGTAGTTGGCAGGAAAGGGCCGGATCGAGTGGGTGTGCTACTCAATGACACGGCGTGGTCGCCGAGCCAAGTGACGCGCGTGGCGGCGGCGATACCGGAAAAGAAAGGATTGAACACCGCCGTCGCGATCATTCTCACCGCGCTCGGAATGCTCGTAGTCTTTGGCTTGATCGGATTTGCGGCCCTGGTTTTCTGGCGAAACTCGCAGTCAACTGCGAGTAATTCGGGTAACACCGCAAGCGTACCTGGCGGAACCGTAAACACGAATTACAATTCGTTGCCGATCCCGCAAAGCACTCCGACCCCGAAGCCCGCTTCGACCCGAACATCGGCAACGCCAGGCAACACTGACACGGCAGTGCCGCTGTCAACCAATGACGACGTGCAGACGCGGAGCGAGGTTTCGCAACGTGTTTACGGGTGGAAATCATCGCTCGAATCTCATGATTTCAACGGCTATATGGGCAATTACGCTCCGACGGTCGATTATTACAAACGGCGCGGCGTAAGCTCAGGAACGATCCGTGCGGACAAGGCTCGTGCATTCTCGCTCTACAATTCAATGCGTGTAAATGTCTCAAATATGAGCGTATCTACCGACCCGTCGGGTGATACGGCGACGGCTGTTTTCGATAAGGAATGGGTCTTTGCCGGTGGCGGTCGCTCGGAAGGTAAAACCCGCTCGCAGCTCGAATTCCGCCGCATTAACGGTCGATGGCTGATCACCGCCGAACGCGATCTAAAACTCTATTACAAGCGATAACCATATCAAATGAAAGCTCTCAGATTTGACGGAGACAGGCTCAAACTCGCCGAGATTCCGACACCCGGCAACGAAAGCGAGGCCCTCGTACGCGTTATGAGGTCCGGCATCTGCAACACTGATATCGAGATCGTACGCGGCTATGCCGGTTTTACGGGAACGATCGGGCATGAATTTGTCGGCGTGGTCGAGAGTGCCAGCGACGCAGAGCATCTGGTCGGCAAACGCATTGTCGGCGAGATAAATGTCGGCTGCGGCGTGTGCGAAAAATGTCTGAGAGGCGATCCGCGGCATTGTCCGGTTCGGACGGTGCTTGGTATCGTTGGGCGTGACGGTGCTCACGCGGAGTTTTTAAGATTACCGTCGCGAAATCTGATCGAAATTCCCAACAACGTTTCGGACGAACAGGCGGTTTTTGCCGAGCCGCTCGCCGCCGCTTACGGAATCACCGAACAGGTCGACGTTTCGCTTGACACGCGTGTTGCCGTCATCGGCGATGGCAAGCTCGGCTTGCTATGTGCAATGAGTCTGGCATTACGATCGCAAAATGTAAGCCTGATCGGGAAACACGTCTCGAAAATGGCGATTGCTCAAAAGAGCGATGTCGAAACGATTGAATTGAGCGGTCTGACTACCTCGATGCATGGCCATTTTGACGTCGTGGTCGAGGCAAGCGGCTCCGAATCCGGTTTTGCAACTGCTCTCGATCTTGTGCGCCCGCGCGGCAAGATCGTACTGAAATCCACGTTTCACGGCACCCCTGCGTGGCAGGCATCTCGGGTCGTCGTCGATGAGATCACGATCGTCGGCTCGCGGTGCGGGCGTTTTCGGCCAGCTCTTGATCTTCTGGCAAATGGCTCGGTCAATGTCGAGAGCTTGATCTCGGACGAATTTCCGCTCTCGGACGGTCTTGCGGCGATGGGCCATGCCTCCAAAACCGGCGTAATAAAAGTGCTTCTCCGGCCCTGATTTCAGCATCGAAGAAAAAGAAAATTGATAAGAAAATTGATTTTGATATAATTTTGGAAGATAGAAGATAAAGGACAGCGATATCCCGATTTTGAGGAGAAACAGCAATGTTCACGCATCGTACCAGATTTCATTTGTATCCACGCACTTTTACTTTGGCGATTATCATTACAATTGCGTTTTTAATTACCGGCGGTAATGTATTTGCTCAGCCCGAAAGACAAACGAAATCGTTTGCTGAAATAGCCAAAAAGGTAGGGCCGGCAGTGGTCAATATTGATACCAAGAGCAAGGTCTCTCAGGCGGTCGCAAAAGGGACGCCCTCACCCGCCGATTCGGATGACATTATGGATTTCTTTAGGCGTCAATTGCCGCAGCAGGCGATTTATACCGTCGGCAGCGGCTTTATCGTTGATAAATCCGGCTATATTTTGACTAATCAGCACGTGATCGATGACGCCGCGAGGATAACGGTCAAACTGGATTCGGGCGAGGAATTTGTGGCGAGGGTTGTCGGTGCCGATGAAGAAACGGACCTTGCGGTTTTGAAAATAGACGTCGGCCATGATCTGCCGTTTCTCAAATTCGGCGATTCTGAGGCGGCTGAGGTGGGCGATTGGGTGCTTGCGGTCGGTTCGCCGTTTGGCCTGGCAAAGAGCGTGACGGCCGGCATAATCTCGCAGACACACCGTAAAACGCCATACGCCAAGGTATTTCAAAGATTTATTCAGACCGACGCGGCGATAAATCGTGGAAACTCCGGCGGACCGCTCGTTAATCTCGACGGGGACGTTATCGGCGTAAATTCGCAAATCGCCACGACGACTGGCGATTCTAACGGCGTCGGTTTTGCTCTGCCGTCACACGAGGCGTCGTTCGTTTTTGAGCAGATCGTTAAGAACGGCAAGGTGAAGCGCGGTTATCTGGGAGCGAATCTCGAACCGATCAAAACAGAGTTTGCAAAGGTTTATGGCCTCAGCGATACCAAGGGAGCCATCATTACAGATGTCCATAATAAGCAGAGCCCGGCGGGGCTCGCTCTGCTGCAGACCGGCGATGTGATCTTGGAATTTAACGGCCAGCGGGTCGAAAGCGAACTTGATCTTATCGGCAGAGTAGCCGCGACGATGCCCGATCAAACCGTTTCGGTGGTTTATTTGCGGGAAAATGGAGCAAATCTGGAAAGGAAAACCGCGACCGTCAAACTTGGAGAGCGACCGGCGAAGAGCCGGGCGGACGAACCCACTGACCGGAGGCGGCTTCCAATCGACGCCGCAAACGCCGAACAAAAGCCATTTGGCCTGACGCTTAATGAACTTACGCCCGCATTGGCGGCCACCACCAAGCTTAATGGACAGAAAGGCCTGCTGGTCAAGGAGATAAATCCGGCGAGCTTTATCGCGGATGTGCGAAATTCAAACGGCAACGAGGCTCTTGGTCCCGGCGACCTGATCCAGCGGATCAATCGCGTTAACATCACGGATCTGAAAACCTTCACACAAATTGTCGCAAAATTAAAGGTCGGCGACCCGGTTGTGCTAAACGTGATCACATACAATCCGGTAATCCAGTCGACGGAATTGAAAATATTGCAGTTTACAGTAAAGTAGTTAACTCGGTGATGAGGGACAAGACCGAAGGGGCGAGAGATGATTTCTCGTTCGTAATCGTTTACCTATCGCTATCAAATTTATGTCAAAACAAGCAAAAGCGAAGAAATCTGCTGTCAAGAAATATCACAATTACATCGGCGGCGAATGGGTCAAATCTGCGTCGGGCGAGTGGTTCGACAACGTGAACCCGGCGGATACGACGGATATCGTCGGTCGATTTCCGGCTTCGAATGAGACTGACGTCAACGCGGCGGTCGCGGCGGCGACGGATGCGGCGACACGATGGCGACGGACCCCGGCACCAAAACGAGCCGAATTATTGTTCACGCTCGGCGAAATTCTCCGCAAAAACAAGGATGAATTCACACATCAGATGACCCGCGAGATGGGCAAAGTGGTCAAAGAGGCCGGCGGAGATGTGCAGGAGGCGATCGACTGCACGTATTACACGGCGGGCGAGGGGCGACGGCTGCACGGCTTTACTACACCGGCTGAGATGCCGAATAAATTTGCAATGTGCGTCCGCCAGCCGGTCGGGTTATGCGGGCTGATAACGCCGTTCAATTTTCCGATGGCGATCCCGTCGTGGAAGCTAATTCCGGCGCTCGTTTGCGGTAACACTGTCGTCATCAAATCGGGCGAGGACGTGCCGCTATCGACGATCAATCTGGTCAAATCATGTGAGATCGCGGGCATTCCAAAAGGCGTGGTCAATCTAGTTAATGGTTTTGGCGAAGCTGGTGCGGCATTGGTAAATCACAAGGATGTGCGGCTGATCTCATTCACCGGTTCGACCAAGACGGGCCGCATCATCGCCGAGGCATGCGCCCGCGACAACAAAATCGTCTCGCTGGAAATGGGTGGCAAAAACGCCATTATTGTGATGGACGACGCCGATGTCGACAATGCCGTCGAGGGCAGCCTATGGGGAGCATTTGGCACGAGCGGACAGCGATGCACGGCTTCCTCGCGGCTCGTTGTTCACAAAAAAGTTTACAAGAAATTTTGCGAGAAGCTCGTCGAAAAGGTGCGTAAGCTCCGCGTTGGCAATGGCCTCGATCCGAAAACCGAAGTCGGTCCTGTCATTAACGAGCGACAGATGGACAAGATTCTCGGCTACATCGAGATCGGCAAAAATCATGACAAAGCAACGCTCGCCTGCGGCGGCCACCGAATCACGAAAGGCGCTTATAAAAACGGCTATTTCATCGAGCCTACTGTTTTTACCGACGTAAAACCCGGAATGCGGATAGAACAGGAAGAGATATTCGGCCCGGTGACGAGCGTCATTCCATTCTCGACTCTGGATGAGGCGATAGACATCGTCAACGGCGTTGCCTACGGCCTCTCTTCAGCGATCTATACGCAGGACGTCAACCATGCGTTCTACGCGATGCAGGAGCTTTACACTGGCATTTGCTATGTAAATTCGGCAACGATCGGAGCCGAGGTGCATCTGCCGTTCGGAGGAACGAAGGGAACTGGCAACGGCCATCGCGAAGCCGGAACGCAGGTACTCGACATTTTTAGCGAATGGAAATCGTTGTATATTGACTATTCAGGCAAGCTACAAAAAGCACAGATTGACCAAGTCGAGATCTAAGGTTTTAACAAATCGCGCGAAAAAATATACAATTCTAGGTTTAGCTATTACATATAGAATTATTACGATCTGGAGAAAATATTGATGGATATTGGATTGCCGAAAGAGATAAAAGATAACGAATACCGCGTGGGACTCACGCCGGCGGGTGTTCAGGCCTTAGCGCACGCGGGGCATACGGTTTATGTGCAAAAGACAGCGGGCGAAGGTTCGGGGTTTAAGGACGAACAGTATGTAAAGGCCGGCGGGCAGCTTCTGGATACGGCGGATGAGATCTGGGCCACGGGCGATATGATCGTCAAGGTCAAAGAACCGGTCGCACCGGAATACCCGCGGATGCGTGAAAACCAATTGCTTTTCACCTATCTGCATCTCGCACCTGAACTCGAATTGACCAGGCAGATGCTTGACCGCAAGGTTACCGGCGTTGCTTACGAGACGATTACCGACAGCAATGGCCGTTTGCCGCTGCTGACACCGATGTCCGAGGTTGCGGGGCGTATGTCCGTCCAAGTCGGTGCGACATACCTTGAGAAAATGAACGGCGGAAGAGGTATTCTGCTCGGCGGCGTTCCGGGCGTTCCGGCAGCCAATGTCGTCATTATCGGCGGCGGAATCGTCGGCACGGAAGCAGCAAAAATGGCGGTCGGATTGGGAGCTAAAGTCACAATCATCGACCGTAATCTCGACCGTCTGAGACAGCTCGACGACATTTTCCTTTCAAAGGTTCAGACGCTTGCCTCGTCGCGTTACGCGATCGAGGAAGCAATTTCTCATGCCGATCTCGTCATCGGCGCGGTTTTGGTTGTCGGTGCGGCCGCTCCGAAATTGGTGACTCGCGATATGCTGCATCTGATCCCGCAAGGCGCGGTTTTGGTGGATGTGGCCGTTGATCAGGGCGGATGTTTTGAGACGACGCATGCAACGACGCACTCAAACCCGACTTATTACGAAGAAGGCGTATTGCATTATTGCGTAGCAAATATGCCGGGCGCGGTGCCGCGAACATCGACGTTCGCTTTGACTAATGCAACGCTTCCGTACGCTCTCGATCTCGCGAATAAGGGATTTGAGAAGGCGATTGTGGACGACGCCGGGCTTCGCGAGGGCGTCAACACCTACGACGGAAAGCTGACGTACGAGGCGGTCGCGACCTCGCAAAACCTCGAATACACGCCGCTCGACAGCTTGCTAGACCTCGCGTCGGCATCGTCGGCATAGTCGAAAAAGTTTTAGCCCGCGAATTACGCTAATAAACGCGAATAAGAGAAATCTTTTATTCGTATTATTCGCGTAATTCGCGGGCAAATTCTTTTCCGATTTTATACACTAAGTAGTTTCAATATGTACGAATTTGCCGTCACACCAGCGATCACGCAGCTCCGGCGGCCGGGCGTCCTCATCACGGAGGTCAACGGCCTCGCGGTTGAGCTTGAGCTAGAGCCGAATGACCGGATCGTGCGCGTTAACGGCCGGCCGGTACGCGATTACCTCGATTTTCGCTTTCAGACGGCGGGCGAAACGGAGATTACTTTTCAGGTCAAAAAGCCGGACGGGCAAACCGTTGAGATTGAATTTGACCGCGACGAAAGTGAAGACCTCGGGCTGATGTTCGAGCAGATCGTACCGCGCCAATGTGCAAACGAATGTATTTTTTGCTTTTGCAAAGGAAACCCGGAGGATGCGAGGCCGTCGCTGTTTGTCCGCGACGAGGACATCCGGCTCTCGTTTCTCTACGGCAATTACACCACGCTCTCGTCTATCACCGAGGACGAGATGAAACGTATAATCGAGCAGCGTCTTTCGCCGCAGTACGTCTCGGTGCACGCGACCGACCTGAAAACGCGGGCATATCTACTCGGCGTTGACGAATCGCGGGCCGATATCTCGGATAAATTGGAGCGGCTATTGGCTGCCGACATCGAGCTACACGCTCAAGTTGTTTTATGTCCTGAGATTAACGACGGAGCGATCCTCGAAAAAACGCTTCGTGATCTCGCCGCCCATTATCCAAAGGTCGTCAGCACGGCAGTCGTGCCCGTTGCGTTGACCCGATACAACACCGACGAACGCCTGACCCGCGTCACGCCTGAATTTTGCCGCCGGACTATCAAGGAGATTGAAAAACTCCAAAAGGAATTTCGCCGCACACTCGGCGTGACCTTCGCTTTCCTGGGCGACGAGATTTATCTCAAGGCCGGTGCCGAAATACCGTCGCGGCGGCATTACGGCAACTACCCGCAAATCGAAGACGGCGTCGGTATGGTGCGGTCGTTTACGAATGCGTTTGAAAGGATTTTTAACCGCAGATACGCGGAGACGCGGAGTCTAGAAAACGTCAGAACCCACGATGCCGCGATCAAACCGAAAGCGTCAAACGGCTCGACTCCGCACTCAAAACACGGCACACTCCTAACGGGCGAAATGTTCGCTCCGATCCTCCGAGAGCAGATCGACAAATACAACGCTCTAACGGGTTCGCGGCTCAATGTTCTTGCCGTTCCAAATACCTATTTTGGCGGCGATGTCGCGGTGGCGGGCTTGCTTACCGGGCAGGATTTTTTGAAGGTTCGCGAACAGATCGTTGGCGATTTCGCGGTTATCCCAAAGGCAACGATCAAATCCGACGAGCCGATATTCCTCGACGGCATGACCTATGGCGACCTTAAATCGCAGTTTGGCGTGCCGGTTTACGATCTCGACACCCATGGCCTGATAGAATTTCTCACAAAATAAAAGTGAGGCTGTCTGAAAAGGGACATCTTTAGTTTAAAGAGCGGGCTTGCCCCCGCTCTTATTGCGTTTTTAAGTCCGCATAAAGTTATAGACGATCACGCCCGTTACCTTGACCGGCACATTTGAAAGAAGAGTCGGCGTAAACCTGGCGTTGCGTGCGGCCTGCTCGGCGGCGAGCCTGAGCAGCATAGGGCCGCTGACCGCTTTGGCCGAGACGACCCGTCCCGATTCGTCGATCAACACCTGTACGTCAACCGTGCCCTGAGCGTTAACCGCAATCGCCGCTGGCGGATAAGGTGGTTTTGGCAAATAAGTGGCCTTTCCGTTCGCTACGCCGATTGACCTCACGATGTCTTTCTTCACCAGAGGCGGAGCCTTGACCGGCGGAAGTTCAAGCATCGACGTATTGTCGGCAGTTTGCGGTGTATTTACCAAGCCTGGGCCGTCGGTTCCGGTGCCGTCATTATTGCGGCCGGAACCATTCGAAACAGCAGGATTTGAATCAAATTTACTGATCTGAAATCGTCCGGTATCCGGTCGGGCCGGCTGCGTATTCGGTACGACCGACACATTAGTGGGAACGATTGGAGTTTCGTTCAAATTCGGCATATTTACTTGCCGTGTCGGCAGTTGGCTGGTTGAACGCGACAGTGTTTGAGGCATTCGCGGCTTTGGCGGCTCGGTTTCCGCAGCGGCCATGTCTATCGGTGAGAGCAGCTCCGCCAACTCAAAACCGTTGGTGCCGAGGCCGTAATCCGAGGCAAAAATACTAAAAATGACGGCCGTCAAAAACAACACGCCGACCACGACCGAAGAGACGAGAAAATAGTTTCGGCGAGGCTTAAAATCCGCGCCAGCGGCGTCGGAAACGATCAATTTGTCAAACATTTGCTTATCCTCCTATTTGCCGGTGCCAACCGCATGTCAGAACCGTTTTGGTTCATCGATTAGTTAGACACCGGTCGTAGAGATTTGTTCCCGAAGCGTTTCATTTCACCTCACACGGTGTTTCACTCAGGGTTATGAAACGCGGGTATCTAATGTCGGGGCGGCATGATACTCTAGCTCCGTGATTAAAAGAACAGAAAGCAAAGAAGGCACGGATCGGTTAAGGCTATTCGCCGAGATCTATAGTGCAAAGGTCGAGGCAAGGCCCGTTATGGAGATAATCGCCCGATACGACGCGATGACGGAGGCTAAGCTGGAGCTCGGTGAACGTGAGTTTGCCGAAAATACGATCGACGCCGGAAAGCTCGACATGCTGCTTCATCCCGAAAATTATCCCGTTTCGCCGCTAAAAGCAGTGGCGTAAGCAGATGCGAATTATGAAATGGTGAATGATGAGTGTCGGCTCTCAAACTCATCATTCACCATTATAAATTTATGCCTCTATATGATGTTTATGTGACGTGCGATCAATGCGGCCAGCCGCATTCGGTTCATGTGCAGGTCACACTCGACGACGCGAACCTCAACAAGGTTGCTCTAGCCGACGTTTATCCCGGTGGTGAAATGCCACCGGCGATTGCCTTTATGCAGACCAACAAGTATCGCTGCCCGCATACCAAGCAGCTTTTCCCGGCGAACGATATTGACCTGGCGATGTTGATCGCGGCGTGACGCTAGTCAGCAGAAAGTTTTATGGTAACGCGGGATGCCCAGAGTAAGGAAAGCAAGGGCCGGCTTAAGCGGTTTGCCGAGATCTATCTGGCTAAGGTTGGATCGGGAACGGCTGGCGACGCGGTTTTTCACGCTATGAACGAGGCCGGATTATTCGGTTGGGAACGGACCATCGCACAGGAATCGGTCGAGCGCGATAAAGTCGAAAAACTCCTTCAATTACAATAACTTCAACCTATTCCGTCAGCAGCGGATTGTACATCATTATTGCGTGGTTTTCCGTGACAAGATGCTCCGATGTCGAGCCGTCCATCAGGCTTGTTTGTCGTCGCCAGATGCGGTTGTGCCGCGTATAGCCGCCCCACGGCTGCATCTTGATAAGGTGGTCGGTCTCGAAGATCTTATACTCAAACTTGCTGTCGTGATCTGAGCGGATCTCGCCATTCAAATACTCCGCATCAAGCCACAGGTTGATCTGAAACGGATTATTCGTATCGTTGCGGAGCTGTAAGTCAATGTAGTTGTAGGCAAGCGTCGCCCCGCACGCGAACGGGATCGTGCGATTGATGTCGGGGAAGACGTCAAAGCCGTGGCGATAGCGTTCAGTGATTGTCAAAGGCGAGTGTAAAGCCATCCAGTACAATAGGTTGCCGAGTTGGCATAGGCCGCCGCCGATGCCTTTATCGATGCGGCCATTGTGGAGAATGAGGCCCTCGAGATAGCCCTTCGCCGCGGTTGGGCGTCCGACTAGCCGCCATAGTGAAAATGTCTGACCGGGGCGAATGATGACACCATTGATCGGAGCGATGGCGAGCCGTAAATTTGTGATCTTGTTGTGCTGCAAATACATTTCGACATCGCGAAGCGGCCGCATCATCATCGAGCGGTGTTTTACGATTAAATACTCGAGGCTGGTATTCGCCTCCGGACGGGCAAATTCGCGCGAAATGGCAAGCCACTTCAGACGGCGTTTGAGAATGAAATACTCGCGACCGGCGAGACTGCGTAGATAGCTTCGCGTTCCGGGTTTAGTGACGTTCCGAGTGTTCATGTATGTGCCGCCGGGGTTTCGTGAAAGGCGATTCTAACACAGGAACAGCGTGCGATTGATCGCTTTGCATCTGGTTAAGCATTTTTGACCGCGATTATCTGGGCCGCGATCGAGACCGCGATCTCTTCGGGTGTACGGCTGTTTATTGCGAGGCCGACCGGTGTTCGGATGCGGGAGATTCTTTCTTTTGAAAATCCGTCTTTTGCGAGTGCGGTGAGAAGTATTTTCATCTTCGCTTTGCTGCCGAGAACACCGAAGTATTTGATATCTATGTCTAGCAACGCCCGGATCACAATCTCGTCCGAGTTGTAGCCGAGTGTCATAACAACGACGTAAACATTCGAACCTTCCAGAATTAGCTCGCCGATCTGTTCGTAATTGTCGATGATGGTTATCTCATCGGCAAAGCGATTTTTTCCAATCGTGTTGAGATCGGGCCGGTCGTCGAAGATGCTGATGTGGAAATTCATTTTCGACATCAATTCCGACAAAGCAAGCGCGCAGTGGCCGCCGCCGATGAGGTAGAGTTTGCTCTTTGGCCCGAGTTTTTCGATATATCTAAAATCTGTCTCGTCGATTTTTTCAAAATGAAAATCTTCGTTTGGAGTTTCGCCTTCAGGCGGCCCTACGCTGAGATTTCGGGACGAAAGCGTCATAAAAGCATCGGATCTTTTCCTGATCGACTCGACAATTGATTCGACCGTGCGTGCATCGGTTGACGTGAGTTTGCGAAAAATCACGGTCTGTTTCCCGGAGCAGATCATGCCACTCGAATTCGGAGTATTTTTTTTATGAACCTGGGTTCTAATTTGCCGGGTTAGATCACCTGCTACCGCAGGTGGTTCTGACAGGATCGCGCGGCTCTCTTCAACTAGATTTACTTCCATCACGCCTCCGCCGATACTGCCGAACAACTCGCCATCGCTGCCCACGGTCATTTTATAGCCCTGCCGCCCAGGACTGCTGCCGGTACTTTCGGCAACGACTAGGAGCATCACAGCTTTGCCCTTATTTAGCCGCGAGGCGATGAAATGCCACAATTCAAGTTCCATATTCATCAACGAGAAGTTTACCGCAGAGACTCCGAGACGCAGAGGAAAATTCGATCAAGATGCGCAGGATGCATAGGATAGCTATTTCTTCTATCCGCGTTGATCCGTGTTTATCTGTGGTTAATTTTCCAAAGTTTTTGCTAGCGTGTCAGCATCATAAAGATTCATCAGCACCTTTTCCGGAGTAAACGGCAGGTCAAATGCGGGCGAGCAATCGGTAAACGCCTTGACCGCGTTTCGGATCGCGAAATACGCGCCGATGCCGTACATGAGTGGAGGTTCGCCGACGGCCTTGGAGTTGAAGATGGCTAGGTTTTCGCGATTCGTCACGAGCGGCAGGATCGCTATCTCTTTTGGGACGGAGTAGATGTCCGGCACTTTGTAAGTCGATAGGGCGTTCGAGCGAAGTTTGCCGTTCGTGTCGTAAACGACCTCTTCCATCGTCACCCAACCGAGGCCCTGAACGATGCCGCCTTCGATCTGGCCGTAATCGACCGCCGTATTCATCGACGTGCCGAAGTCATGACAGCATTTTACATAATCGACCTCGTAACGTCCGCGAAGGCAATCGACGGTCACGCCGACGATAGCGGTTCCATAAACGTGATAGGCGAACGGATGTCCTTTCGCCGTCGTCCAATCGAAATGAATGCCGGCGGTCGCGTAATGGCTGTGTTCGCTCAAGCTCACGCGTTGGAGATAAGCCTCCATCACGAGCGTCTGCCATTCAAGACTGGTTTTTTCGCCGTTACGATATACAAATCCGTCTGTAAGAGTGAGGCTTTCAGCCGTTTCCGCTTCGACAAGATCTTTCGCAACCTCAAACAACCTGTCGCGAATCGTCTCACACGCGATCTGCGTCGCTTTGCCGTTGAGATCGGCGGCGGCGGACGCGGCGGTCGGGCTTGTGTTCGCAATCCGTAAAGTATTGGTTGTGTGGACCTTAACTTGCTCGATCTCTAGCCCAAACATTTTCGCGGCGACCTGCGCCATCTTGGTATTGACGCCCTGTCCCATCTCGACGGCCCCGGTTGAAACAGCAACGCTACCGTCGGTGTAAACATGCACCAAGGATCGCGCTTGATTCATCGGCGTTTTGGTGAATGATATGCCGAAGCAGACCGGCATCAGAGCAACGCCTTTTTTGAGATAGCGAGATGTGGCGTTGAAATCGTCGGCTTCTTTTTGCAGCTTGCCAAAATCATACTCAGCATCGCCCTGCGTCCAAGACGTGATCGCGTCGCTCTCGGCTTTCTGGCCGTACGGGAATTCGTCGCCGTCCGTTAGCAGATTGCGGCGTTGAATGTCGGAGGCCGAAACTCCAAGTTTCTCAGCCGCGTGAGAAATCGCCGACTCAATCACAAACATCCCCTGCGGCCCTCCAAAGCCGCGAAATGCCGTATTTGGCGGCAAATTTGTGCGGCAGCAATATGCAGTCGCGGTGACATTTGGCACGAAATATGAATTTGTGCAGTGAAAAAGCGTGCGTTCGAGCACGGGCGGCGAGAGGTCGCACGATGCTCCGGCGTTTTGGTAAAACGAAGCCTCATAGGCGACGATCTTGAGGCCCTTATCGAGGCCGATCTTATAATCGGACGAATACGGGTGCCGCTTGCCGGTCATCCGCATGTCTTCCATACGGTGAAGTGCGTATTTTACGGGCCGGTTGGTCAACTGCGTTGCGACTGCGCAGATCGCGGCCCAGGCGTTTGCCTGATCTTCCTTACCGCCAAAACCGCCGCCGAGCCGCTGGACATCGACCTCGACGTGGTGCATCGCAAGGCCCGTCACGCGACAAACCGCACGCTGAACTGCGGTCGGGCCTTGGGTCGAAGAATAAATTTTGAGTCCGCCGCCTTCTGTCGGAACAGCGTATGCGCCTTGCGTTTCTATGTATAGATGCTCCTGGCCATTCTGCTCGGTGCGGCCTTCGAAAACATGTTCGCAATTCTGAAAAGAGTCGTCAGTATTGCCCAGCACAAATTTCTTCGGCGGCACGATCAGATCGCCATTTGCGGCGGCGACACGCGGATCGGTAACGGCCTCAAATTCGTCGATATCGAATGTAATTTTTTTGGCGGCTTTGCGGGCGAATTCTTCGCTCGTCGCTACAACGATCGCGATCGGCATTCCCTGAAAATGGACTTCACTGTCAGCCAGCAAAGGCTCATCCGGCACGATGCCGCCGATCTGGTTCTCGCCGATCAGGTCGCTTGCGGTAATGACTTTGAAAACCCCTTCCGACTTTTCCGCTTCTGTCGTATCTAACGATTTGAGCTTTCCATGAGCGACCGGCGAATCAAAAACACACGCAAACAACGTCCCGCGAACAAGCGGGATGTCATCCAGATAAATGGATTCGCCGCGGACATGAGATTTTGAATCGATGTTTTTCATCTAAGAAATTCACCACAGAGACACAGAGAGCACTGAGAAAATAAGAATAAAAACTCTGTGTCCCCTGTGCCTCTGTGGTAAATTATATTTCAAATAGCTCCACAAAATGTGCCCGGAAAAGCTGTCGCAAAAGCAAGCGTTTATATTGCTCCGTACCTCGCACGTCGGAGATCGGTGACACCTCGGACTGCATTATTTCGTTGGCCTGCGCGACTGTCGCAGCGCTGACCGCTTTGCCATTTAGAAATGCCGAAGTTTCTTTCAGATAAAGCGGGATCGGCGCGATGCCGCCGGCGGCGACGTGCACTTCGGAGAGAACCACCCCGTCAGCCGAAGCGGCTGCCACCCCTCCTTTGTAAGGAGGGGAGCTAGTTAGCGAGATCGCCGTGTTGACGGTCGAAATGTCCAGATAAGTGCGCTTTGACACCTTTTCGAAATTGAATCGGAAATCGACGGTTGGTTTGCGAAAACGGATCAACGTTATGTATTCGTCCCGTGATTTTGCGAGCTGTTTGTAGCCGAGATAGAGATCTTTCAAAGGCATCGTGCGTGTCGCGCCCTTACTTACGTGCGGGCTTCTGCAACAGAGGTCGATCGTCGCGTCAAGGGCTAGGAACCACACAGTCATGTCGCCTATGGGCGAGGCGTTGACGAAGTTGCCGGCGAGCGTCGCCATGTTGCGGATCGGCGTTGACGAGACGAGTTTTAGATGTTTATACAGTTGCGGGAAGACAGACTGCATCACCGGCGAAACGAGCAAGTCGGTGACCGTCGCAGAGGCTCCGATCTCGATATGCGTCCCGGTGTCGCGGATGCCGCGAAGCTGCTCGCCGTAGAAGAGATGCGAGACGGGTTCATCGACTATCGTGTCGGGACGTTGAACGTAGATGTCTGTTCCCCCTCCAACGAATGCCCGGTGAGAAGACACACTCTCTACCGGTCGTGTTTCCGCCTTCAATGCCGTAGTTATAAGATTCGCCAATCGCCCATTAATGTCTGAGAAATATTTCGGGACGATTTGCTTTGCGATAGCGAGAGTTAAACCATCCGATATCGTAGGCAGTTCTGACTGCTTACTGCTTGCGGCTAACTGCTCACTAATGCAGACCGCCGCCCGCTCGATCGATTTATAACCCGTGCATCTACATATATTTCCGTCTACCGACGAAACCGCCATTTCTGGTGTTTTAACGGTGTTATCGACACAGAAACCGGTTAGCGACATGACGAAACCGACTGTGCAAAAACCGCATTGTGTGCCGTTCGTGTCGACCATGGCTTGTTGGACAGGCGTCAGGCTGCCGTCGTCCGGATTGATTCCCTCGACGGTGACGATGTGGTTGCCGGCGGCGTTTGCGAGCGGCATGAGGCACGAGGTCATTGTGCGGTATTTGATCTCTTGACCAACGAGTTCGCCAACGAGTACGGTGCATGCGCCGCAGTCGCCCTCGCGGCAGCCGATCTTTGTGCCCTTTAGATCTTTGTGATAGCGGACGAAATCGAGCACGGTCATGCCGGGCGACTGATCGGTCGCAATGTCTTGATCGTTAAGTATGAATTCGATCATTAGGAATAATTTAGCCGCGGATCAACGCGGATGACGCGGATAAAAAATAGGCAACGGTTTCTATTGACATTGCTAATACTCGATCTTGTCCGGCTTTCCCGACCAATTCTGAAACAGTGCGAGGCCTTCGTCGCGAAGAATGTTTATTAGGACCATTTCACGTTCGTCGTTGGCTTTTCCGAGTTCACGGTAGATAAAATCATCGTCAAATCCGACAGCGGCAGCGTCCTCGCGGGTGCAGGCATAGAAAACTTTCGCCGGACGTGCCCAGTAAATCGCTCCCAAGCACATCGGGCACGGTTCGCACGATGTATAGATAGAGCAATCGTCGAGCTGAAACGCGCCCAGCCGCGCGCACGCCGCTCGAATGGCAACGATCTCGGCATGGGCCGTCGGGTCGTTGGTCGATGTCACTCGGTTATTGCCTTCGCCGATGATCTCGCCGTTTTTTACTACGACGCAGCCAAAAGGGCCGCCCGAGTTCGCGTCCATGCCCGAACGAGCAAGTTCGACCGCCCGCTTCATAAATTTTGTGTCCTGATCGGTCATTGTCCTTGCGGTGGTTTTAACTTGATCTCGTAGAGTTTGCGCCACCGCTTGCCGGTGACAAAAATACGGTCGCCGCCCGCGTCATAGGCGATGCCATTGAGTGTATTTTCTTCTTGCTTGTCATGCCCCTGATCGTCGGGCGAAATGCCTGCAAGGTTGATCCAGCCGAGCAATTTGCCCGAAGTCGGATCGATCCGTGCGATGTAATTGGGCTTGCCGAGAATATCGGCTTCCTCCGAATGCCAAACGTTTGCCCAGATCTCGCCTTTGATCCATTCGAGCTCGTTGATCTGCATCAGCGGTTTGCCGTCCTCGCGCATAACGGGGATCGTCCTAACCGTTTTGAACGTCTCGGGATCCATCACTTTGATCACATGCGTGCTCTGCGTGAGATATAGATTTGTTCCGTCGGTCGTCATGCCCCAGCCATCGCCTTGGTAGTTAAACTCCTTTAACAGCTTAAAATCCTTAGCGTCAAAGACGCGGCCGAGGCCTCCCTTCCACGTCAGTTGATATATCTTACCGTTGATCAGTGAAATGCCCTCGCCAAAATCTTCTTTGGGAAGATCCCATTTTTGAACCACCTTACCCGTAACCAGATCAACCTTTCGCAGGGACGATTGACCCTCTTCGCCCGTGCTTTCGTAGAGAAAGCCCTCGCTAAAATAAAGGCCCTCGGTAAACGCCTTCGGATCATGCGGATAGGCCTTTACTACCTCATAGCCGTATACCGGCAGCGGTCCGGCCTTAGCGGTGTTCGAGCTGGTGGCGTTGACATTAGGTTTTGTAGTGTTGGCTCCTCCCGAGCAGGCCATGGCCATTGTGGCGGTAAATACTATGATTAGAAAACGCATATTTATACAAGTGTCACGGTTATTTGCGTATCGCCCGTTCGATCGCCGCGCGAAAACCCTCGGCCGAGAGATTCCTTACGCTGACGCCATTTACAAAGATCGTCGGCGTCGAGGAAATGCCGTAGGATTCGCCGTCGGCCATATCTTTGCGGACCTCGGCGGCGGTCTTTTCGGAGTTAAAGTCTAACTCAAATTGTTGGACATTCAAACCTATTTGAGCCGCGTATTTCTTGAGCGATCCGTCGTCAAGCGCATCCTGATTTTTGTACAGGATCTCAGTGTATTCAAAAAATTTGCCCTGTGCATTGGCGGCTCCGGCGGCGAGAGCGGCACGCCAGGCGTTTTCATGGATTGATTCGAGCGGAAAATCGCGAACCACAAAACGTATCTTGCCCGGAAACTCGGCCATCGCCTTTTTCAATATCGGGTGCGTCGCCGAACACGCCGAGCATTGAAAATCGCTAAACATCACAATCGTGACCGGTGCCGTTGCCGGACCTTGAGCCGGGTCGTCATCGACCGAGACGTTTTGCACCATCGGTTCCGGTTCCTTGTAAAGGATCTTAACCTGATATTTGGCAAAAAGTTTTTTCGTTAAGACGCCTTCGAGTCCGACCCGCTCTTCGTCGGTGTAAGCCTTCATTTTATTCGTGATCTCATTGGCGATCAGCGTGCCGGCGTCGGTTTGGAGAGCCTTGGCCTCGTCAGCGACGAGAGCGTCATAAACCGTGTCGTTTAGATCGTCTAGGATCAGACCGGCGAGTTCAAGCCGGGCGTCGTAAAACTGAAATCTGGCATATTCTTCAAATTCTTTCGCCGTGACGCTCTGACCGTTAATGGTTGCGACGATGTCGGCCGGGGCGAGATTTGCCGCGTTAATATCCTTTCCGTTGGCAACCTTGTACTTCGTGCTCAATCGGGCGAACATCTCGACCAGCAGTTTTTGCTCGGGAGCGCTTCGTAGAATTGAGACGATCTGTTTTCGAACCTGTTCGAGCGTTCGGTCGCCAATGACGGTGCGATTCGCTTCGTAGACGGCCTTAATCGCATCCTCGGTCGGGGCCGCCACCTTTGCCTTTTCGGCGGAGATCAATTTGCCGGGCGTAATGTTTAGCGATTTTGCCTCGATGCCAATCACACGTTGATTTAGCATCTGGCCGAGGATCTCGGTGCGAAGCTTTGCAAACCGGGCCGGCACCTGGGTCATGATCTTCTGAGTTTCGGCGGACAGGTCTTTAGCTCGAAACGTATGTCCGGTCGCCGTCGCGAGAACGTCGTCCGGCTTTTGAGCGAGAGACGCTAATGTGAAAATGATAATGAACGCGAAAATATTGATAAGCTTCATAAGAAATGTGGAATAGGAGCCGTGCCTTGGAATTCTATCAATTTTGCGCGGCTTAAACTATCTGTAATTTGATGTAATAAGATGTGAAAAGTATGCCGCAGCGAGCGAATTATTGGTACGATCTGTTGAAATACATTTATGAACCCCAAGCTGCCACGCGAATTTTATCTCCGCTCCGACACGCTTACAGTCGCTCGCGAACTGCTCGGCAAGCTGATCGTCGTGCCGGATCAAACTGGCGAACGCATGTCTGGCATGATCGTCGAGACCGAGGCTTATCTTGGGCTTACCGACCAGGCCGCTCACAGCTACGGCGGTCGCCGGACGCCGCGAAACGAAGTGATGTATGGCCTGGCGGGACATGCCTATGTCTTCTTTGTTTATGGGATATACAACCAGTTTAACGTCGTTACCGGTCCGACGGATCACCCGCACGCTATTCTCGTCCGCAGCGTCGAACCGGTGGAAGGCATCGAGGCAATGCGTGAGCGTCGCGGCCCGATGAAAGATCGCAACCTGACATCTGGCCCCGGCAAGCTGTGCATCGCATTTGGCATCGACCGGAGTTTTAACGGGGAAAACCTGCTCGCCGATCACATTTGGCTCGAAGATCATCGCGAATTTTCGAGCGGCGAGATCGCGGCCGGAAAACGCATCGGGATCGATTACGCAGGCGAAGACGCGGAAAAGCCATGGCGGTTTTGGGTGAAAGAGAATCCATTCGTAAGCAGAAAATGATAACGATGTCCCTTAGGGACGGCTGAAAATCGACTTTAGGCCGTGTCGAATTTCATCGAGCGTGAATTTCCATCCGCATCCCAAACTTCGGTCGCAGAGTGATCATCGCTTTAGGTTCACTGCGTTGGCCGGGGACGAGGGAAAGTTTCCATTTACGGGCGAGTGTCGCGAGCAACAGTATGCCTTCGGCCCAGGCAAAGCTCTCGCCGATGCATCGGCGGACGCCGCCGCCGAAGGGGAAGTAGATATTCTTTTGACCGGCTTCTTTCACGCTCTGCGTTTCAAATCTTTCGGGTAGAAATTCGTCCGGCCTATCCCAAAAACGCGGATCACGCTGCAAAATGTACTGGCTCGCAAGCACGGTCGAGCCTGCGGGAATCGAGTATCCGTCAAGCTGGTGATCCTCGACGGCATAACGCCCGACGGCCCACGCGGGCGGATAAAGACGCATCGATTCGGCGATGACGTGTTCCGTGTATTTGAGATTTGGCACGTCGTCGATCGCTGGGACGCGGCCCGCAAGGACGCGATCAATCTCCTCATGTAGCTTTGCCTCTTTTTCAGGATTTTGCGAGAGCAGGTACCACGTCCATGTCATGGCATTCGCGGTCGTCTCGTGACCTGCGAGAAACAGCGTCATTACTTCGTCGCGGATCTGTTTATCCGACATCGCCGTGCCGTCGTCCTCGTCCTGCGCGAGCAGCAGCATCGAGAGCAGATCGCCGCGATCCTCGCTCGTTAGGCGACGTTCGTCAATTATCTTGTAAATAATTTTGTCGAGCGTTTTACGTGCCCGTCGTAGCCGTATCGACTGCGGAAACGGCAGCTTTTCGAGCACCTCCGAAAAGGGAAGGAGCAGAAGATTAAACATCTCGACAATCGTAGTCAGCGACCGCCCGACATCGTCGGCATCACTCTCGACATTCGCGTCGAAAAGCGTTTTAGCCACGATTTGAAGCGTCAGCCGCATCATTTCCTGATCGATGTCGCGTACATCGCCGTCGCGCCAACTATCGGCCATTTTGTCGGCATATTCGGTCATCGCCCGCGCGTATTCGGCGATCCGCAGACGATGAAACGCAGGTTGGATCATCCTCCGCTGCCGGAGATGAGCCTCGTTCTCACTCGTCAGCAGGCCGTCGCCGAGCAGGGTTCGGGCACGCTGGAGCGCCCGGCCCTTAATAAATTTGTGGGCGTTAACGACCAGCACGTCGCGTACCAGATCGGGATGATTGATAAAATAGACACGCGCCGGGCCCATTCGAAACGTCGTGACATCGCCGAGAGCGGCCTGACCGGTGAGAAATTCGATCCGGTCGCGCCGGAGCATCGGGAAACGCCGGTCGAGCCAATTTAGCGGCTGCGTCGGCGGCAATAATGGTTTGCTGATTTTCCCGGTATGCGGCATTTAGAAATATCCCTCAAAAACTGATATTTTAATAGCTTATGACAGAAGCAAGAATGACGAAAGTGAAACCGGACATCCGCGCGATTACGCGGCTTGTCCCCGCAAGTGGAAATCTCGTTCAGGGCCAGTCCGAACTGCCCATCGATCCGCAATTAGCCGCCGAGGCTGCGGCAATTATCGCCGCCAGCCAAAATCATTACGGCGGCAGCGAGGGCGACGCTAACTTGCGTAAAGCAGTCGCCAAAAAAATCGCTAAATACAACGGCATCGAGGTCGATGTAGATGCTCGCCCTTTCGAAGTGATGATTACAAGCGGCGGCACCGGAGCATTGATCGGCATTGCCCAGAGCTATCTTCGCGGCAAATCGGCGCTTGTTTTCGAACCTTATTATCCATATCACCGCCGCATTTTAGAGGAATTTGGCAGCAAGACCGAGGCGTTCGAGCTGGACGCCGAATTGACGTTTGAAAAAGACGCTCTGCTTGCTCGCTGCCGCATACTCAAGGATCGTGTCGATTTTCCGCTTACGGCCATCATCGTCTGCTCGCCCGCCAACCCGAGCGGCAAAGTCATGTCGCAGACCGAGCTTGAATCCGTCGCTGATGTTGCCAAAGAGCTCGATCTGATGGTCATCTCGGATGAGGTGTACGAGCACTACGTCACCGGCGAAAATCCGCACACGCCGATCGCTTCGCTGCCGGATATGTGGGATCGGACGATCACGGTCAATTCATTTTCAAAATCGTGGAATATCTCCGGCTGGCGGCTCGGCTACGCTTACGGCAAAGGCGACCTGATCGCACCGCTCAACAACGCCGCCAACGTCATCTACGTCTGCCCCGCGACTCCGCTCCAGGCTGCGTTGTCAAAGGTGCTGATGGCCGACGACACATATTACACGCGACTGCGCGACAGATTCGATAGCAAACGTATTGCGACATCCGAGATACTGACCAGCCTCGGTTTTGACATCTACAATTCCGGCTCTGCGTTCTATCTTTGGGCGAGAATTCCCGAACGGTTCACCGATGCCATCGCCTTTAACGAAATGCTTATGCGAGATGCGGGCGTCGGCATGACCCCCGGCAGCGCATTCGCCGACACCGACGACTGGGACGCCCATGTCCGCATCTGCATCGCCCGCGAAGACTCCGTCCTCGAAGGCGCAATGGAGAAACTACGCAGCGTTTTGTCCTAAAGTCAGAACCGCGAACGGTAACGACCGGGTTCCTTTTTAGCTTAAAGACGTAACCGGAATCGAAGCTCACTAAAGAAAAAAGCCCCTGCGATCAACCGACCGAGCGGCTTTTTTCTAATTATTGTCTAACAGCCCGGAGGCTATTAAAAAAATTAGTATTTTTTGTCAACGCCGCCGTGACCGGAGCATTGTCCGCTGGATGTCGCGCTAAAGCTGTACGTTCCGTCCTTGCAGACCGCAGTTGCGCCCTTGGGCGGTTTCTTGGTCGTTGCGACCTTGTTAGCAGCCGGGTCCTTGTCCGACTTCATGGTACTAGCGGTTGCCGGTTTGTTGGTCGCCATGTTGCTCGACATATTCGCCGGCTTATTGACAGCCGTGTTCGGGGCCGTATTGGCCGAATTAGACATCACGGTGTTGGCCGTCAAATTCGCATTGGCCTTATTCGTGTTCGAATTGTTTACGTTTGTTACTGCTCCGCCGCAGGCAAACGACAACGCCATGAGTGATAAAAGTGTGATCGAAAGTATCAGTCTATTTTTCATAATATTAATCCTCGCAGTCTAACCATCCAAGTGTGAATTAAATCTCCAACGCCTCTTTGCCGACAAACGCATCTGCACGAGAAAAGCGCTAATTTCTGGAACCAGATTATTAAATGCGAATTGTTGATTAATGTCAATAGGATAAGAGGCGTGATGGCGATTTCGCGTCCCTAATTGCTTAAAAATGCTTGACGCGTTTGCTCACCGTATGATTCACCTATTCAAGTCCCACAAAATCCACGTTTGTAAGGTCGCCATTGACTTGCATAGTTCGCGACTGAAAGCGGTAAAGTCTCGATGAAACTCGTAATGTGTAATTATCTCCGGTCGCGACATTATCGAACTGATAAAAACCAAATGAACTGGTTGTAGCTGTCCGTCTGTTGCCAAGCGAATCCGTGATCGAAACAGCAGCATTTCGCAGTCCCACACCCGTTGGTGTCGTCACTCGTCCGCTTACGGAAGCCGTAATTATAAATGTTACGGTATTGTCAGCGCTTGTTGAAGCTAAGCTTTGATTACCAGTCAAGTCCTGCGCCGCGTTTGCAGTAACGGATGCCCGCACCTGACCGTTCGATGTGATGCCGGATACCGCTACATTGTATAGTGCCCCGCTTCCGGTTACCTTAACATTCGCACCCGAAACACCGGCGGTTGATCCAGCAAGGGAAACACCCGATGCCGTAAACCCTGTAACAGCCTCGCTGAATATGACTGTGAAATTAACAGGTTGAGTCGATGTAGGATCGCTTTGTCCCTCTGCCTGATTTATTGTGATCCTCGGTCGGACATTGTCCAAGGTCACGGAATTGTCTGTACTTGTGGATGCCGAGCCGAGATTCCCTGCCAGGTCCCTATAACCAGACTGTGGCAGACTGACAACCACGTTTAAGCCGTCTGCCGTGATGCCAAACACGGCAAAATTCCACGTTATACCGTCAGCGGAATTACCATTTTGAAAAGCGTTACTCACGTTTGCTGTCGACCCTTGGTACGAAAGCAGTCCCGGGTTCCCAACCCGTTCGCTAAATACGGCTGTGAAATTAATTGGTGTTAACCGAGTAGGGTCTAGTTGAGTAATTGCCTGATTAATTGTTACGGTTGGACCTGTATGGTCAAAAGTGACACTTAACGGAAGACTGGAAGCGCTCGAAGCTCCTCCAATAGTTTGACGACACGTGTATTGCACGGTGGCGTCAAGCGGCGGGACTGGGTCGGTCAAAGAAACTGAAAACAAAACTGCGTCAGCGCTGGAAACAACCACATTATTTCTGAGCAATTCGACTCTTGCCCCAGGTATTACATTTGAAACATCAAAGATTGGGGACGTAGATAAAGTTATATTATCTGAATTGCTCTCGCCAGTGTCGCTCGTACTCTGAAGGTCCGGGCTTGATGACGTTATAGGAATCGCCGGAGCGCCAAATTCATATGCCCCGATGTCGACCGTGCCGCCCACAGGGAAAATACGTTGAAAATTTCGCTGATCAAACAAAAGCGGTTGCGAGTCTATCGGAAAGATCAGCGGGTTAAATACGGAATTATTTCCGGCATCAATCGCGGGACTGCCCGACAGTAAAGCCCGGGTTTGGGTGACCCCTCCATTGTCCGCCAGCGGGCTAAGCATCGGATCGAGCGGGGATTCTGTCGTTCCCACCAGATTGCCGTTTATTCCCTGTATTAGACCCGTAGAACCACCTCCTATACGAATTAAATTATTCAAGGCGCCTGGAAAAGAGCCGAAAACATCAGTACCCGAAGGGGCGGTATTATCTGCGACAATATTATCGCGAAGACTAGGCGAGTTGCTCTGAACACCGCTAAAAATTCCTCCGCCTTGGCCCGTTCCAGGCGTTTGCGTACCAGTCCCGCCTGATGCGGAATTGTTAGTCGCCGTTGAACTGACCACTTTCCACTGATGATCACCAAACAAGCATATACCGCCACCTGTTCCGTTGCCGCCAACTCGTCCATTCCCGCCCATTACGGAATTTTGAACAAGGGTAATATTTGTCACCACACCATTTCCCTTCTCAAAGATACCGCCACCTTGAGCGTCGCCTCCGTTTCCAGAAATGTCGGCTCTCATCCCTGCGCCACCGCTTCCGGCCGTTGCTACATTGTTAGCAAAGATTGCATTTAATATGCGTCCGCCTTCCGAGAAAACAGCGCCGCCCAGTGCTCCGCCGCCATTCCCGCCGGTGCCACCACTCGCAGCAGCGCCATTGCCCGCGATAGCACCATTGTTCAGAAATCGGGAGTTAACAATCGTGCCGCCGGACGAAGTAAAATATATCGCGCCACCGAACGCCCCGCCACCCTGACCTCCAAACCCTGCGGGAGTGTCGGGGGCGTTTATCCCTCTGGCTATGTTATTGGTAAATGTACAATTGACGATTTGTGCTGCGCCGTAGATTCCTCCACCTCGTCCATCCGTGCCAAAAGCGCCATTAGGTGGATTTCCACTTGGTAATATCACCCCGGTAGCAATATTGTTGGAGAGTAGCGAGTTTTTTATTATCCCTCCCTGTAAATAGATTCCACCGCCTCGCCCCGAATAGTACTCCACACCTGGTACGGCTTCTGCCCCGGCCGCGACGCTGTCGGTTATTACCATATTTGATATTTCAACAGTATTCCTCGCCCAAATCGCGCCCCCTTTTGTTGCAGATCCATGCTTTAGTGTCATTCCGCTTAAGGTAAATAAATAATTCCCATCGTCTGAAGAAAATATGCGACTTTGATTGTTCGCATCGATTGTCAGCAAGTTAGGGCCCGGACCAACGATCGAAAGATTATAAACAATTCCCAAGGGGATGTTTATGTCGCGAAGTACTGTCAATTCGCCAGTATTAAGAGCAATTGTTTGCGGCGAGGAAAAAATAAGGGGATCGAATGTAATGGTGTCTGCCTCTAGGTTAAGGTTGGCGTCGGAAATTGCCTGGCGCAAGCTCCCCGGGCCTCCGTCATTCGTATTGGTAACCGTAAAAGTTGCGCCGAGAGCAACGGTGGAAATTCCTGCGAGAAATATGAACGTGAGAATAAATTTGGCAAATCGTATATGTTGCGGAAGTAGTGTTTTCATAAAAATAAGATAAAAGATCAATTACATTTCGGTAGTCCTGCAGCAATTTCGGCTAAGATTTGGAACGAACGAATTTGCGATTGAAGCAAATCTAAAACTGGAAACTGCTCAATTAAGTGATTTTCAGATGCTCTTCTGTGGAAAGAGGTTGTTAGAAAAACATGGTCATTGTTACTGACTCCCGTCCGAAAAGCACGTCCCTGCAATCGAAACCATACGGCTTTGCTTGGCGTAGCCGTAATCCTCGCCGTACCAGAGGGCCATTTCTTCGGTGCGGGCGGCGATGATGGAGCGGGTTAGTTCGGGGTAGAGCTTTCGCCACTCGGGGCAGGCTTGATTTTTGACGACCCGGCGGACCGTCGGGTAGAGGTTAAAGGCGTAAATCGATGGATTTATTGCTTCGTTGAGATGCTCGCTGAGAAACGGTTTGATGAGGTTTTCATGCAA
>JAYUDV010000002.1:0-2866 GCA_043739565.1 Chloracidobacterium sp.
CCGCCTGCAATTGAGGCCCGTATTGAGTATTACAAACGCCTCCGCGAGACGGCGGCGGCAAACGGAGCTCCTTTGCCGAAAGTAACGAGCGTTTTGACGCTAAACGAAATGTCGGTGACCGGTATTTTTAAGACGCCGCGCGGATATGCGGCAATGGTCGAAGCAACGCCGATCAAGCTCTCGTATACGATCTATCCCGGCGAAAAATTCTTTGACGGACAGCTAGTTGCGGTCGAGGAAAATCGTCTGATTTTTCGCAAGGTCACAAAAACCGGCGAGGGTAAATTTGTCGCATCGGTCGAAAACAAGCCGCTTAAACAATACTCGACCAAGGCCCAGATCGAAGGCACGGCACCCACCCAACCATCCGAAAAGCAGGTCGAGGTCGCCAAAGTCGACCGGTCGGGCGCTCCTGTTGTGAAAGACGCAAAACCTGCGTCAAACCCATTTCTCTCGCCTTTGGACGAGATGAACAACCAGACGGTCAAACCGGAACCAGAAAAGGACAAGGCAAAAAAAGACGCAAAAAAACCGGTCAAAGTTGCCAAAAACGGCGGGAAGGAATAACCGACCCCACAGAATCTGATTCTTTCCTAAGAAAGAAAATGCTTGAAATAGTCACGGAGGAAACATGAATTCTCTTATCAAATTACGCGAAACGGCGAAAAAAGCCATAATCGCGTTCGCGATCGTCGCCAGTCTTGTTTTCGCGGCCTCTGCACAAAAGGTGGAGCCGCAATCGCAGGGCAAAATGTACGGCGACCCCGGTTTTCGCGGCGAGCCAATCAATCTTAATGTTGTGAATGCCGACATCCGCGACATATTAAGTTACATTACAGATCAATACGGGATAAATTTCGTTATTGATAAATCGGTCAAGGATGTGCCGGTAACCGTCAAGGTCAACGACGTTCCCTGGAATGTCGCGCTCGAATCGGTACTGCAAGCTCAGGAACTCGGCGTCCAGGTGAATGGCAACATTCTTCGTATTGCCGATATCAAGACGCTGGCCGGCGAGGGCGAACTTTACCGCGAGCGTCAGAACAATCAGCTCGATACGTCGCCGCTTTTCACCGAGCTTATCCGGCTAAATTACGCATCGGCCACCGGTTCGTCCGGACCCGGAGCTACCACGAGCGGAACGGCCGTGAGTAACCCATCAGAGAACGGTCCGAACGCAGGCGGCGGGGGAATCAACGCTGCCAGTGCAATTCCCGGCAGCTCGGGTGCGAACCTGAGCTCGGGTGGAAACGGTTTGCTGCCCATCATTAAACGACGGTTGTCGCGGCGAGGCTCGATCGAGATCGACACCCGCAGCAACTCACTGATCGTCACCGATGTAGCAACCAATATTACCGCTATCAGACAGCTTATATCGATCCTCGACCAGCCGGAACCGCAGGTTGAGATCGAGGCCCGCATCGTCGTCGCCTCGCGAAACTTTAGCCGCGACATCGGTGTCCAGCTCGCTGGTCTCGTTCTCGGAAATCGTGGTGCTCTTGGGCAAGGCGGAACTCTTCCTATACCGCCGGCAACGGTTGGATCTGCAATTGCGCCTCCGTCTGGCGGGGTCAACACCCAGCCAAACAATAACCTATTTTCAAGTATTCCCAACACGGTCATTGGGTTGACCACCGGCATTTTCGGTACTGCTCAGTTAAGTGCCTTGATCTCTGCCGGCGAACAAAGGGGACAGGCGAAAGTAATTGCAACGCCGCGTGTCACCGCACTCAATAATCGTCCGGCTGAGATAAAAAGCGGTACAAAGATTCCTATTACAACGATTCAAGGCGGCGGCGGCGGCATAGGCGGTGTCGGGATTGCAACGACGACTTATGTCGATGTGCCGCTGCGTCTCGCGATCACACCGCAGATCACCGATCAGGGAACTGTCATCCTTAAGGTGGTTGCGGAAAACAGCTCGACGGCCACGATTGTAGGAAGTGCTGCACCCGCGATCAACTCGCAGAGCATGACCACCGAGGTAGTTGTTCCTGACGGCGGGACCACGGTTATCGGCGGAGTTCTCTTCGACGACGAACGCGAAAGCCAGGATCGCACACCGGGTCTGGCAAGCGTTCCGCTGCTTGGAAATCTATTCAAGCGAAAGGGTGTTCAGCGTAATACTAACGAAATACTCTTTTTCATTACGCCGCGGATAACCCGCCCGGATTATTCTGCGGGAATGCAGAACGGGACGGCACCGCGTCCGGCTTCGATTCTTCAGCCAGTGCCGATGGGCAATCCGCCGTCGAATTCGACGCCGACTTCTGATCCGCTGACGCCAGTCGTTCTCCGGGCCCCGGCCATCCTACGTCCCGAGGCCGTTCAAACCAAGCCGGACAAGCCGTAATTTGTCCGCATAGTAAATATGTTTCTTCCGAGGTCCCGTTAGATGGTTAAACATCTAACGGGATCGTTTTATTGGTAAGGCTTGTAATGTTTTGGGAATGCGAAGTTGAATCTAAATATCGGGCCATTCGATTTACCAGTTCGTAGAATCGTTACATTTAGAATGATTGACGCTATTCGAGGCCGATGAAATTGACGTTTGATAAATCAGTCATAACCGCCAAATTTTTCGGAGCAAATCTGTACAGTCGCGATCTGACGGTCAACGTATATGTGGGCCCGGTGGCGACGTTTCCGAAACTGTAATAACCAAAAGAACTTGTGGTCGTCGTCCTGGTCACGCCGTTGGGATCGGTTAATGCGACAGTTGTATTCCGCAGACCCTGAATGCCGTCACTATTGAACACTTGACCACCCACTGTTACCAGCGAAGACGAGCCGGGCGAGGTCGAAACCGTGGTAGTATAGATGTAGTCGCCGGAGTTTGTGCCATCGCTGTCCGCCGCATTTCCGG
>JAYUDV010000003.1:0-2864 GCA_043739565.1 Chloracidobacterium sp.
CGGAACAGATGAGCACGGCATAAATATCCAGCGGGCGGCGGAGAAAAACGGGCGGACGCCAAAGGAACAAGTCGACTATATTTCGGATGAGTTAAAGCGAATGTTTCACGATTTCGGCCTCGATACTGAAAACGGCGGTTATGACGTTTTCATGCGTACGACCGAGCCGTTTCACGCGCGAGGCGTCCAGCACCTGTGGCGTGAGATCGCCAAAAACAAGACGCCGAAAGGGAATGATACTATCTACAAAGGGTTTTATGAAGGCTGGTTTTGCGCTCCCTGCGCCGAGTTTAAGACGGAGGAGCAATACTACACGCCGGAAGGCTCGAATCTGCCGCATTGCATTATTCACGAGCGACCGCTCGACAAGGTTGCCGAGGAAAGCTATTTTTTTCGGCTATCCGATTATGATGATTATTTGATCGATCTGATCGAGAATGACGCTGGTTTGGTGCGGCCGGACGCTCGCAAGAATGAGGTTTTGTCGTTTGTTCGCGCTGGTTTGCAGGATCTTTCGATCAGCCGGCAGAAAAGCTCGGTTTCGTGGGGGGTTCCGGTGCCCGACGACGAAAACCACGTTATGTACGTGTGGCTCGATGCTCTTTCAAACTACATCACGGCGCTCGGGTATGGCAATGCCGAAAAAGCGTCGGTTGGGTTTGAGAAATACTGGCCGGCAATGCATCTCGTTGGCAAAGATATTTTGCGACAGCATACGATTTACTGGTTTTCGTTCCTCCAGGCTGCAGGACTGCCGCTACCGAAAACGGTTTTTGCTCATGGAATGTGGCTCGATGCTGATGGCCGTAAGATGGGCAAGACAACAGGTAACGTGATCGAAGTTGATGTATTGCATCAGCATTTTCAAACTGACGCTCTGCGCTATTTTCTGCTGCGCGATATGGTTTTTGGCCAAGACGGCAAATTTGGCTATGAAAATCTGATCGAACGGGCGAACGCAGATCTCGCTAGCGGTCTTGGCAATCTCGCCAGCCGCACGTTTTCGATGGTTACGAAATATCGCGAAGGCGCGGTCCCGAGCGGTAAGATTTCCGAGAAAAATTACATCAATGCAAAACGCGCCGGTGTAAGTCCCGATGAGCAGGAGTTGGTTTCAGTGATCGAACACGCCCGCGACGAGTTTTTACGGCGATTCGACAATTTTGAATTCAGCCTTGGCCTGGAAACGCTCTGGACCGTCATTGCACGCGTTGACAAGCTTATCTCGGATGCAAAGCCTTGGGAACTGATAAAAGACGAGAAACAAGCTGAGACTCTAAATGCAGTGCTATACCGTGCGTGCGAAACGCTGCGGTGGCTCTGCATTTTGCTCTATCCGGTAATGCCCGAAGCGTCGAAGAATATTTACGGCCAGATCGGCCTAAGCGATGATATTGCCAAACTTGATCCGGCGGATTTAAAATGGGGAGAATTATCCGCCGGAACCAAGATCGGTGAAACCGTAGGCGTTTTCCCGAGAATTGATAAGAATAAAGTTATGAATGAGATAAACGAGTCAGTTGTCGGTGGTCAGTCGTCAGTTGTCAGTGAAGAAGTTGCGAAACCGGAAACAACTGACAACCGACAACCGACAACCGACAACTGGATTACCATCGACGATTTTCTAAAGGTCGAACTTCGAGTCGGCGAAATAAAAGTTGCCGAACGTATCCCGAACGCGGATAAATTATTGCGTTTTGAGATAGATCTAGGCGAAGAGCAGCCGCGACAGATACTCGCCGGCCTCGCCGAATATTACGAGCCCGAGAAATTGATCGGCCGCAAGGTCATTGTCGTCGCCAACCTAAAGCCACGCAAAATGCGCGGCCTCGAATCACAGGGAATGATCTGCGCCGCCTCGCTGACTGAGGAAGATACGCCGGCAATCGCGACGTTTTTGGAGGGTGTAAAAATAGGAGCAAGGTTGAAATGATCTTAGTAGATTCACATTGCCATATTGATGGCGAGCAGTTTGACGCGGATCGGGACGAGGTTGTTCAGCGGGCGGTTGATGCCGGCGTTGGCGCGATGCTGAATATTGGCACGGGCGATCCGCACGGCGATGATTTTCGTCGGGCGGTGGCGGTTGCCGACAAATACCCGAATGTTTTTGCGAGCGTCGGCGTTCATCCGCATGATGCAAAGCTCTACGACGACGCGGCCGAAGAGCACCTTATTTCACTCGTTAAATCAAGCGAAAAGGTACTCGCGTGGGGCGAGATCGGGCTTGATTTTCATTACGATAACAGTCCGCGGGATGTGCAGATCGAGGTGTTGCGACGGCAGATTCGTACGGCAACGTCACTGAATCTGCCGATCATAATTCACAGCCGCGAGGCGAACGACGAAACGGTCGAAATCCTGTCCGAAGAGTGTGCGGGCGATGATTTTCGCGGCGGTATTATGCATTGCTTTGGCGGAACGCTCGAGATGGTGCAGGCGCTCGTGCCGCTTGGTTTTTTGATCTCGTTTGCTGGAAATGTGACGTTCAAGAACGCCGAGAATCTACGTGAGGTTGCCGAGATCATGCAGCTCAACAAAATGCTCGTCGAGACCGATTGCCCGTTCCTTACGCCGGAACCTTTTCGGGGAACGCGCAACGAGCCTAGTTTTGTTGTCCAAACGGCAAAGTTTCTGGCCGAGTATTGTGATGTCGAGATCGAGTCGTTCGCAAATCAAACCACGCAAAACTTCTTAGACTTTTTCAATCTGGAGATGATCGGGAACACTCCGCGTATTAGAGGAAATTAGAGACCTAACGGGTAAAAACCGCGAGATTTTGGTTTGCTTGTCTCGTTATCGCTTCCGGGGAGTGTAAAATAATTTTATGGCAAAAGAAAATTCATTCGATATCGTTTCAAAAA
>JAYUDV010000004.1:0-17292 GCA_043739565.1 Chloracidobacterium sp.
ATGTTGAAATTGGACGCGGATTGCGGATTGGTGGTGTTTTGAATGTAATTTGTGCTGCCGGCAGTTGGCGTTCGAGCATCCGTCAATCGCGTATCGCCGTTTTGGACAAATTGATTGGCCGCAACGCCGCCGAGCTGAGTCGAATTGACGGCCGTCGTCGCGGTAGTCGCTGTTGTGGCAGTGGTCGCTGAACCCGCCGTGGTTGCAAAGTTAGCGATATTCGCGGTGTTTGCAGTGATAGCATTCGTCGCGTTTGTTGCGTTTGTCGCATTAGTCGCTGTCGTGGCTGTCGCAGCGTTTTGACTTTGAACAGCAAACGGAGCGCTCGTTATCCGTTGCCGCGGCGCGAGCGAGGTGTAGTTGCCCGCACTGCCCGCGGGTCGTAGGCTGATCTCCAGATAGACATCGGCTCCGGGCGTAAAAACCGCTTGCCCAAAATCGAGATTGACCGTAAAAATGCCGTTCGTTACCGGCACGGTCGGATTAGTAACAGTCGCGCCCTGCTGCGTTCCAGCTCCGGGCGTATCGAAAAGCCGAAACTGCACGTCGTAGGTTCCGTTTGTCGGCTGCGCCACATTTGAATCGGTCAATTTTCCCTGATACGTAAATGCCGTCGTTTGCGCAAACCCTGTTGCCGCGGAGATCAAACAGATGCTCAGGGCGAGCGTATATTTTCTTATATTCAGTGAATTAAACATTATTTAATCTCCTTGCAAACTTTAGCGTGCGATCTTTGCAAACACACGAGTTTTTGCAAAGCGTCAATTTGTTTCCTCAGCAATTCAATTTGTGTTTGCTGTTCCTTGACAGCGTTGACGAGTACCGCGCTGATTCGGTCGTATTTCACGCCTTCGACTTCGCCTTTGGCGTTGTGCGTAACCAGAAGCGGCTCGACTTTAGCCACGTCTTCCGCGCCAAAACCAAGATCCGCTGCGTCGTTCGATTTCCATCGAAAAGTGATCGGGTGTAGCTTATTTAGCATATTCAGGCCGTGAGAAAAAGGTTCAATATTTTTCTTATACCGAAGCGAGGATGAACACGTCGAGAGTATGCCGACATTGCCGGAGTTGATACAAACCGACTGCTGCCCGCCGGTAAGCAAGCTAAGTGCGATCGTGCCATCTACAAATAAAGAAGAATTCCCGCTGCCGGCGCTGGTTACCATCAACGAGTTTGTGCCAAATGCACTATCTTTAAGAAAAAACTCCCCGGTGCCGTTGCCATTGGTATCGGTTAATATCGACCAGGTATGCCCGTTTGGGTAATAACTGCTGTGAAACTGCATTCCGACGCCAAATGTGTTGGATTCGACCAAAACCGGGTATGTGCTGCTGGTAGCGACCGCTCCGCTCTTAAAGACATTGAGAGCGGCCTGAGGTGTTGAGGTGCCGATGCCGACCGCAGTGTCGGCTATAGCTCCGTTCACGCCGTTGATGCCGCCTAAAATAAGCGAATTGCTTTGTCCCGCGAAAGCGTTTTGCCCGATTGCCGTTGCGTTCGTCGCAACAAACGCGCCGTCTGTGTTGGCTCCGATGTAGGTGTTGCCGCTGCCTGTCAGATTTGTGTTTGCCGCGTTTGCACCGACAAAGGTGTTATTGTTGCTGCCGACATTGGCAACTCCCGCATTGATCCCGAGAAAAGTGTTATTTATGCCGCCGCTGGTCGCCTGTCCGGCGAGACTGCCGACAAACGTATTCCCGTTCGCAGTCACATTATTCAAACCCGCGCCGTTGCCGACAAATGTGTTGTCGTGCCCTGTCGTATTCTTAAAACCCGCCCCTTGCCCGAAGAATGAATTGTTAATCGAGGTCGTGTTCGCCGCGCCCGCATTCGATCCGAAGAAGGAATTGAAACTGCCGGACGTATTTACGGTTCCTGCGTTAAAACCGAAAAAAGAATTGGCCGCTCCGCTTGTATTCGCCTGCCCCGAGCCGTTTCCGGCAAAAATGTTGTTCGTGCCGCCTGAGCTTAAAACCCGATTGCCGCCAATTTGATAATTCGTCCCCGAATTAAACGCATTTGAGGTCCCGGTGCCTGAAATGTTGAAGTTTGCTGACGCCTGCAAGGTAATTTGGTTGAGAATTCCGCCGTTGGCGGTCAAAGCGGTCGTCTGAATTGTGCCGTCGGGAAATTTGACGCCGCCCGTTGTCGTTTCAATTAAGCCCGCAACGGTTAGTTTTGAGCCCGGCAAAGGTGTGCCTATCCCGACATTGACACCGTTGCCCAACACCAATGAATTGCTTTGGGAAACCAGCGCATTTGCTCCGATTGCCGTTGCGTTTGTCAGATTACTCGCGCCGAGATTCGCCCCGTTGCCTAGAAGGGTATTATTATTGCCGGTCGTGTTAGCTTGCCCAGTCTGGAAACCGAAAAATGAATTGGAGATGCCGGTCGTGTTGAATTGCCCGGAAAGACTGCCGACAAAGGTATTATTATTGGCTGACACATTACTAAAACCGGCGCCATTGCCGATAAAAGTATTATCCTGTCCTGTCGTATTCTTGACACCTGAGGATTGCCCGAAGAATGAATTGTTAATCGAGGTCGTGTTTGCCGCGCCTGAATTGTATCCGTAGAAGGAATTGAAATCGCCGGTCGTATTGTTGAAACCGGAAAGACTGCCGGTAAAAGTATTACGGCTGGCCGACACATTATTAAAACCAGCGCCATTGCCGATAAAAGTATTGTCCTGTCCAGTCGTGTTTTTGAAACCGGATGCTTGCCCGAAGAATGAATTGTTAATCGCGGTAGTGTTCGCCATGCCCGCGCTGGCACCAAAGAATGAATTGAAACTGCCGGTTGTATTCAGCAACCCAGAATTGTAGCCGAAGAAAGCGTTCAAACCGCCGGTCGTATTAATGGCACCCGCGCTATCGCCAAAAAAAGAATTGTTGCCGCCTGTCGTATTCGATGTTCCTGAAATAACACCGAAAAAGGAGTTGCTGTTGCCAGTCGTATTCTTAAGGCCAGCACTCGTTCCGAAAAATGAATTGCGGGTGCCGCTGGTATTAAATTGCCCCGCGCCGTTACCCACAAATGTGCCGTTGACACCCGTGTTCGCAATCCCCGCGTTCAAGCCGATGAAAGTATTCGCGGTACTCGGCACGCTCAGAACATTGCTGCCGCCGATTTGATAAACGGTCCCGGCATTAATGACATTCGCCGTTCCCGTGCCGGAAATATTAAAATTTGAAGCAGTTTGCTGCGAAGTCGTGTTTTGAACGTAATTTGTACTGCCGGCGGTCGGTGTTCGCGCATCGGTCAAGCGTGAATCCGCCGTTTGCACATATTGGTTCGCCGCCACGCCGCCGAGCTGCGTCGCGTTCGTCGCGTTTGCCGCCGTCCCAGCCGTCGCCGCATTGAGACTTTGAATTGAATACGGCGAGCTAGTCAGCCTTTGACGAGGCGCAAGCGATGTGTAACCGCTGTTACTGCCCGCCTGCCGCAGGCTGATTTCCAAATAGACATCCGCGCCCGCGGCGAAAACCGCCTGCCCAAAATCGAGACTGACCGTGAAAATGCCATTCGTAACCGGCACAGCCGGGTTAGTAATGGTCGCTCCCTGCTGAGTTCCCTGCCCACCACCCGGCACATCGAAGAGGCGAAATTGCACGTCATAAGTTCCGTTGGTCGGCTGCGGAACAGTCGAATCGGTCAATTTCCCCTGATAGCTAAATGCCGTGGTTTGAGCTCGAGTCGCGCAAAAGCACAGCAGGCAAAGGATAAAACTCCGGATGAGATTTTTAGTAAATTGATTGATCATAATTTCTCCTATATTTGAATCCAGCATTTAGCGGCTAATGCTTAATTTTTGATAATTGCCCCCTAAAGGCGGGACTCAAAACGATTGACTGACTGTTCTGATTTCTCTTGAAGCGACGTACCGCAGATGAATAACTCGCCGTCCATTGTTTCGATAAAATGAAAAGTGCCGTTTTCGATGCGGCGATAAATCTCGCGCGCTGTCGTCTTGCCAAAAAGCGCCGCTTCGCCGGGCGTGAACATCTCCGTTTCGGCTCCGCACAGCCTGCACATGGCGGCAATCGGGTGGCCTGTGCGAACGACCGTCTGTTTCCATGTTTCGATCGTAATCGTTGTTTTATTTTTCATTCCGTTTAGATAATTGTTTGGTTTGACCCCGACTTCTGTTAAAATCGCCTCGCAAAAGCAACTTTGCTCTGCCGTCTATCTTCGGCGGAGACGTTCCGAAAAATCTTTAATGCGAAAGGAATTTTTATTAAAAAATTCCGAAGAAATTCCAAATGCAGGTTCTGAAACGGAAAAATTACCGGTTCGATAATTTTCAGCTTGATTTTTCAAAGCGGAGACTTTTGCTCGACGGCAAAACCGTGTCGCTCAACCCGAAAGCCTTTGATTTATTGAGCGTTTTGATTGAGCACAACGGCGAGCTACTGACCAAAGAAGATTTGTTTCGCCTTGTTTGGGACGATCAGATTGTCGAAGAGTCGAATTTGACGGTGAATATGTCGGCGATTCGCAAGGCTTTGGGCGAACGGGCCAGCAATCCGCGCTATATTACGACCGTCTCGGGTCGTGGTTATTATTTTACTGCCAATCTGAAAGAATCGGCGGACGAAAATTTAGTGATCGAAAGCCGCACAGTTGCCCGTATCGTCGTGGAACACGACGCGGACGACAGCAAAAGCTTATCGCTGCCCGTTGCTGTTCGCCCAAATAGAAACTGGACGGGTGTCGCCGCTTTCGTGGTACTCGCGATCGTCGCGATGCTGGGCGTTGGCGGATATTTCGCGCGTCGCGCGTATTTGTCGAAAACTGCCGCTTCGGTTGCGTCGATCAAGAAATTGACAAATCACGGTAAGGCTCGTTATGCGGCATTGTCACCCGACAGCAGGCTTTTTGCCTTTTCGATGTACGAGGGCAGCAAAACAAGTCTCTGGCTCGGCTATGTTGACGGAGGCGAGCCTATCGAGATCCGTCCTCCCGCCGAAATGATCTATTTAAGCCTTAGATTTTCGCCGGACGGCACGAATCTCTATTATGTTTCGAGCGAAAATTACAGGCGCGGAGATCTTTACCGAATCCCTGTGTTCGGAGGTGCTGCGGAAAAGGTACAAGATGATGTCCGTGGTGCGGTCACGTTTGCGCCGGACGGAAAACGCATGGCATTTGTCCGGGCGGATGCCGAAACCGGGCAGCAGTTTTTGGTCATTACCGGCCTGAACGGTTCGAATGAACAGAAAATTGCCCAACCGCCGGCGAATTTCGCCTTTGCCGCAAGCACGCCGGTTTGGTCACTGAAAGGCGACATGATCGCGGTTGGAGGGGCCAACGACGATGACAATCCAACCGGCAAGATCTTTATAGTAAATACATCCGACAAAACGATAACCCCTTTGACGACGGAGACGTTGAGCGCGATAAGCAGCCTGTGTTGGCTTCACGACGGGAGCGGTTTGATCGTCGTGGCTCGCGAAAAGGATTCGCTTTCGACGCAGCTTTGGCAGGTCTCGTACCCGGCTGGTGACAGCCGCCGTATCGTGACGGACTTAAATCTTTACGGCGGTTCCATTAGTTTGTCGGTTGACGATAAGAGCTTATTGGCTGTGCAGTCTCTGGTCGAATCTAATATTTGGGTTGCACCGGCAGAAGATCTTGGCAAAGCTAAGCAAATCACTTTTGGCTCGCCGGGTCAGAATAACGGTTGGAACGGTCTCAAATGGCTGCGCGACGGACGAATCATATATACCAAACAGGTTAATAACACTCGCACTATCTGGTCGGCTGAGGAGGATGGAAGCAACCAAAAACAATTGATTCCAGGCGGTGGAATCAATACTCTGCCGAGTGTTCCGGATAATGAAAAGTTTGTGATCTTTCAATCCAGCCGGAGTGGCAACCCCGCCGTCTGGAGAGCGGACATTGACGGTAATAATTTGATTCAATTGACGGGCGCGGGCATTGCCGCACAGCCAGGCGTTTCACCCGATGGTAAATGGGTCGTCTATATTTCAGACCGCGAGGATTTAGGCGATGTGTGGCGGATCTCAATAGACGGTGGTGAGCCGATGAGACTTACTGATACGCAATTTAGTTGGGTAGATGTTTCGCCGGACTCAAGATTTGTCGCCGGCGGATGCCTGGAAAATGGAAAACCGAAACTCGGAATTATCTCGATAGACGGCGGCAAGATGCTAAAGATATTCGACGTTCCGCGGCTCGCTAATTTTCGGCTTGGTGTTCGCTGGACACCGGATGGACAAGCAATAACTTATCGAGATTGGGGTAATGGCATCTGGAAACAGGATATAAATGGCGGGGAGCCTGTATTGATAAAAGACCTTCCCGAGGAAAAACTTTACGGTTATGGCTGGTCACCGGACGGGAAACATTTCGCCTATACCCGCGGTAACGAGGTAGATGATGTGGTTTTCATAAGCAATGCGGCGAAATTTTAACCCGATTGCCATAGCAAATTTGTTGCGATTGCCTGACTAGCTATCTGACAACCGGACACAGAAAAAGAGGCCGTCTTTTCAGACTGCCCCAAAATAAATAAAATATCGCGACCAAATCTAAAACCAGCCGGTCACCTTCACTTAATTTCGCTTCTGCAACTGAGGCTTATCCGATGGCACCGGCGTGATCGAACCCTCGTCGTATGTTAAAATCGTGCCGCCAAAGCCGACCGCCCAGCCTTTGCTGCCGGTGAAAAAGATCTTTTCGAGCCTATGCGTGGTCTTTGAATTTACTTCCGTCCATGTGCCGCCGCCGTCTTTTGTGCGGAGGATCGTGCCGTTGTCGCCGACGGCCCAGCCGTTTGACGGGTTTGAGAAATAGACGTCGTTGAGATTGGACGCCGTCGCCGATTGCTGCTGCCGCCAGAGCCGCGCTCCGCCGTTTGAGCGGAAAATGCGACCACCGGTGCCGACGGCCCAGCCGCCCTTTGTACCGGCGAAATAGACCGCGTTAAATTTAGTGTCGGTGTCGCCAAGGAGCGTCGCTTTTTCCCATGTAAAGCCGGCATCGTCCGTAAACATTATCGTTCCGCCCGCGCCGACGATTGCTCCGATCCGGTCATCGCCGAACGAACCGGCCAGCAGCAGGAAATGGATCGCCGTCTGTGTCTTTTTCCACGAAACGCCGTCTTCCTGCAGCTTGTAAAAAACGCCGCCTTCGCCAAATGCGGTGGCTTTGCCGTCCTGATTAAACAACAGCTTGGTCACGCGCTCGCGGCCGCCGTCTTGAAACTCGATCTTATCCCATGTTTTTCCGCCGTCGACCGTTTTTCTAAGGTACGACGAGGCGTTTGCACCGCGTGCGTAGATATTGCGTTCGCACAGCAGCCATCCGGTCATATCATTTGTGAAATGAATCTGAATGATCGAATCATTGGTAAATTTTTTGGACGGCGTCCACGTCGAACCGCCGTCCGTCGTGGCCATAACAGTACCGTTATCGCCGACGATCCAGCCCTTGTCCGCGCCCAAGAAAAATACGTCGCGAAACCACGCAAAGGAATTTGTGTTTTGCTTCACCCATTCGGCATTTGCCGACTGTAGGCAAATCAGCAGGAGAAATACGAATAAAGCTAATTTTCTGGTTCTCATAACCAATCCTCACCATTCGGTTCAGATCTACGGCTTGCCGCCGAAAAACTGACAACCGACTACCGACAACTGACAACTGATTTACAAGGGACTACCGATCATATATCTTAGGCTGCTGGCCTGGGCCATGATCTGGAAAACTTTTTCGATACTAAATCCTTTTCCCGCTACGAAAACCTGATCACCAGGGCTAAGGTAAATCATTTCAGCCTTTCCCGCTTCCATGTCGGCAAGGCTTACGATACGTCTTGACAGTCGTCCGTCCTTACCGTAGCTGACCAACGCAACCTTTTTCTTATCGCCGGTCTTTGAGACGCCGCCGGCTTCGAGAATGGCTTCGTAGACGCTTACCTTACGATCCATGACGCGAACACCCGGAACCGCGACGTTGCCCATCACGCTGTAACGCGTAGCCATTGCCTTATCGAGCGTGACAGTGACCTTAGGGTCGATGATAAATTCGTCTAATTTTTTTGTGATCTCCGCCGCGATCTGCTCGACAGTCTTTCCGGCTACAAGAATGCCTTCGCGAACGAGCGGATACGAAATACGCGCGTTTGGTGGAATTGTAATGCCAGTCTTGCAATAGTCCGGACACTGTCCGAAGACCTCGACCGATATCATATCGCTCGGTCCGAGCCTGTATTCTTTTAGGTAATTATTGTAGTACGGCAGTATCGCGTCTGCCTCGGGCGACGCCTGATCCGTTGTGTTGGCATCGTCGGTCGCTACGGTTGGTGCGGGCAGCGGTGCAGGCTTGACCGTATTCGGTTCAACGACGGCGATTTTTTTGCCGTCTTTTTTTTCGTCTTTCTCTTTGATACCCGTCTGTCCCAGGCTTATGCCGGTCAGCATCAGTAGGCTAAGGCCAAGAGCTGTCAGATTGTTAAATGATTGAATTGCTTTCATCTCAATTTCCTCGTCCCGTTATTAAACGTTTATTAATAGGCCTAATCCAGATTTTACGGATCGGCCACCGAATCCCGCAGAAAATCTCATCTTCCGCCTTTACCAAAGAGAACGGTTTTGACCGTTTCAAAAACGATTATCATGTCGAGCGTCAGGCTCTGATTTTTGATGTAATACAGGTCGTATTGCAGCTTTTGTATCGCATCGCTCACTGAGGCACCGTACGGATACTTGATCTGGGCCCAGCCAGTGAGGCCCGGTGCGACCAGATGACGATGCTCGTAATACGAGATCTCCTTGGCAAGCTGTTTTACAAAGTGCGGCCGCTCGGGCCGCGGGCCGACAAAATTCATATCGCCTTTCAGTATGTTCCAAAACTGCGGAACCTCGTCGATCCTCAGTTTTCTGATAATTTTGCCTATTCGCGTCACACGCTTGTCATCGGCCAAGGCCCAGATCGGCTTTCCGTCGGCTTCGGCGTCCGTCCTCATCGAGCGAAACTTGATGACCTTGATTATTCGGCCATTTTTGCCGACGCGTTCCTGTTTGTAGAATATTGGCCCACGCGATTCGATCTTTATCAGGATCGCCGTAATGATGGCGAACGGCATCGAAACAACCAACCCGATCAATGCCAAAACACGATGAAATAATTCACGAACAACCGTTTTAACCGGCGAATCGCGGCGCCGTCCCGCAAATATCAGCCATGACGGCCGCAGCATATCGACGTGGACCTTTCCCGTGATCCGTTCAAAAAATGATGTACACTCCTCGATCGAAACATCGCCGGCGAGGCTCATTTTCAGCAACGCCTCGGTGGGAAACGCCCCGCGTCTTTCTCGCACGGCGATCACCACACGATCAACCTTTTCGTTACGAATGACGTCTTCGAGATCCGGCCCTTTCCCAAGGATCACGGATCGGCCCAGCTTTTCGCGTGGCTTAGCGCCATTCTCGGAAATAAACCCGACGATGCGATAACCTGCGTCGCGTCGTTCCCAAACGGCCTCGGCTGTATCAAGCGCGGTCTGTCCGGTGCCAACGACTAATATCTTCTCGCCGATGTCGGGATGCCCCGTCAACATGTGGATAAAAATTCGCCAGCCGAGGAGCAGCACCAAAACGAGCGGCACAGATATGACCGAAACACCGCGGCCGATCAGGAGCGGCGGCACAAAATAGAAAAGTAAGGCAAGTAGCACCCACGCGATGCCCAATGCCTGGACGAGCCGCAGCATCAGCTCGCGTCGGTTGGTCATCACGATGTAGTCGTAGAGATCGTAGAAATACAGGATCAGGATGCAAACGGCGGAGGCCAGAGCGATCTTAAACCAGCCATTCTTTGTATTCAGCTCATTCTCGGAGCCGGAAAAGCCGAGGCGCAGGTACATTGCCAGTATCACGCCACCATAAAGAATGGCGGCATCTGCCAATATCAACCAAAATATCCTCGGACTAAACCGTGATGAACTCATTGCGTGTTATCCCTGCGATTACGGGCTAAGTGTCTCGTTCAGGCGTTTGTAGTTGTAATAGCCGTAGTTGTAGTGAGACTCTTGCAAAACGTCCTCGCTCTGGTTGAGAACGACGCCGAGCAGCCGGTCCTTGGGCAACGGGTCGAGAATGCGGTCGATCGCACTGTAACGGGTCCTGTTTGCCCGCACGACGAGGATCGCTCCGTCGGCCTGATTTATGAGAACGGTCGCGTCGGTAAAAATACCGAGCGGCGGGGCGTCAATGATAATGTAATCAAACATATCGCGGGCCTCGCGCAGAATTTCCTTAAAACGCGGCCCCGAGATCAATTCCGCGACATCCTGGCGGGCTTCGCCGCCCGGCAGAATATGCAATCCAGATGGTTCGAGGCGAATGATAGATTCCGCCAGCGTCGCCGTTCCGGCCAATATGTCCGAAAGGCCATTGTCGGTCTCAATACCGAGATAATCCGCGAGACTTGGCATCCGCAAATCGCTGTCGATGACGAGCGCTTTGATGCCGTCGGTCTGGGCAAGCATCCATGAGAGGTTGAGCGCGGTGACCGATTTACCTTCGCTCGGATTGACGCTCGCGATAACGATCGATTGCAGTTTTTGACGCTGGCTTTTATGCAGGACATGAGTTCGGAGGCTGCGATACTCTTCGCAATAGCTCGAATTTGGGTGCGTTATAGACACAAGACGTGGCTCAACGCGCATCGCGTCGACGGTCCAACTGACAAAGTCAGGCAGAGTCGTGGGCGCGATGCGCGTTAAGCTTTCGGCGTTCAATTTTGCCCCGGCAGTTAATTCCGATCCTAGATCAGGGAGTGCCGTCCCGTTCGTAGAATCCGTCTGCCCTATGAACGCCGAACCTGGGTTACCGATCTTAAAGTCCGCCGACAGTAGCACAGGCGGCATATTTGGCCGCCGTCCGCTCCGGTCAAAGGGGACGATATTTTCCGACGGCATTTTGCCGCTATTCGGATCTTCGGTACGCTTCTTTTGTAATGCTTTCAAGATACTCATCTTTGACTACTCCGTCTTTGCATGTTGGCCATCCTTTTTATAGCCCGCAAATTTTACTTAGAACTTGTTGAACGTCCCTATAAACTCATCGAGCTCGAGCCTTACGTCGTCGATATCTTCAAAAACCAAATCACCGTTTGAATTACCATTCGAGTGACCGTTTGATTTACCATTCGAGTGACCGTTTAGATGGCCGTTCGCATGGCTGTTTCCATTTCCCACGCTATTCTCTTCTTTAAATGTCCGTGGTTTCACCCGTTCCGTACGTGCCTGGCCGTTCCATAGATCGTCAGACGTTTCGGAGCGCAACACACGGCCGTTTGGCGTGTCTTGAGCGACGGCGGCCGCCAGTATCGAATCCTTACTCGGCAGCATATCGAGATTATCGGCCACGTTCTCGATAATCCGCCGGCCTATCACCTGCTCACCCGCCGAATAAGCCGCAAGCATCGCGTTATCGCAGATGTTGTTAATATTTCGCGGAATACCCTCGGAACACTGGAAAATAAAATCAACCGCTTCGGGCGTAAAAATATTTGGCTGGTCCGAGCCGGCGATCGATAATCTTTCTGTAATGTAGCGGTCCACTTCCTCGACACTCGGGAATGAATGCATACCGCACCGAAGAGCAACGCGCTGCTTTAACTGTCTCAGATTGGCTTGATTGAGCTTATCGCGAAGCTCTGGCTGACCGGTCAGCACGATCTGCAGATGCTTAGCGTTATCCGATTCAAAATTGAGCAGCAGCCTGATCTCTTCGAGTACGTAATCTGAGAGTTCGTGAGCCTCGTCTATAATTATCACCGTGCGAAGGCCTCGGCGATGGCGTTCTTCGAGAACTTTGCCCATGGTGTTGAGCAGCTCCGACTTGTTCGTCCAATCCTTAATGCCGAGCATCTGCGTGACGTGATGATAAAACTCGTCAATCGACAAACGCGGATTGAAAACATACGCCGCCAGCACGCTCGCATCGAGCCGCCGCAAAATCCATCGGAGCGCCGTCGTTTTACCGGTGCCGACCTCGCCCGTGAGGACGATCAGGCCTTTGGCGTTCTCAAGCCCGTAATAAAGGCTCGCGAGAACCTCGTTATAGCTCGGCGTAAACACGATGAACCGCGGATCGGGCGTCAGCGTGAAGGGTGTGTCGTCTAAACCAAAAAATTCTTTATACATAACTTACCTCGCAAATTTCAAATTCCAGATTCCAGATTTTCCGATTTCTGAATTCTGTCTTCTGTCTTCTGGCCTCTGGCCTACGAAACTAGCTTGTCGAACAACCTCGTTGCCTGCAAAACCAGAACTATTAGTGGAATAATGCCTATCGCGGCCGCGAACCCGGCGGCGAGCTTTAACCAGTGTGAACGGCGAATCCACGTCTTTTCTCCGGCCGAAAGCAGCGGTGGAACCGATGCGAGCACCGGCAGGCCCGTGTAATGCTTGGCGTCCTCGATATTCTGTATCTTGAAGAGCCTCGGGACCTCAAAGAATGCGGCCAGCAGCAGACCAAATGCGAGTCCGATACCAGACCCCAACAGAGTTAGCAAAAACCGTTTTGGGGCCACGGGCGACTGCGGCACGTTGGCCGGGTCCTGAACACGGATCGTCTCGCCCTGGGCGTTAGTCTCAACGCCGACGACGGTTTCCGCATCGTTCTTTTTCTTGAGAATTTCGTCGTATGTTTGCTTTGCCGAGGCAAATCGGCCATTCACGCCTTCGAGAGCAACCTTTACATTTGGAATCGTATTGATCTTTCCTTCAAGCACCATGATCTGACCCGAATTCTGCTGACGTTCACCGTCCTTTTGCGAGAGTTGCAACTCGATCTGGCCGATCTGGCTCTGAACACGCTGATTTTCGAGTTCGAGGCTCTTTTTCTGAAGTTCCGATTTGCGGCTCGTCGCCTGTGTCGCGTTTTGAACGCGCTTATCGGAGTTTTTCCGAAGGTTTTCAAATTCCTCGTTGATACGGACAATCTCGCTCTGCTTGGCGATCACGGCCGGATGCTTTTCCTTGTAAACTTTTAGCAAATTGTCGAGCTGCGCGTTGAGGTCGGCACGTCGCTTGGTGAGCTCGCCATAGGCAGGCGTGTCCTCGATCGAGGTCGAACGCGCGGTGTCCTGGGTTTCTTTTTCGCCAATATCCTCAAAAAGACGCATCTGACGGTTATTTGCCGCGATCGAATCGCTCAAACGGCCTTTTTCGTTGAACAGCGTCTGCTTTTCCTTTGTAATAGTGTCTTCCCGCTGGCGGAGTCCCTGGAGCTGAGCAACCAGTCCCTGTTCGGATTCTGGCAGCGTTGCGACGTTCGCCATCATGATGTCGAGCCGCTGTTTTTCGAGATCGTCGAGGGCCGTCTTTTTCTCATTAAGCTGCTTTTCAAAAAGCTCGTTGGTTGACTCAGCGATCTCGACGGCGTTCTGCACCTGGGCGTTAACGTATTTGCTTGCCAATTCGGCGGTCACGTTTCGCGCGGCTTGCGGATCACGGTCTCGATAGCTAATACGGAACGCTCCTACCTTTTCATTGCCTGATTCATCGAGTACGATCTTGGTGGCCTTGTACATCTTGTCGATGATCAATTCCATAGGCATTCCGCTCGCACGTTCCTGTTTATACAGGTCGTATTTCTGCACCATCGGCTCGAGTGATGAGCGGCTCAAGACCTCCTGGTTGATCGTCGACAGCCTCTGCGAGAGATCGTCCTTGGATAGCGACTCGACCAGATTCGACGAAATGGTCGGCGGCTTGACCGTCAACAGTGATGTCGATTCGTAAATGCTCGGCAGCTTGTAAACGACGTATCCGATCGCGACGGTCATCGTGATCATAGGCAGCAGGATCAGCCATTTTTGCCGTTTCAATATCCCGATCAGTTCGCCGGGTTTTCTTTGTCTAAATTCAACGCTCATCTTCTTCTTCCTTTTTGTAAACGGTTACCAGACTTTTTTTCCAGAATTTTCGCCGGTATTTGCAATGTCGCTTTGGTCAAGCAGGCGGCGGATCAACACTGCGGTCGTCACTAATGCGATCCCAAAAACGAGCACCCCGACCGATTCCGGCATTCCTACCAGCAGCGTTTCGATCGTCGCCAGATTCAAAATGAAAATTAAAATAATCACGATCACTTTTTACCTCAGGCCAGATCAAAGAGCCGACAAAGCGCTTTTCGCTTCGGTGACTTCTCTCTGGCTCAATTCCCCTCGTTTTCTAAGTGACGATTCAACCTCTCGTCGCGCCGCCGTTTTATCACCGGCCTTGGCGAGTGCCAATCCGAGCCGCATACGATATCCGGGATTCGGTGCGGTACCATTCTTTTGCGCGTTCGCCTCTTCCAAAGCGACCGCCTTCTTTAATTGCTCAACCGCCGGCGATGCCAACCCTTTTTTCAGATATACCCAGCCAAGCGTGTCGTAGAAACCGGCAACCGTTTGATTCTTGCTGACGGCTGCTGTTGCCAGCCGCAACGCCTCGTCCAAATTTCCCTGATTATCGACGATCAGCCACGCGAGATTATTAGCGGCAATCGGCGTTTCGGGTGCAATATCGAGAGCTTTGCGGTAGTCGTTTTCGGCCTCGGCCGTGTTGCCGCGTCCGTCCTCGAGGATCCCGAGCATCGTGTAAACCTGGGCTGCGGGCTTTTTCTCGATCACCTTTTTATATTGAGCTACAGCCTCGTCGGTACGATTTTGCATAGCCAGCAAACTCGCGTAGGCCGAGTAAGCCGGAAGATAATTACCGTCGAGGTCGATCGCGGTTAGCAGTTCCTTTTCGGCTGCGGGCAAATTCTTTTCCGTTGTAAAGATAGTTGACTTCAAGTAGTGCAACGCCGCGAGCACATCGGCCCTACCCTCGTTGGCCCCCGCCAGAGCGTCAACCTTGGCATGAGCTTTTGCGGTTTGATTTAGTTGGATCGATGTCGTCACAATACCGCTGACAGCATCAAAATTCTGTCCGTCGGCAGCGAGTGCCTTCTCGTACAGATCGAGAGCTCCCTCGCGGTTGCGTTCGGCAGTAAACACCTTGGCCAAATTGACCATCGCGGACGACGAACGTGGGCTTAGACGCACGATCTCCTGTAGATCGGCCTTTGCCTCGGCCAATTTACCGAGATCCAAATACGCCAATCCCCGCGACGAGCAAGCGCGTAAACGCAGGTCTTGTATCGCCTGCGGACTGGTGTTGGCATTTGGCAACGCGGCATTGGCTTTATCTATAAGCTCGTTCGAAAGTTTTAGTGCGTTTTGCGGCTCACCGGCTGCAAACGCCGCCTGGATTTTTAGCAAACCGGTTTTTAGATATGTCGCGTGATACCGGTCGAGGTCGGCGATAAACGCTAGGGCCTGGTCATTTTGTCCCAGGGCAAGCCGCGCCTGCGCCATCAAAAATAGGGCGTCACGATTGCTCGGCTGCTTCTTTAATATCTCTTCCAAATCTTTTGCCGCGTCCTCGGCCTTGTTTTCCTGTATTTTGGCGCGAGAGCGGAGCATCAACGCTTCGGTATCGTTATCGTTGATCTTGAACAACGCATCGAGCTGCTCATAGACCTTAGAGGCGTCCTTGCGGTCGAGATACATCTGACCGAGCCTGTAACGCGCAAGCACGTATTCCGGAGCGTCGGCCAGGATTTGATTTAGGACCGCAATCGCCTCGTCCTTACGGTCGGATGTCGAATAAAATTCCGCAAGCTCAAGCCGGCTTTCCGGGCTGTTTTCCTGAATTTGAACAAGGTCTTTGTACGATGCTTCGGCTTTTTCAAACTGCCGGCTCGTCACATAAAATTCGGCGGTCGCCTCGCGGGCCTCGATACTTGCAGGGTCGATTTCAATCGCTTTATGAAATTGTGCTTCGGCTTCCGGGTCGCGGTTAGCATAGGTCAAAAATCGTCCGTATTCGGTGTAGCCGAGGACCGACGCCGGGTTAGCGTCAATACCTTTTCGAAGAGCCGCCTCGGCCTCGGGTGCTTTTTCACGAGTCGTATAAAGCCGTTCGAGGCTGATGTATGATTCAATTCGCCGCGGGTTGAGGTTAATTGCTCTATTGACGGCATTTACGACATCCGTATCGGGTTTTCCCTGTGCGGCGAGGATTGAGGCGGAAAGGATGTGGCCCTCGATAAATTTTGGATCAGCCGCGAGTATCGCATCGCGAAGCTTGGTCGTCTCGGCAATCATCGGCGGCTGGACGAGCAGAAAATAGTTGCCGAGCTTTGCTTTTGCTTCGAGGTTTGTGTCGTCGATCTCGACCGTCTTGCGAAGCTCATCCAGGACCTCGTTGAACTGCCCCAAACTCTCATACGCTCGGGCCAAACCCCAGTGAGCCTTTGCCGAATCCTTATCAGATTCAGCCGCCGACCGGAACTGCATCATCGCGTCGTGAAATTTACGTTTCTGGAGATACTCTTCGCCCTTGGCTAAAAATGTGGCCGTCGAATGGCCGCAAGCCGTGAGAAAAATACTTAGGCAAAGAATTAAAAAAAGGTAAGCAAAACGGAAGTTTGACACTTGGCACTCTCGGTAACGCATATCGTTTGATTATTTTTTGCCGTGATCTGCATGTTGTCGACGGGTCGGGGCATTGACCGTTGACCAGCAAGATCGGGCGTTTTCTGTGATCCGGCGGCATTTAACCCGCCATGATCGGCCTCGAAAATCTATTTTCAAAAACTAACGTCCGATAAAAGCAAAACTTTCATCGCATTTGAGAAATAGATTCAATCGACTGCTAGTTTCAGAAAACTTTGTTGAAAGATGTTGAAGCGAGAGATATTGGATTGTAAGTCTACGGATATAGCGTGGTCTCCGCTGCGAATGATCGAATCGTTCAGAGCGTTCATCGGCAACAACCAGATGATGGCCTATCTCGTCATGATGGCCGTCCGCCTAAAGGAACTCCACCGCGTGCCTCTTGCCGACCGGCTCGCTCTATCTCCACTGCGACCCGACCGCTTCGCATTATTTAGAATTTTATTGTGCAAAATGGTCAATTACGCTACATTAACCGGGTCGGTTTCGAACAGGAGTTACAACCATGAAACAAATACTATCGATTGTGATGCTTGCCATGCTGACAGTGTCGTATGCGTCGGCTCAGACTCAAAAGAACGAGCCCCACCCAACCGGGAGCATTGAAAGCCAGTTAATCGAACTGGAGCGTAAGTTGTCCGATGCTCTTGTCAAACAGGATGCGGTAACACTTGACCGCCTGTGGAGCCGCGATCTTGTCTTTACGTTTCCGAGCGGCACTATGTCTGACAAATCAAAGCGTATCGCTGCTCAGAAACCCTCGGA
>JAYUDV010000005.1:0-2863 GCA_043739565.1 Chloracidobacterium sp.
TAAGCAAGGGCGTGACATCCGACTTGAGTGTCACGCCCTTGCTTACGCGCGGGCTTCCGCATGAAGTCGGCTGAATGAAATTCAACACAAGGCTCAGGATCGTCGATTTTCCCGAACCGCTAGAACCGACAAGCGCCGTTGTTGACCCCGCTTCGGCATGAAACGAAATACCTTTTAGCACGGGAACGCCTGGGTCGTATTCGAAATAAACGTCTTCAAAGTCGAGCGTTCCTTCAATCTCCGGCAGCGGTTCTTTGCCGGCGTCCGCTTCGTCCTCGGTCGTCATCGCCATTATCTCGCGGATACGGTCGAGACCGGCGAGTGCCTCGGTGATCTGCGTTCCGATCGAGGTCAATTCGATCACGGGCATTGCAAGTAGAAACGTAAACGATATATACATCAGAAAATCGCCGAGCGTCATCGTATTGGCTTGCACCGCGTTCCCGCCAATCACGATCATCACGACCGCGATTGCGCCAATCACAACCGACGAAAATGACGAGATTGCCGAAACACCGGTGACCGATTTTGCGATATTTCGAAATAATTTATGGGCGCCGCGTGCAAACGAAAGCTCCTCGCGTTTCTCCGCCGTATAGGCTTTTACAATGCGGATGCCGCCGAGCGATTCGGTCAAACGTCCGGTGACGTCGCCGGTTATGACGTTACGTTCGCGAAAAACGGGCCGCAAAACCTTAAAGGCATACATTAGCGCCGCGCCAAAAATTATCAGCACAACCATCGTCGCCGCCGTCAGGCGCCAGTTCAAATAAAACAAAACTCCGATCGCGATCGTCGCCGTTACAACGCTGCCAAGTATCTGCCCGAGGCCGGTTCCGACGAGGTTGCGGATGCCGTCGGCGTCGTTCATTATGCGCGAAATAAGCTGGCCGCTCTGCGTCGAGTCAAAATACGAGATCGGCAGCCGCTCAATGTGTCTCTGCACACGCATTCGCATATTCGTGATCGCAAGCTGCGCCGCGACGCCTAATATTTGCGACAGCGCAAATCCCGTAATGCCCTGTACCAGCGTCGAAATGCCGATCGCCAGCGCGATCCATTTGAGCAGCTCATATTTGTGCTGCGTAAAAATCTCGTCGCCGATATATTTAGTCGATGCGGGCAAAACCATGCCCGACAGCCGCGAGACAAGCATCAAAACACTGCCCACGAGCAAACGCCATCTTGCTCCCCAAATGATCTTTCTCGCCTCTACCCAGGCGCTCGAATAGTTGACCTTTTTTTTCTTTTTTACTTCGTCTGCCATGTAGTATGAATTTGAGTTCCCGACCGCTGGTTGTCAAGCCGTCCGATACCGGGATTCAATCTGCTTTTGTGGTAAAATAGGTAAATAATGGCGGCGACAGAATCATTTACTGCGAAAGAATGGGTGGCCAACTGGATAAACACGGGGCCATTACTTGAACAATTGCGGGTAGATACCCACCGGAAATCAAATCTAGCAGATAGCTTGCTTTCGTTAAGCGACGCATCGCGAGCGTCACTTCTGGCATATCCACCAAAACCTACTTCAGGGATTATCGAAATGCAGCGGTTATTCGCAAAATTTAGAAAATGAAGCAGATTCTCGAGGCCGCTAAGGAGTTTCAGGACTTAATTGAGGAGAAAAACTGTAAACTTCGTTTTATCGACGGAATTTCTCTTCAAGCCCTATGTTTTGGTTGGATGAAATACATTTGCGTTCTGAGAATCGTGCTTTTGTTTAGAACAGCAAGAATTCTAATTCTCGCCGTCAGTATTGGATTACTTAATGCTTGTTCTACAGGTATTTACGAACAACGCGCGGTCGAAAATAATAGCGACCCTATTCCGGCTTCGACACCCGCTCCCGATCTAGTCAAGGAAAGGAAGTCCTTGGTCTCAGATAAATCCATACCGATTGTTAAGCCCTCGAACATTATTGATCTTATAAAAGTTAAGGTGACGCAATCGAAAGGCAATACTCCCAAGCAAGTTGCCGATTTTGCAAACGAAGTCTTGAAAAAAAGCGGCTATGATTTCACCTTCGACTGGTTGCCAAAGGGAAAAATAAACCAGGCAAATTTGGCACGAATTGGTGAAGACTATTATCCCTTCTACCATTCATTAATCGACTCGACTGGGAAAAAACGTGAGTTTCAGTTTATGAACGATAATTTCGGTCATCCATGTTTTTCCGTGATCGACGTGCCCGTCACAAAAGTATCCGAACGAAAAGTGACAATCGTTTCCGATAGCCAAGAGGTAGACTTGATAATGCCAAAAGATTTTGGCCATGAGGAAATGGTATTGGTCGATAAAGATCTTAAAACTCAGATTAGAAAATGGATAACGCCGATCGATGCGACGCCCGTTGGAATATCGGCAAACGGCAAAAAGATATATTTTAATACCTGGGAGTTTTATCAAAATCAAAACGAAGCTTACGCGGAGCAGCCGATCCGACTTGCCATTGAGTTGTCCGTCGATGGTGCATTACGATTTGTCGATGTTAAAGAAGTCCCTTCGGATAAAGGCATCGTTATTGATCACGGCAGAAAATACTCGGAGATTACGTTTAAGCGATATGAAGTCGGAGGCAAGCAGTACATTGTAAAGTTTTCGGCACCTTGTACCTAGAAATAATGAAGCAAACATACATTAATCAACTTAAAGACCACATCGGCGAGACGGTCACGCTCAAGGGCTGGCTTTATAACAAACGCTCGAGTGGAAAGCTCGTCTTTTTGCAACTCCGCGACGGCACTGGCATCGTGCAGTGCGTCGTCTTTAAGCCGAATGACGAAGCATTATACGATCTCGCCGATTCGCTGGGTCAGGAAAGCTCGATCATCGTGACCGGCACAGTTAAGGAAGACACGCG
>JAYUDV010000006.1:0-7413 GCA_043739565.1 Chloracidobacterium sp.
CCCGCTTTTACAGGCTTTGCTACACTCAGACGACACTTCCCATAACGACCATCCCTGTAAACAGTTGACTCTATTCGACTAACGTTGGGACACTAGTGACTAACTCATAATGACAAAACACGTAAAAAACCTCTTTGACCTAACAGGTAAAACAGCTATCGTCACCGGCGGCTCACGCGGTATCGGCAAGGAAATGGCCGAGGCTCTGGCCGAAGCAGGTGCAAATCTAATGCTTTGCGCCCGCCGTGCGGAATGGCTGGAGGAAGCGGTAACGGAGTTTCAGGAAAAAGGCTTTAGCGTTTCCGGCAAAACCTGTGACGTTGCCAAACCCGAAGAGGTTCAAGCCGTTGTCACGGAAACGGTAAATAAATTTGGCGCAGTCGATATTCTGATAAACAACGCCGGAATTTCGTGGGGAGCAATGCCCGAGGATATGCCGCTCGTGCAATGGCAAAAAGTTTTAGATGTAAATCTGACCGGCTGTTTCCTTTTTGCCCAAGCTGCGGGCCGCGAAATGCTAAAGCAAAACAGTGGCTCGATCATTAACATTGCCTCGATCGCGGGTCTTACATCGTCGGCGAACGGGCCATTCTACGCGGGATATGCCGCGAGCAAGGCCGGATTGATCGGCCTCACGCGCGAGCTGGCGGCAAGTTGGGGCCGAAAGGGTATCCGTGTCAACGCTATCGCGCCCGGCTTTTTTCATTCGCGACTGGCTGATGCCGTGATTGATATTTACGAGCGTTCTATTCAAGAAAACAACGTCATCCCGCGCGTCGGCAGCGAAGGCGAACTTAAGGGCGTTACGGTCTTTCTAGCGTCCGAGGCGTCGAGCTACATTACCGGGCAGACAATAGCGGTTGATGGCGGAATGACCGTATGATTTGCATTTTAAGTTTTAGAAGGCGTCTAATAGCTTAAATGGAACTGACACCGGGCCTATCGACATTTTCCGTTTTGCTTATCGGTTTCGTGCTGGGCTTGCGGCACGCGACCGAGGCCGACCATCTGGCGGCCGTTTCGACGATTGTAAGTGAAAAGAAAAATCTGTTTACCGCGTCCATTGTCGGTGGTCTTTGGGGCGTTGGACATACGATCTCGCTATTTGCGGTCGGCCTAATCGTCATTTTTCTAAAGCTCCAAATCTCTGCGTCGGTCGAAGCAAAACTCGAGGCCGGCGTCGGCCTGATGCTGGTAGTTTTAGGCCTGAATGCGCTCCGCAAGTTATTCCAAAGCGAAAAAATCCATACTCATACGCACGACCATGGCGAGCGGGCACACACACATTTTCATGCTCACAACGATGAAAAGGCCGAAGTGTCGCATCATCGCCTGAGCCCTCGATCTGTCGTCGTTGGCATGGTTCACGGCCTTGCCGGGAGCGCGGCGTTGATGCTGGTCATCTTGCCGACGATACCATCGCCGCTCGTCGCGATTATGTATATTTTGATCTTTGGCGTCGGCTCGATCGGCGGAATGATGGTGATGAGCCTGCTGATCGGTTTGCCGTTTCACTTTACGGCAAATCGCTTCGATCTGCTTAATAAAGGCATCCGCCTTTGCGCGGGTGTGTTTAGCCTGGGCCTCGGTTTTTCAATAATTTACGAAAAACTCTTTCAGGCCTGACAACAATTTGTTTCACCCTGTGTGAGGTGAAATGAAACAGCGGTTCATTTTACAAACGCAAACTCGCCGAATTTTGAAGGAACGTGAAAACTCGGCTCTTTTGTTTTTGTCGGTTGCCACGACAGGTAGCCGCGGGTCGGATCTTTGCCGACACAGCGAAATAGATTGCCAAGCCAAATATCTCCGGCCTTTGGTGTTTTCCCGAAAGCTTTCCAGTCAATCTTGATCGCCATCACGACCTTGTCTTTTTCGATCTTAGCGGCTGACTTCATGCCGGACGCATAATCCCAATCGGTCACGCGCTTATCAGGTAAAAGTTTAATACCAAGATCGATCCATTCGCCGGTGGGGGCGATCTCGAATTCGAAATACTTATTTCGATTACTCTTGTCGGGCGCGAGAAAGATTTCGCACACATCACGATCCCACAAGCCTCTTGTCTTTTTTGTCAGATCCGGCGTGTCGTTAATCACAAACGGTTCGTTTTGATTTGCCTCAAATCGGACGTAAAGCGCCGTATCCGACCACATTAAATGCGTCTTGAATTGACGCCCGCTTTCGGCGGCGTCACCCGACCAATATTTTGAAGTTGTTACGTTCTCGGTCTTTGACCAGACTAAATCATCTAAATCTGCTATCGGAATATCTTTTGAAATATGAACGACGTTAATGCGGGTTGGTGTTGACATTATCGGTTGAGCTGATGCATGAAAAGCACCCAGCATTAAAAGAACGAAAAGGGGCGATCCGATTAGTTTCATTATGAAACGATTTAACGCGAAATGCCATAAAATGACAAATCAAAATGCCGTCAACCAGAATTCAACACGGTGCGAAATGCCATCTTCGCCAGCTTCCATGTGCGATCCCAGTTGATCTTGCCGCCCTCGTCCCGGCCCATCAGTTTATCGACGAACATTTTACGAAAATCATTACCCTCGCGGCGGAGCATAAATTCCTTGGCGTAAGGCTTGGCTGTTTCGAAGAAATTGAACTCCGGATCGGTAACGATACCGATGCCCTCGAGCGTCATTAGCGCCCGCATTATGTATGTAAAATTCGACGGCAGCCGGAAAGGATAATCGTACATTACGTCGGCCAGATCATAGGTCAACTCTTTGAAATTGACGTCTTTCAGCTTTAGATTGAAATGAAACTCAAACATTCGCTCGACGACAGGTTTGATGACGCTCGGGTTTGTTCCCGGCTTTAGGAAATCGAGCTCGATCAGGTCTTCGGCGATGCCGCCCGGATCTTTTCCAACCACGTGAAAGAACGCGTCAATCATCTTCGCCTGCAATTGCGGCGTAATGCGGCCCACCATGCCGAAATCAAAAAACGCCAATCGTCCGTCCGGCATCACCAGCAGATTACCCGGATGCGGATCGGCGTGGAAAAAGCCATCTTCGAGCAATTGCTTGAGGTAAGTCTTTATTAACAGCCGATTTACCTTTTCCGGCGAGATATTATGCTCACGCTGAGTTTCAAGATCGGTGACCTTGGTGCCGTGGATAAACTCCATCGTCAACACTTTGGCCGTCGTCGCATTCCAATAGATCTTGGGAACGTGAATATTACTCCAATTCTTAAAGCTGTCGCGAAACCGCTCAGCGTTTCGGCCCTCGGCCGCGTAATCCATTTCCTCGTGGATCGTAACGTCAAATTCCTTTAACATCCCGGCCCAATCTGCGTTCTCGTTTAATTGCGGAAACCGTTCGGCGAATTTAGCGACCTTTTTGAGAATGACGATGTCGCCCTTGATGGTTGCTTCGAGGTTTGGCCGTTGAACCTTAATGGCGACCTCTTCGCCGGTGTGGAACCGTGCACGATAAACCTGGCCTAAAGACGCGGCGGCTACCGGCTGAAGCTCAAATTCGGCGTACACCTCGTTGATCTTGCGCCCAAGCTCATGCTCAATCCGGGCAAAGGCAACGTCGTTTGGAAAAGGCGGAACCTGATCGACCAATTTGCCCAATTCTTTTACAAATGGCAGCGGCAGAAGATCAGCCCGCGTGCCCATTGACTGGCCGATCTTGATAAAGGTCGGGCCGAGCTCGATAAGCTGTTCCTTTAACCAGACCGCCTGGTTTTCCTGATTCGATTCTTTATTTGCGCTATTACCGACAAAAAAACGCCGCAACCCGCGCATGAATGTATGAAAAACCCAAAGCCTAATACTGTAAAGCTTTTCACCGTAAACCGCCGCCCGCGTGAGGCGCCGAGCGGTTTCAAGACGAGCCGCTGCCTGTTTCAAATGCTGCTTGTGATGAATGTCGTATTGATCGAGATATAAATAAAGCGAGAGCATCGCTATAACTCGCGAGATCTGAAACAGCCGCAGGTAACCGCGAATGCCGTGGTATTTACTCTCGACAGCGGTCTCAACCTTTTGGAGTGTGCGCTCCTCCTCGATTAATTGTTTATTCGAGATCTGCTTGGCGATGGCTAGTTCGATTGATGGAACGAGCAGGCCGTTGCCCTTTATACCGGCAATAGGTTCTTTGACCATTGTTCCTATGATATTTGGCGATTCATTCATTGATTATTCAGCGATGTTCACAAGATCGCAAGCATATTCCTTACGCCCTGATGGCGGAAATAGTTCCTCGCACGCCGCGTGTCCTTTTCGATCTGGGCCTTTAGCTCGACGATGCCATTAAATTTACGTTCGTCGCGAATACGGTATAAAAAGCGTACACGAAGCACGTCGCCGTAAAGATCGCCGTCAAAGTCGAATATGTATGTTTCGATAGATGGTTCGGAATCGGATTCAAAAGTCGGGCGGACGCCGATATTCGTGATGCTTTTTCGCCAAGCTCCGTCGATCAGCGTTGCCGTTGCATAGACGCCGTAACGCGGAATAACGCGGTTGTGCGGCTTTAGGTTCGCCGTCGGAAAGCCGATCGTGTGGCCACGACGGTTTCCGCGAATGACGACACCCTCGACCCCGTATGGCCGGTCGAGCATTCGGCGGGCGAGATTGACCTGGCCCGCGGCGAGGAGATCGCGGATCTTCGACGAGCTTATCCGTGTCCCGCGCAGCCGCACCTCCTCGACCTCATCGGCAATAAAGCCAAGCTTGCCGCTCAGTTCTCTTAGAAGCGTTATATTCCCGCCACGATTCTTGCCGAAGGCGAAGCCCTTGCCGAGATAAACCTCTTTTGCATGAAGACGGTCGCGAATAATATCAGTCAGAAAATCTTGGGCGGGCTGGGCCGCGAACTCGCGTGAAAACGGTATGACAATCGCCTGATCGATGCCAAGCACTTCAAAATTTGCGAGACGCTGATCTAAGGTCTGGAGCAGCGGCGGTGCGGAATCTGGATGCAGCACGGCACGCGGATGCGGGTCGAACGTGATCGCCGTCGCCACCGCACCGATAGCCTTGGCTCGGTCAACGACCGTCTGCATTATTCTCTGATGCCCGAGATGCAGCCCGTCAAAAACGCCGAGCGTCACAACCGTCGGCCGCATAATGTTGGCATTTTCGGTGCCGTGAAATATCTTCATCTATTGAGAATGTTATTTCAGACGGTTATCTGAATGCAAGATAGGATCTTAGCCGCAGATAAACGCGGATGACGCAGATAAATCCAAATTCAATTCTTAATCTGCGTCATCTGCGTAAATCTGCGGCCAATTATCTTACCAACCAAGTATATAAGCAAACATCAACGGCGCGACGATCGACGCATCCGATTCGACGATGAATTTCGGCGTTGTCGCTTCGAGTTTGCCCCACGTGATCTTTTCATTCGGAACCGCTCCTGAATATGAACCATAGCTGGTGGTCGAATCCGAAATCTGGCAGAAATAACCCCAGACCGGCACGTTATCACGCTGGAGGTCCTGGTGGAGCATCGGGACGACGCAGATCGGGAAATCGCCCGCAATTCCGCCGCCGATCTGGAAAAATCCGATGGTCGAATCGTCAGTCGCGTTTGCGGTGTACCACTCTGCAAGCATCATCATATATTCGATCCCGGTGCGAACGGTGTGGACGTTACGCACGTCGCCGGTGATACAATGGCCGGCGAACATATTGCCCATCGTCGAATCTTCCCATCCGGGCACAACCATCGGCAGATTTTTCTCCATCGCGGCGTACATCCAAGAATCTTTGAGGTCGATCTGGTAATACTCCTCAAGCGAGCCGTTCTTGAGCACTTGGTACATGAATTCGTGCGGAAAATACTGCTTACCGGTCGCATCGGCCTTTGTCCAGACATCGACCATCGCCTTCTCTAATCGCCGCATCGCTTCCATTTCGGGGATGCAGGTGTCGGTCACGCGGTTCATGTGGCGGCTCAGCAGATCCTGTTCGTCCGCCGGCGTCAGGTCGCGGTAATGCGGCACGCGTTCGTAAAAATCGTGAGCGACGAGGTTAAATAGGTCCTCCTCAAGATTCGCCCCCGTACACGAAATGATCTGCACCTTGTCCTGCCTGATCATCTCCGCCAGGCTCAGCCCCAACTCCGCCGTCGACATCGCTCCGGCCAGCGTGATCATCATCTTCCCGCCGCCGCTCAGATGTGTTTTGTACGCCTCGGCCGCGTCAATTAGCGCCGCCGAATTGAAATGGCGGTAATGATGTTTTATAAAATCGGTGATCTGACTATTCATTACTTTAAGAATTTGCCCGCGAATTACGCAATAGACGCGAATAAGAAATCATATCTTATTCGCGTCCTTTCGTGTATTTCGCGGTTAAATGATCTAAGAAGCTTCGTTAAAACTCACATCGGGCACGGTGGCTGGGTCAAATATAGTCCTTGACAAAACTTGAGGGGGGGGGGGTAAACTCTCAGAGCCTACTTTAACCACGTAACTAGCTGTAAGTGCCGCTCTGCTATTCGAATCGAAAGATCGACAGTTCTGCGGCATCAGTGTATCGGCAATTTGAAAACCAGGCGGGCGGGCGTAAACCATTCTACGGACGTGTTCGGCTGACGGCATGGCAGCGTCAAATGACGTATCGACTGGGTAAATTGGCTCGTTGGTTGGTGCAGATAGTTTATCGATAGGGTAAATCGGCTTGTATGTCGCTACGAATGATTTGTGCATAACGTCGAATGAGTTGTGTAGAGCGTAAGACGAGTTGTGCAGAGCGTCAAATCATTTGTTGATTGCGTCCGAAGGTTTATTGAAAGGATTAATTCGTTTGTGCAAAGGTCAGGAGGAAAAAACTCAAATGCAGGATAAAGAGCGTAACTATTACAACACATTTGTTCGGGTGCGTGATTTCGGGGTTGAGAATGCCGTTGATTTTCCTGTGGGTTCGGCTGGTGCGATAAATTTTGCACTCGTCGCAGCGGCGGCCGACGCAATGGAGCAGTCCGGCGTGACACAGATGTCCGGTGCGGCCTCGCAGATGGTTACGCAAAAGGATATTGCCAACGCCGAACTTCGGGCCGAGTTGCGTGCGATAAACCGCACGGCCCGCGCGCTGGCAGTTGACAATCCCGGCATCGGCGACCTTTTCCGAATGCCCCACGGCAGCAGCGAACAGGATCTGCTCGTTGCCGCCATGGCGTATGTGACAAATGCCGCGCCGCTTGCAGCGCAGTTCGTCGCCTTTGGCCTGCCCGTGGGTTTTCTGACCGGCCTGCAAGCGGACATCGACGCTTTCGCCGCTGCCGTCACTGATAAAAGCTCGGCAAGCGGAGAAAAGGTTTCTGCAACCGCCTCAATCGGCTACGGCGTCAAAAACGGCCTCGAAGCCCTCCGCCGCCTACGTGCAATCGTGCCAAACAAATACAGCGGCCGTCCGGCAAAACTCGCCGCCTG
>JAYUDV010000007.1:0-7407 GCA_043739565.1 Chloracidobacterium sp.
TGCCCCCCAAAGAAATATGTCTGATGGCAATTTAGCCGTTTGTTGCTCAATCGTCCGGGCGACGATTCCTTCTGAATGTTCCCGTGCTTCGTTTGTAGCTGCGTGTTGTGTTGCTGTTCCAGTTCCTGTCATTATTTTTTCTCCTTGAAAAATTATTAAGTAGTAATGCTCAATGTTCCTGTTCGTTCTTAGGGATGCTTCCCCTTTGTCTCCGCAAACACCAAACGATTGCATTCAATCTTTGTGTGCGGTTTGTGCGATTTGAATGTTATCCGAAATATTTATTAGTGTCAACCCTTAAAGAATAATTTTTTTCACAGGTTACATTGAACCATTGACTATCACTTAAATGGCTCGATGTTCAGCGTTTGTCCGAATGCTCTAATTTGTACGGATTGAGCGTTTTATGTATCATTACATGAGTATTAGAAAATTTTATCTCACCTTTAAGAGTCAGGAAAATTTTCGTAGCATATTAATAAAGATGGCGGACATAAAAGGATTTACAACAATAGAAGTGGCTCGCTTGTGCCGCGTTAGCGACGCGACTGTTAAACGATGGGAAGAAGCCGGAGTTTTAAAATCCGAACGGACCAGCGGCGGCCATCGGCGTTTTCGCGCCGAAGAGGTAGCTCGTTTTCAGCGCGAACAGGGACTAGGGTTAAAGCAAAGTCACGGTGACGAATCCGTTAAAAGGACGACAAATCGCGTCCGTGATAACAAAATTTATTCCAATTCAACATTGCTTCAATCTCTGATTGACGGAGGGGAAGAAGCGGCAACGAACTTTTTAATAACCGCGCATTTGGAAGGCAAGCCGTTGACGGAAATTATTGATCGCCATATTTGTCCGGCGATGCAGGAAATCGGCGAATTGTGGCATCGAGAGGAAATCAGCGTGACCCAGGAACATCTGGCAACTCGTACCGTTATGGCCGCCATATACAAACTTAGAAACGCCCTTCCGATTCCCGAAATGAAAAATAAACTGGCAATCTGTTGCGCGATGGAAGGCGACCTCCACGAACTGCCGACGCTTCTGGCGCAAATAGCTGTTGAAAACGAAGGCTTTGAAGTTATAAATTTTGGCGCAGCCACGCCGCTCTATTGTATGGCTGACGAGGTTGTGCGGCATTCGCCAGATTTTGTGTGCATTTCCGCGACGGTAATAAATGATTTGGAACGGCTGACGCGCGATTACAAAGATTTCAGAGAAAAAATAGCCAATCTCAAAATTCCGGTTCTTCTCGGCGGAAGAGTTTTTAAGGACGAGAATTTACGCAAGCGTTTCAAGAGCGAGTTTTACGCCCGCAGTTTTACGGATGTCGCAGAATTTGCGCGAAATCTAAATAATAACCAAAACAATTTGGTTCGCTCTATATAGATCACTCACCGATCTTTTTGGCGACTTAGACGGAATTGACGGATGCAGAAGTCAGAGGTCAGAAGTCAGAATGATGAATATCGAATCTTTACTGACAAGTGATCTTTGGTGCAACGCTATACGTTGTGTTACTTTCTTACAGTTCGATGTCTATTACTTGAGGTTAATTTGATCATGAAAAGTAAGTTTTATAGATTCTCGACGGTTATTTTGATCGCTCTGGCGGCGGTTTGTGCGGTGATCGGCGGAGAGGCGGACGCGGCTGGGTTGCAGCAGAGGGCCGGACGGGCGTTTAGCGGGAGCGTTGGGAATGCCAAGGTAGAGATGGACATCAAGCGCGACGGTGACAGCTTGAAGGGCAGCTACTTTTACCGTAAATCGGGAAGTGCGAGCCGGTTGACGCTCACGGGCAAGATCGCGGCTGACGGCAGTTTTACCATGCAAGAATCTGATGCCGCGGGCAAGCAAACCGGTGAATTTAAGGGTAAATGGAAGGAAGATGCGAACGATTCCGGAGCGTTGATCGAGGGCAATTGGCTAAAGCCCGGCCAGACGGGCGAGGGTCTGGTTTTTTACGCGTTTGAGCAGATGGTCAATTTTGCGACCACGCAGATCACGACCCGCGAGTTTAAGGAATCGATAAAGCTAAAGAAGGCCACCCTTTCGGCCGAGTACCCCGAACTGTCGGGCAATCCAAACGCCGCCGGCTTTAACCAGGCCGCCAAGGCCAGCGTGATGAAATCGCTCGCGGGGTTTAGAAAGGACCTAGCGGGTATGACGGCTGCGGATATCCGGCGAATGGGCAGCGATATGGGCAACTACATCGATGTCGGGTACAACGTAGAGTATGCGGACGACGACCTGATCAGCGTTAACTTTAGCGAGGAGACCTTTACGGGCGGAGCTCATGGAAACCATGGCACGTTTACGCTGACCTACGATCTTAAAAGTGGCCGTGAGCTAAAGCTCGCAGACCTATTCAAGCCCGGCGCGAAATATCTCACGACGATCTCCGCCTATGCGATGCGTGATCTGAAAGGCCGCAAAGACCCGGACAGCGGCGAGAACAGGGGCCTCGCACAGGACATTTTTGAGGACGGCGCAAAGCCGACTGCGGAAAATTACTCAAACTGGAACGTGACAAAAAAAGGGCTGCTCATCACTTTTCCACCGTACCAGGTCGCCTCCTATGCCGATGGGCCGCAGACGGTGATCATCCCCTACTCTCAGCTAAAAGATATCGCCCGCCCGGATGGAGCGCTAGGAAAGGTGGAAAAGTGAAAAGTGTTGAGCAGATATCGAATCATTGCCGCTTATCGATGTTCTTTAGCAACGTAGACGGCATTGACAGACATTGAGCCCGTGTACGGATTTGGAAACTCGATGTTGTGGGCGTTTGCGAAGCCGAATACCGATGTGAGATGTGCGGTGAAGTCCTCATTTGCCGGGTCGTTGGACCAGAGGGCGAAGCATCCGCCGGGTTTTATTTGGCTTTGCACTGATCCGAGTCCCTCAGCGGTGTAGAAGGATTTGTTTCCGGCGTCAAGATGGTGCTCGGGCGAATGGTCGATATCTAAGAGCACCGCGTCAAACTTGCGTTCGGGTGCAGACGTATCGAAGCCAGTGCATGCAAGGTCAAAAAAATCGCCTTGCCGCAGCTCGCATCTGACATCTTCGGTTAGAACCTTTCCCATCGGGACAAGCCCGGCCTGATGCCAGTCGATCACTGCCTGAAAAAGATCGATGACGAGCAGGCGGCGTAACCTTTTGTTTTTCAAGGCCTCGGCGGCGGTATAGCCCAATCCCAAACCACCGATCACGACATCCAGCTCGCCTTCGAGCGGTGCAAGCCCAAGCGTCGCGAGCTGTCGCTCGCTCTCGGTAAAAAGGCTCGACATCAGATATTCCTCGCCGAGCTTTACCTCAAAAACCTCCTGGTTCTGCAACCGCGGCTCCGGCCTTCGGCGAAGTGTTAGCTCGCCAAGCGGTGTCTTCTGATAGCCAAGTTCTTTAACGCTCATGTTTATTATCAACCTTCAACCCGTTCGGCGAGTTCGGCCCAGCGGGAGAGGTCGGTTTCGAGTTGGGTGTTGAGACTTTGTTGCTCGACAAATAGCGCGTGAACGCTGCCGGCATCGGTGGCGGCGGCGGCGAGTTCTTTTTCGATCTCGGGGAGGCGTTTTTCCGTTTCGGCGATACGCAATTCGACCGCTTCGAACTCACGCATTTCTTTAAAACTTAGTTTTTTTGACTTTGGCTTTTCGGCGGCTTGAAGGCCTCGGTTGCCTCCCGCCATCCCATCCGCCGAAACGGCGTCCACCCTTCCTCTGGCAGGAGGGGAGCTAAGGACTTTTCGCGCGGATTGCTCACGTTCGTGGGCGGCGAGATAGGCGGTGTAGTCGCCGGGGTATTCGCGCACCGTGCCGCCGGGTTCGAAGCGGAAGACGTTTTCGATGGTGCGGTCGAGGAAATAGCGGTCGTGGCTGACGACGATCAATGCACCGGCGAAATCGTCGAGGTATTCTTCGAGTGCGATCAGCGTCGGGATGTCGAGGTCGTTGGTCGGCTCGTCGAGCAGCAGCACGTTTGGGCTACCCATCAGGATTCGCAGCAGATAAAGGCGGCGGCGTTCTCCGCCAGAGAGATTGCCGATGACCGCGTACTGAGCGGCCGGCTCAAATAGAAATCTCTCAAGCATCTTGCCCGCCGTTATTTGGACGCCTTCGTTGGTGGTGACGTATTCCGCCACGTCGCGGATGTAGTCGATGACACGCTGTTCGTCGTTGAGGGCACGGCTTTCCTGATCGTAGTAGCCGATATGGACGGTTTGGCCGACGGCAATCTCGCCGCCGGTCGGTTCGACACGTCCGGTTATCATATCGAGCAGCGTGGTTTTGCCGCTGCCGTTGGCACCTATGATTCCAATCCGGTCGTCGCGTTTTAGCAGATAGGTAAAATCGTTGATCAGATTCACGTCGCCGTACGATTTCGAAATATTGTTGATCTCGATGACCTTTGACCCGAGGCGTTTGGAGCCGATCGCGATATCGACCTCGCCCTTAGGCGCCTCTTTGGGCGCGTCCATGAGTGTGTATGCGGCTGCGATGCGGTGTTTGGATTTGCGGGTTCTGGCCTTAGCTCCGCGACGGAGCCAGGCGAGTTCCTTTCGGATCAACTGAGTGCGTTTGTGTCCCTCGACGGCGCGGAGCTCGTCCTGTTCGGCCTTTTTCTCAAGGTAATATGCGTAATTACCGTTAAAATTTTGCACCGTGCCGCGATCAACCTCAAAAATGCGATCCGTGACGCGATCGAGAAAGTACCGGTCATGCGTCACGAGCAGCAGCACGCCGGTGTAACGCCCGAGATACGATTCGAGCCACTCGATCGTGTCGGCGTCAAGGTGATTGGTCGGTTCGTCGAGGATCAGAATGTCGGGTTTGAAAATCAACTCGTGGGCTAGAGCGACACGCTTTCGCTGGCCGCCGGAGAGGTTTCCCATCTTTGCTGACGTGTCGGTAATGTCAAGCCTTGTGAGGACGGCACGGGCATTCGTCTCGATCTCCCAGCCGCCGTTCATCTCGAGATCATGCTGTAGATAAGACATGCGAGCGAGTAGATTTGCGTCATCGATGCCCGTAGCCAGGTCGTGACAAACATCCTCATAATCGCGGATCGTCTGCATCACACCGCTGCTCGACGCAAAGATCGTCTCAAGCACGGTCAGGTTTTCGTCATACGTCGGATTTTGAGATAAATAGGCAAGCGATTTGCCCTTTGAGCGAACAACGCGGCCCGTATCCGGCACTTCCTGTCCCGCGATTATCCGCAAAAGAGTAGTCTTGCCCGAACCGTTCGCACCGATAATTCCGATCTTATCGCGATCCTCAAGACCGAGTGTTACATTCTCAAAAAGCGGGCGAAAGCCGTAGTTTTTTGAGACATTTTCGAGCGAGACGATATTCATAGCGTAAGGTTAAACGTTAGCAGAATACGGGTACGACCACCAATTGTGGGAATTTGGCCTATTAAGATCGTGCTGATCCTTACTCAAGATCGGTTGAACGCAGAGGCCGCAGAGTGAGACGCAGAAATCGCTTAATATTTTAGGATTTAGAAGGAATCGATATTAAGGAGATCGCCGATGCGCTCGACGGTGATGTCGGCCGCCGGATATTTTGCCACGGCCGCCGCGTCGAGGGCATAGTGGCCTTGACGCGGAAAAATGGTCGTTACCCGACTGCCCCAAATTTCTTTTATGGCCGACAAAATACGTACTTTATCATCGACGAGAACGTATTTTTCGGCTGGATAGCGGCTTTCGACGTCGGCCAGCTCCTGTTCTTTATGGACGTAGATCAAAATGTTACCGCTTACGGCCTCAAACAGGCCGGACCTTTCGATCTTACGCGGCTGAAAAACGACATCACCATCCGTCAGGATTACGACGGTTCCGAGCTGGCTGCATAGTTCAATAACGTCAAGCGAATTCGGAAACAGGCGGTTGGCAAATGGATAATTGATCAAATAGGTCGAAACCGCGAGCAAATGCGAGTCGTAAGGATGTTGCAGCCTGTATCTCTGCAGGGCGCCAAGGTAATCGGCGTAGCCAAGCTCACGGCGCAGTTCCTCAAAAATTTCCCAATAAACAGCGCTTCGCTCGACGCCGACCTCTCTGTCCAAAAAACGCCTGAGATCCAGCGTGACGCGGTCGTTGTCGAGCAGCGTGTTATCAACGTCGAAGAGGAAGACTGTTTTGGATTTGCCCATAGGTCAGATTTTTCCCGTTATTCTAACTCTGTATTCTGCAATCAACCCTTTGTTCCGCTGCTCCGGGATATCAAAACAAATCAACTCACCGGCAAATAGATTGTTTGGTCATAGTATTCTTCCAACGCAGCCGCCAAAGCAATTAGCAAAAGTTCGTTTGTCGTTTCTCCAATGCTCCACTCGGCATTCAAGATAAAAATACCGGCCACATGACGGCCCATTGCCAAATGGTCTCTAAGGTGAACTGGCATTGATCTGCGGTTATTCGTGACTAGAATAAAGCCATTTCCTCGCACCAAACCAGAATTTCAGGATCAAGTGTACCAAGAGGTTGTGCGTCCAGTATTCCAATCTGCCAAACAGTCAGAGTTGGCTCATCGCGTAACAATGCGGAGCGCAGAATCGGGTTGACGTTTTCGTCTAAGAGGTAGCGAATCACGCTCATTCGTCAAACTGTGGATAATGACCTTTCGGCTTTTAATTTCCTTAACCGGAGAACCGCCGGCGAGGGATTTTCAGCTTGTTTTTGCCGCATTTCGCGGCTGAAATTTAGACCATCAAGCAAATACGCTTCGACTTTTTCACGATTGTGCAGATAGTAAAGAATCGTCGCGTATATTTGTTCGAGTGTGAGTGATGGAAACCTATCGGCCATTTGCTCCGCCGTTTTTGCGCGATAGATGTATTCGTATAGCACAGTTTCGATACCGATGCGCGAGCCTTTGAGACGTACGTCTTCCGCCAAAAAATTAAAATAATCTTCGAGGTTCATCGCGGGAAAATTATATCAGATTTTTGGTGGAATTAACTCGTCAACCGCCGATAAATATTCGGCATTCTTTCGGGCAAACTTAGCACATCGTCGATGATCGTGTAGCCGACATTGCCGTAGAGATCTTTGAGTTCTGCCTCGGATTCGCGGTCGATCGTGATACAAAACGGAGTTACACCGGACATTTTTGTTTCGGTTAGGGCTTCCCGAACGTCTTCGCGGGCGTACCGTGCGTCGCCGTAATCGTGATCGTACGGCCGACCGTCGGTCAGGATGATGAGCAGCTTTGTGCGAGCCTCTTGCTTTAGTAGTTTGGCCGACGCATGGCGGATCGCGGCGCCGAGACGCGTGTTGTTTTGAAACGTGATGCCGCCGATGCGCCGCTCGATCACATCGGAGTATTTCTCGGCAAAATCCTTTACGACATAAAACTTCACATTGCGGCGGCCCTCGCTTGTAAAGCCGTTTATCGAATAGACGTCGC
>JAYUDV010000008.1:0-2839 GCA_043739565.1 Chloracidobacterium sp.
CATCCAATTTCAAATCGATAAATCTTAAAATGGCATCTAACATGTTATATTTCAATATCTTCCGGGAACTCCCGGAACTAACGTTGGGACACTAGTGATTTTGGCTGAAAGATAATGTGCTATTTACGCCGAGCCTTAAAACCGGATGCCTTGCCGGGACGACGCGTGAATTTATGTTGGAAAAGATGGAATGTGCCGAGGTCGAGGCCGAAATCGAGGTGCTAAATGAGGCCGATGCGATATTTCTGACATCGACCGGAGTTGGAGTAGTTTCAGTCAATGAATTCAACGGACGAATCCTTGCAAATACCTCTCATCCTATTACACAGTTGATCCCTGTCACCCGCGATGCGGGCTAGATCGGTGAGGGCGACGTTTCCCCAGGCTTACGCCTGGGGCTATATTCTGTCATCCGTTTCGCGGATTAGGAACCACGAAAAAACACGAAGACCCACGAATAATATTTCGTGAACCTTCGTGTAATTTCGTGGACGGAAGTGGCTTACCCTGCGGTTTCGAACAGAGCAAGGATCTGCTTGCCCTCGATCGAACGCGGGTCAATGGTGCGAAGGTGCTTTTGCCCCTGCATTTCCCAGATCGCCGTTACCGTTCCTTCTTTTTCGACCGCCTGATACGACACGTCTTCCGTGATCGTCGGCGTTTCTACTGCCGCCGCGGCGGTCTGAACTGCTTCTTCTGACATCTAAAACTAAATTCTCCTTGAACTACTTTCTGAATCAAAATGTGAACAGAAGAAGAATTCTGACACAAAGCGGGTGAATTTGTCGAGTTCCGGCGTCGCGCGTTGCAGAAGCCCACGCATAAGCAAGGGCGTAACGTCCACATAATGATCGCGTTACGCCCTTGCTTACGCGTGGGCTTCTGCATTATTTTTACGATGCAGATCCAACTCCTAAAACCAAAAAACGTTATTCGGCCGATCAATCTTTAGTTGATCGGTTTGGCGGTTCTTGGCCGTGAATTAATATACCTGCATTTCGGGATCGGAAATGATCTGTAAATTCAAAACCTTCTCAGCTTTTATTCGTTTACGAAGCCGCCGCTCTTTTTTCAAAAGCCTCGGCAGAGTGTAATTTGCGATTTTCATCAACCGGAGCGAACGGATCGGATCGACAAGATGCGTATCCGGCAATGGATAACCAGATTCCTTCAGAACGAGGCCAATAGGCAATTCCATTTGATCCTGTAGCCTGATCATCTTCGCGACGAGCCGCGAGCCGGGCGTCAGCAGCGGCCCGATGCCGTATCTAACCTGCTGCGTACCGATCAGGTAAAAGTGCTTATACGCAGGCAGCACGCATCCACCGTAAATCATAGCAAGCTGCTCGTTTTTCATCGGCACCATGCCCTCGGGCAGAAACGGGAAACTCAGATAAAATCCGGTCGCGGCCACGATCATGTCAAATTCGTCGCTCGTCCCGTCCGTAAAATGGACCGTTTTACCATCAAACAGGGCAACATCCGGCCGAGGCTTTATTCGCCCGTGCTTTAGATAGTGAAATATTTCGGTGCTGATCGTCGGATGTCGTTCAAATATCTTATGGTCCGGCTTCGGCAGTCCATAATCTTCATATTTACCGACGACGACCCGCAGCAACCCTCGCAGCAGCAGCCTCTGTAAAAATACCGGCAGATGCACAAGCGGCGATTCGATCGACGGCTTGCCGAAAACTGTTTTAGGCGTCATCCAATATCCGCGACGCAGGCTCAGATGCGCCGTTTCGGAAACACGAGCCGCCTCAGAAACGACGTCGCACGCCGAATTGCCGCCGCCGATGACTAACACGCGTTTTGCCTCAAGCTGTTTCGGATCCTTGAAATCTTTCGAGTGAATATACTCACCGGTAAATTCACCCGGATACGTGGGGAATCGCTTGTGCCAATGATGGCCGTTGCACACAAGGACGCCTTTATAGACACGCTGCTCGCCGTTTGCCAGTTCAACGTCCCACAGCTCGTCGGCTCGCGGTTTTACCGCTGTCACCTTGGTATTAAATTCTATCTGCGGCCTTAAGGAAAACGTGTCGGTGTAGAGCTTATAATAATCGCCCATCTGCCGCTGGCTTGGAAAATCTGGATAGTCGGACGGCATCGGAAAGTCTGTAAATTCCGTCGTTTTTCGCGACGAGATGATGTGAGCCGTGCGGTATGTGCCGTGATACCAGTTGCCTCCAACTTCATCGTCCGCCTCGACCTGATCGTAAGCGATTCCGGCATCCTTGAGCGCTTTGGCATGCGACAGGCCGCACGGCCCGGCACCGATTATTAGAAAGATTTTGCTTTTGTCCTGCATATCAAACGCCTTTGAGCAAGCAGGGATGCTTGACGCTCCAGTCAGCGAACAACCGTAAATAGTCGCCAGTCACCGTCAATGCCGTCGAATGAGCACATGCCTAATTCTCTAAATTCGAGACCCGGACCGGCGGCCTTGAAGAAGGGTGGGACCGAGACCCTATCATGTTCGTATCTTATTAAAAATTCCTGATAAACACGACTGTCACGCTCGAAAGCACCGCGCGCGAGGGCGAGTTGTCTGCCGTCAGGCGAATAGGCAAAGTTGAAAATGAGTCCGGTTTGAAAATTCGTCACCTGAAATGGCGGGCTGCCGCCAGATGTTAAAGACATTATTGGTCGGAGAGACGTGGTTGAAACCTGCCGGTCGCGCCTGTATCCGCAAATGCGCAGTCTTCGAGTACTGCCGCCCCGTAGCTCTGGAGCTAACGGCGGTAAAATGATACTCAAAAGAACTTGCGCTTAAATTGTTCATGGCGCTGGCGCGACTGCTCAATCAATGTGGCATATTGAGATTCGCGGCGCA
>JAYUDV010000009.1:0-2839 GCA_043739565.1 Chloracidobacterium sp.
GTCGGGTACTGGCGATCCAGGCCGACGCGATTTGATATCGGCCAGATTACCGCTAAAATTTAGGCGATCGGTGCTCACGTCGTCCAGATTACGATCCGAACCTCCGTCGCCCAAATTAAATGGTGCCGAACTTCCATAACGGAAAAGAGGCGAGAATTTTAGCTTGCCAAACCACCAGGGCGTGTCAAAGGTTCCGGACAAAGCAAAACGATGTCGCCGATCCTGTAAGTTTCTGGCCCATTCACGGCTAAAATCCCCGTTGACCTCGGCATTTGATGTATTATTCAGCCCGTCGTCCAGCGTGCTCGATAGCGTATAGGCCATGCGGAAAGTGGCTCCAAAACCATTCCTAAGTTTGTGGTAACGGCTTCGCAGTTCAAGAATCAAACCCTGATAAAAAGCATTTCCGCGTGAGCCGATCCGGGACGTTTCCTGAACTGTTTGATCCGGCCGAAATTGAGCGATCGCGGCCAACGCGATTCCGATAGGACCGCCCGTCGCGGCATTATTTAACCCTGTTGTGGCAATTGCTGGAGCCGTGCTCGTCGTGCTGATCGTATTGAGATTCACGAAACAGTTTACGGATGTTGTCGAGCAGGGTGTTGCAAGCGGAACACCGGGCGGCGGATTTATTACCGTTGAAAGGCCGCTGCCGTCGCCCGTGTTTGTGCCCAGGTAAAACGTGTACTGCCTGGTCGCAGACAAAGCGTAGGGGTGTGTTATTAAATATGATGTCCAATCGGCAAAACCGGCCGGAACCCGGGGCACATTCGGGTTAGAATCGCGCCAGAGATGAACCGTCTTATTCACCGTGTAATTTGCCTCGAAAACCCAGCCTTTGATAACTTCACGCTCAAAACCGACGTTGAATTGATAGCTTTCCGGTATCTTTAGGTTGGCGTCTACAGTGCGTAGTGGATTTCCGCCGCTCGAAACGCCGCCCGTTGAAAAGCCCGTATTCGAATTGCACGGCCCAGGTGGAGCAGGAACGGTCGGGCATGTGGTGTTGACTAATGCTCGCAATGCGTCAACCGATAGATAGGTATTTGGAAAGTTCGAAGAAATCGCTCCAAGTATAAACGTCCGTCTCGGGTCGCTTGCCGAGGTTCCGATGGTATTCGAATCAAAGGAAACTTGGTTACCACCCGTATTTTGAATGGAATCGGCTACTGTTCGCAAAAGTACGCGATTATAAAAGATGCCGCTGCCGACTCGTATCACGCCCTTTCGATCCTTGAACGGCGACCAGCTAAGGCCGACCCTCGGGCCAAAATTATTATTGTCAGAAACGGCGGTTTCCCGCTCGTATCTCAAACCGTAGCTCAAGGTTACGTTTGACCACGGCTTAAATTCATCATTAAAAAAGTAACCTGAGTACGTGTTAACGACGTCGGTTCTCGTGCCAAAATTTTGACGATAGCGGGAAATAGAATTGGTTTGAAAATTAAGAATGCCCGTAAAATTAAATGTTCCGGTCGCGTCGCCCAACCCGATAGCTGCGGAGTTGACTCGTTGCACGTCAAACCCCATCTTTAATGAATGCGGGCCGGCCAGATAAGAAAACGAGTCTTGTATCTGATAACGCTTTTCGGTTCGGTTTTGCGGGAATCCGGTCGAATCACCCGTGATCGCCGAAGTAGAATTTCCGGCAATCAAAGTTTGGGTAGTAGCTGTAAACGGATTTCTATAGGATATTAGAACCACGGGATCAAGCGGGTCGTTTGTTTGAAAACTTGGCTCAAATATCGAATACTGTCCGCGAATCTGATTTACAGCTTTCGACCCAAAAACCTGATTATCTGTAAAATTGTAGGCATCGGTAGCGCTGTTTCTCACCTGTAGGGCGTCGTCGAGCCGTGTTGTCGACGTTCCGGTCGTCCGCTGGTTGTGACGCCTGCCAAACTGGAAACCGAATGTAAAACTGTTGCTATGTGTGAAATTATGGTCGATTCGGGCCGTGAGTGTGTGATTTAGATTTGGCGTGGGTAATGTCGCCTGATACACCGCAATTGGCGTTGCCGGAGAGCTGCTTGCGTCCGTGCACGTGATTCCGCTGGGACACGGAGAATTACCTGCTGGCAGAGGAAAACGCGGATTAGCTCCAACAGGTAAGAATGTGTCAACAAATGTCGTGTCCTGAATATTGTCGTACTCATACGCGACCGAAAAGAAAGTTTTGTTCCGCCCATTGTAAAAAGGCAATCTGACCGGGCCGCTGAGCGTAAATCCCGGATTGTATTCAGTCAATGGCTGACGCGCAAACCCTCGGCTATTGTTGTACCAGCTATTCGCGTTCAAATTGTCATCCCGAAAAAACATGAACGCACGTCCGCGCAATTTGTTGCCGCCGGCTTTGGTTCGCAGGTTAATGCGTCCGCCTGATGCACGTCCGTACTCGGCCGAAAACTGGTTAGAGATTACCTGTACTTCTGCTATAGATTCGATCGACGGTTGAAATCTGTCGCGTGAGGATCGGTCGTCATTATTGTCGAGGCCGTCAATCGTTAGATTATTTGAATACGCGGTGCCGCCTGAAACTGAAAAATTGCCCTGCTCCAGCGGCGCAGTAGGGGAATTAACATTCCTATCTTCCGCCAGACCGCTGGTCGAAAGCTGCTCTTCGGACGTTCCGCCGAGCGTTAAGACCAGATCGAGGGCGTTGCGTGTATTATTCGGAATTTCCTCGATCTCCCTTTCCGTGATGGTGCCGCCGACGGTAATGCGCGTTGTATCGACGGCGTGGCCGTCATCGTCGCTGACCGTCACGGTCGCCTCGGCTCGCACATCCGCAGGCGTAAGTTTGAAATCCTTTTGCACGTTTTGCGCCGAAATGGTCGTA
>JAYUDV010000010.1:0-2827 GCA_043739565.1 Chloracidobacterium sp.
GTCTTTAAGCCGAATGACGAAGCATTATACGATCTCGCCGATTCGCTGGGTCAGGAAAGCTCGATCATCGTGACCGGCACAGTTAAGGAAGACACGCGCTCGTCGCTTGGCGTCGAACTCGACGTCACAGGCCTCGAGGTCCTGCAAAACGTCCACGACTATCCGATCACGCCAAAGGAGCACGGCACCGAGTTCCTGATGGACAACCGGCATCTGTGGATTCGCTCAAAAAAGCAGCACGCGGTTTTGAAGATTCGACACACCGTTATCAAGGCCGTACGCGATTATTTCGACAGCAACGGCTTTACGCTCGCCGACACGCCGATCTTTACACCAGCGGCGTGCGAGGGAACGACGACGCTGTTTGAGGTCGATTATTTTGGCGACGACAAGGCTTATCTGACGCAATCGGGACAGCTTTACAACGAGGCGACCGCTGCCGCGTTTGGCAAATCGTACGCATTCGGGCCGACGTTCCGCGCGGAAAAGTCGAAGACGCGCCGTCATCTGACCGAGTTCTGGATGGTCGAGCCCGAGGTCGCCTACGCCGGCTACGAGGATATGATGGACCTCGGCGAGGGGCTGATTCTTGCCATCGTCGAGCGTGTTCTCACCGACCGACAGGAAGAGCTAAAAGCACTCGAACGCGACACCACTATCCTCGAAGCCATCAATTCCCCCTTCCCACGTCTGCACTACGACGATGCCGTCAAAATGCTGCAAGAGGGCCACGCCAAGGGCGAGCTTGAGAACAATTTTGAATGGGGTGGCGATTTTGGTGCACCGGATGAGACTTATTTATCGAATCAGCATGGCAAACCGATCTTTGTCCATCATTTCCCCGCCGCGATCAAGGGATTTTACTTTGAGGTCGATAAGGATCGCCCGGAATGTGCCCTCGGCATTGATCTGCTCGCTCCCGAAGGCTATGGCGAGATCATCGGCGGCGGCGAACGCGCGACCTCGCTTGAATACCTTGAGGAACAGCTAAAACACCACAATCTGCCACAGGAAACCTTCGAATGGTACCTCGACCTCCGCCGCTATGGCAGCGTCCCACACGCCGGATTCGGCATGGGCATCGAACGCACCGTCGCATGGATGTCCGGCATCGAACACGTCCGCGAAACTATCCCGTTTCCGAGGATGTTGAATAGACTCCGGCCGTAGTCGTGTTAATATCAGACTTAAGAGAATTCTTATGTATCAAACATATGATGCGATTATCGATAGAAACGGTAATGTGACATTGCTTGAAGAAGTTAGACTTACTGGAGTTCATAGAGCTTTGGTTACGATATTGGACGAGATTGTCGAATCCGATGAAAATACGTCCGATATAGGTGATGCTAAAGAGGAGGCCTGATTACCATGATTAACACTATCGAAGCTATTGTGAAGAACGGACATTTTATCCCGGTTAACGATATTTCATTTCCTGACGGAACGAAGGCAATGGTCACGATTGTGGCCGAAGACGACACTGAATTTTGGATGGCGGCGAGTCAAGAATCACTCGACGAGATCTGGGATAATGCTGAGGATGACGTTTATGCCGAATTACTCAATAAATGATGTCATTCTAGTTAGATATCCTTTCTCCGACCTGACAAACTCCAAAGTCCGGCCTGCGGTCGTGGTCAACGGTAAACATCCGTCCCATGACCTTTTTGTTGTCGCTCTCACGAGCAGGTCAACCGGTCTCCAGCCCGGTGAATTTGCTTTGACCGATTGGAAATCTGCTGGCCTTAACGTTCCAACCTCTGTCAAACGTGCAATATTTACGATCCACGATAAGCTTGTTTTGAAATCACTGGGAGAACTAGGTCAAAATGATGCCGAAGCAGTTGATAGATCGCTTCGAGGTTGGCTAGGTTATGCGTGAAATTCCGTTTCCGAGGATGTTGTATAGATTGAGACCGTAGGTTAGTAGATATGGACGACGACTTCGAAGACGACGATGAATTTAATGATATTACTGCGATCTATGACCTAGGTAAGGGCGGCCTGGGCGAAAACTTTAATCTTTGCAGTCCCGAGATGACCGAAATCATCCGTCGTGCGCTCGAGAAAGGTATAAAGGAAGCTCGTCGAAAGCACAAAGAAGCCGGAGTTCCGATGGTAATCTCGCGGGACGGAAAGGTTGTATATCTTCAACCTGACGAGATTGAAGTTGATTGAAGGGCGGCATCGCACACGTCCGCTAGACCATTCCGTTCGAGGATGCTTTATAGATTGAGGTCGTAAGATAATTTAGCTATACTCGGTACGCACGCTTATAACTAGCTGGGAAGATAAGGAGATCATAATATGGCAAAACCTTCTAAACTCGCCCACGTCGTCTATATGACAAGACGCTTTGACGAAATGATCGACTGGTACGAAAGGGTCTTCGAGGCGAAAGTGGTATATCAAAATCCTGTGTTCGCGTTCCTAACATACGACGACGAACACCACCGTTTTGCCTTTGCCAACATGTCGATTCTAAAACCAACTAATGGATCGGAGGCAGAGCGGACCGACGTGGGCGTAAACCACGTAGCCTACACTTATGCGAACGTCGGAGACCTACTCGACACTTACGCCCGGTTAAAGGATGTAAGCATAGCTCCGTATTGGCCAGTCCACCATGGCATGACACTTTCGTTGTATTACCAAGACCCTGATGGAAACCGTATGGAGTTTCAAGTTGACACGTGTACGGTCGAGGAGGCAAATGCCATGATGCAGACCGACGACTTTGCCGCGAATCCCATTGGCGTGGGCTATGACCCTGATGAGCTACTGGAGCGATATAGGAGCGGCGTCGCACTGACGACCCTCCTCG
>JAYUDV010000011.1:0-2827 GCA_043739565.1 Chloracidobacterium sp.
TTGCAAACAGAGGACGCGAACATTCGGAAAACGCTAAGCACCGAAGAAATCTTGCGTCTTCCGCAGCAAGGACGTGATCCATACGAACTGGCAAGGCTCGCACCCGGAGTATTCGGGGCCGGAGCGCGAAGCGCGGACGGCAATTCGGTTTATCTGCCGAACACGAGCGGCCCGGGCGGTTCGAATAATTCGATCTTTCAGACCGAAAATGCCCAGCCCATTTCGGCCAACGGTCAGAGGGTTTCCGCGAATAATTACCAGATCGACGGAACGAGCGTAAATAGTCAAACGTGGGGCGGGGCAGCGGTTATTACGCCGAGTCAGGAAAGCGTCAAAGAGGTTCAGGTAACTTCCAGCACCTATTCCGCCGAAGATGGCCGCAACAGCGGAGCTCAAATACGCGTGGTTTCGCAAAACGGCACAAATCAGTGGCACGGCAGCGGTTTTTTCAAATTAGACCAGCCCAATCTTAACTCTTTCAACAAATTTAATGGAGTTCCTGGGGTTGTTTTCGCAAAACCGACCCGCGTCGAACGAAGGTACAAGACATTCGGAGGCAGCTTCGGCGGCCCGATTGTCAAAGAAAAGCTGTTTTTCTTTTTCTCATACGAAGGTGTCAAAGAAAATTCTGCAAACACTTATAATGCGTTGATCGACACCACATCTTTCCGACAGGGCATTATCTCTGCCCGCCCATCCACGTTAACGTCCCGTGTCTTGTCGGCGGCTGGCGTCACGCCTCGTGTAGTCTCGATATTGGGAGGAACATGCGCGAGCGCGGGTATCAACATCCCGTGTCAGGTTGTCGGGAACGGATTTGACATCGGCTCTATTACCGGAACCTACGGAACCTATGTGCCGCTCGGCCTTAATTCCGGCGGTGGTTTTGACGGCGTTGCGGACCTTCAGTTTGCACAGTTGTTGAATCCCAGGAGCTTTACCGGCGGTCAATATTTTACACGCATAGATTACGAGGTCACTAAAAAGGACAAGCTGGCAATCTCATCATATATAGTACCGACCCGGGCCTTTACCGCCGACACCTCGGCACAGAGCCGCCCTATGGCGGATATCAATTCGAAACGTTTTAGCTACGCTTTAGGATTTATATATACGCGTAGCATATCTTCGACAATGATCAACGAGGCTCGATTCAACCTAACCCGATGGGGATTTGACGAAACCAAATCAAATCCAAATTCTGATTTTGGGCTTCCGCGAATCGAGATCGAAGGCATCTTTGGCGACCGGTTAAGGTATGGAGCTCAGCGTGGTACGAATACGCCGGGCGTTATCACCGAGAAACAGTTTGATTTTAGAGATAATTTGACAAAGATTTGGGGCAATCAAGTTCTCAAATTCGGGGCCGAGTACCGTCGCGATCTGAATAACAATGGCGAACCCGGCGGCGCCAGACCGTTATATTCTTTTGTTCGTCCCTGGAATTTTGCAAACGGGACGCCGATTTTCGAACAGATCACCGCAGATCAAACCGGCAAGCCCGCAGCGAATAATACAAAATTTACCACGAGCGAATTAGCCTTTTTCGCACAGGACGATTGGAAATTCCGTCCGAATTTGACCCTGAATCTCGGTTTGCGTTGGTCATACTATTCTCCGATCACGGCTGCGGGTGGTGTATTGGGAAACCTGATCCCCGATGCAAATGGGGGACTAGCGGGTGCGAAGATCTCGACCGATAAGACTTTTTACAATAAAGATCTTAATAATTTTGGCCCTCAGCTTGGGTTTGCATGGAGTCCTGAGCGATTTACCAACAAGCTTGTGATTCGCGGCGGCGGCGGAATCGGTTATGACCGTTTACCTAACGCCCTGCTTGCGAATGCACGTCGTAATCCGCCTAATGGATTTAATTTCGGCATTTGTTGCGGAACTGCATCGACCGATTTTGGAACACCGTTTGCTGGCGGCCAGATCACTTTTGTTGCCAGTGCGGACGGTACGATAACTGGCTATCCCAGAAACCCGGTTCTGGGCGGTGGAACCAATCCTGCCAACGGATTGCCAAATAACGGATCGATTGAAATTTACGCCGCGCCGCGTAAATTGCCGACCGCGTATGTCTATCGCTACTCGCTGGAGGGCCAATATCAATTGCCGCTGAATATGGTGGCGACACTTGGCTATCAGGGAAGCGCAGGTCACAAATTCGTACGTATTCTACCGCTGCATATCACTGGGCCCTCAACGAATCCGGCGATTTTTGCGGCGTACTATGCGAGTCCTGATGTCAATACCAATTACAATGCCATGATCGCCCGGTTGCAGGGACGGCTTATGAAGCAAGTTTCCTTCGATATCAACTACAGATTTAGCAAGAGTATCGACACGACTTCATTCGAAGGGCCGACGGGAGCGACAAACCAAAGTTTTCCGGTGGATCAGCGTGAAGAACGCGGACCGTCGGATTTCGATGTAAAACATTTCATCACGGCATCGGTCCTATGGGATTTGCCTTTTTTCAAGGATCACAGCAACTGGACCGGCAAATTACTCGGAGGTTGGCAGATCAATGCGATCGTGACTCACCATACAGGGTTCCCGTTCACTCCAAAATTATTTGGCTGTCTTCTAGGAACGACGACGAATAATTTCTGCGATCCGCGTCCGACGCAGTTTTTCGGCAAACAGCCGCTCGCCAATACGAACGCAAATTTTCTGCAACCGGGCGGGATCTTTCCAAATAACCTCATTGCAGGCGCCGATTGCAACGTTGCTCCGGGATGCAGTAGATATTTCAACACGGTACTTCCTTTCAACGGTAATCCCTTTACCCACAAGCCGGGAATCGGACGTAACGTGTTCC
>JAYUDV010000012.1:0-2798 GCA_043739565.1 Chloracidobacterium sp.
CGATGATTCGGCACTGCAAAAGCGTCTGGACAAGCTGCCGACGCTCAATCTGCCGACGCCGACGCTTGCCGAACAATACAATCCGCCAAAGCCTCCGCCGACGCCGACGCCGACGCCGAGTCCGACACCGTCTTCCTCGGTTCCGCTCATTACGCCTGTCGCGATGGACGGCAAAATGGAATCGAGCGTGGATCTGTCAAAATCCACGATGACGAAGGAAACTGCGACAACAAAAATGAACCCCTCGCCTTCGCCAACGCCAAAACCGTCTCCGACACCGACGCCGAAAAATCCGCAAATGGTGATCACCGAGCTTCAACGTGCCAAATTGCTCCGAGCGGTTTATAGCCAGCGTCAGCTTAGCGAGGTGATGGTCGATTTTTGGGAAAATCACTTTAGCATTTACGGCAACAAAGACGCGACGCGGTGGATGATGACCGCATTTGACCGTGAATCGATCCGGCCTTTTTCGATGGGCCGCTTTCGCGATCTGCTCGGTGCGACGGCCCATTCACCCGCAATGTTATTTTATCTCGACAACTGGCAGTCTAGCCTTTTGCATGAATATCCAGCGACAAAAGACAAGCCTTATCGCAAAAGCGGCGGCATAAACGAGAATTACGCTCGCGAGCTAATGGAGCTGCACACGCTCGGCGTCGATGGCGGCTATACGCAAAAAGACGTGCAGGAAGTCGCACGTTGCTTTACCGGTTGGGGAATCCGCAAGCCGAACGAAGACGGCTTATTCGTCTATAATCCGAACGCACACGACAACGGGGAAAAGACCGTTTTGGGTGTGAAAATTCCCGCCGGCGGCGGCATTTCTGACGGCGAACGCATGTTGGATATTTTGGCGAAAAGCCCGGCGACTGCAAGATTTATAGCGACCAAGATGGCTCGGAGGTTTTTGGGCGATAATCCGCCTGTTGCCGTTGTCGATCGAGCGGCTAAGACTTTTCTCTCAACTGACGGCTCGATCACCGAAACGCTGCGAAGTATCATTACGTCGTCCGCTTTTTTCAATACAGCGAACTACCGGACAAAGGTCAAATCGCCGTTCGAATTCGTCGCCTCGGCACTTAGAGCGACAAACGCCGAGACCGATGCAAATCGGCCGATCCTTGATTGGATCGGACGCATGGGCCAACCAGTGTACGGCCGCGTCACGCCGGACGGTTATCCCGACATAAGCCGCGAATGGCTCTCAAATAACGATCTGCTCGCCAGATTTAACTTTGCGACAGCGTTCGCGATGAACAATATCAAGGGCACGACGCTCGACGCCGTAAAATTGATCGTGGGCGGCACCGACCCGTCAAAAGCGGGTGATGAGATAGCTCGCGCTTTAATACTCGGTGAGATCTCAGATAAAACGCGCACCGCGCTCGAAAAGCTCTCTGTCGAACCGGCTCCCGCGACGGTGGTTCCCGCCGGTGCATCGAATTTGGTTAAACCGGCCACTCCCGAAAGTAAATCTAAGGCATTGGATAGCCAGTTGGTCGCGTTAGCTCTCGGTGCTCCTGAGTTTCAGCATAAGTGATTTTCGGAGTAGAATCTCGTTCATGAATGTTCCAAAGCTTTTACTTATCTCGTGCGCCGCTATCGGCGCATTTTTTACCTCCGTGTCCGCTCAATGGGTCAAACAAAACGTCGACACAACCGCCGGCCTACGCGGCCTCGCGGTCGTCAATGAAAAGATCATCTGGGCCAGCGGCACCGGCGGGACGGTGATAAGAACGGTTGACGGCGGAGTGAACTGGAAGGTGATCAAAGTGCCGGACGCAGCGAAGCTCGATTTCCGCGACATCGAGGCTTTTGATGCGAATACCGCCTATATCCTGAGCATCGGCAACGGTGAATCGTCACGAATTTACAAGACCATAGACGGCGGTAAGATATGGAAACTACAGTTCACGAATACGGATGAAAAGGCGTTTTTCGACGCGATTGCGTGTTGGGACCGCAATAATTGCATCGCGATGTCCGATCCGGTTGATAATCGGTTTGTATTGATCAACACAACCGACGGCGGCTCAAATTGGAAACCGATGGACACAAGCAAAATGCCTCCGACAAAAGATGGCGAGGCCGCATTCGCCGCGAGTGGAACTTGTGTGATCACTCAAGGCAAGAACAATGCGTTTTTAGTAACAGGCGGCAACAATGCCCGCGTTTTCCGATCAAACGACCGAGGAAAGACGTGGTTAGTTGCTGATACGCCGATGATAAAAGGCACGGCCGGAAGCGGTATTTTCTCGATCGCGATGCGTAATGCTGTGAACGGCGTGATTGTAGGCGGGAACTATGAGAAACCTAAAGAAGGCGCAAAGACCGTAGCATACACAAATAATGGCGGACGGACGTGGAAACTTGGAGCTGATCTTTTCGGCTACCGCTCTGCGATAGCGTATCTTTCGCCGAAGATGATGATCGCGGTTGGTCCCAGCGGCGCCAATTACACCGCTTCCGGAGGCCGCCATTGGCAAATGCTCGATCCGGGTGAATACAACGCGATTGCCGTTGCCCGTCACGGACGCTCCGCCAGCGTATGGGTTGTCGGTGCCAAAGGACTAGTAGTAAGTCTGAACATTTACGATGTAAATAAGGACGAATTCGGTTCACTCTGATGACCTACGTCTGGTACGACATCCTCGGCACGCTCGGTGTCGCGGTTATCATCATCACTTACATCTTGCTTCAACTCGAACGCATTCGCAGCGAGCACCTTACTTATTCGCTGCTAAATGCCGCCGGAGCTTCGCTGATCCTCATCTCGCTCTATTTCAGCTTTAACTTTC
>JAYUDV010000013.1:0-7235 GCA_043739565.1 Chloracidobacterium sp.
AACTGGTGCATGGGGTAGGATTTGAACCTACGTAGGAAATTAATCCGACGGGTTTACAGCCCGTTGCCTTTGACCGCTCGACCACCCATGCGTGATCTATATTGTTGCAATAATCGACTTTTCGAGCCAATTAGCAAATTCTTAATAATACCTAAGAGGGTTTCAACTTGCAAGGCGTGAGTTGCAGGTTTCTGAGCTAGGCGGATTTTGCACGCGGATGAAAGCGGTCATAGTTTCGCTTTAACTGCGTGCTCGTAATATGAGTATAAACCTGCGTGGTCGAAATGTCAGCATGACCGAGCATTTGCTGGACCGAGCGAATATCCGCGTTATTCTGCACAAGGTGCGTCGCAAACGAATGCCTCAGCGTGTGAGGTGAAACGCCCGTGAGGCCGCATTTATCGGCGTATTCGGTGATCGAAACGTAGATCGATTGCCGCGTCAGCGGCTTGCCGTTCCCATTAACAAACATCCTGTCAATCTCGATATTTTCGATCTTTCGCCGGACGGCCAAGTAGCTTTTTAACCATTCAACCGCACTCGAACCGACCGGCACCCGTCTCGTTTTCGAGCCTTTTCCGGTTGTGGTTACAATGCCGGAATCGATGTCCACCTCATGTATTTTAAGGTTTACCACTTCGGAAACTCGCAAACCGGATGCGTACATTAATTCCAAAATTGCGCGGTCACACAGACCTGTTTCCGTTGAAGTATCGGGTGTCGCGAGCAGCATCTCAATCTCTGCCCGATTCAAAAACCTCGGCAAATAAACGCCTTTCTGTGGAGAAACAAGGTCCTCAGCCGGATTTTTCGTCACATGACCGTCAAACATTAAAAACTTGTAGAAACCACGGACCGCACTTATCAGCCGGCGTTTAGAGTTTTCGGATAGATCGTGCGACGCCAGGTCAATTAGCCATTCGCGAAGATCCTGCCGCGTAAGAGCCAACAGGTCGAGACCATTCTTTTCCGTCCACGATCCGAGTTTGTCCAGATCGTTATGATAACTTTCGATCGAATTCGCCGCCAGGCCTTTTTCGACGCGGCAATACGAAAGGTATTCGCGGATCAGGTCACGTTTTGCATGAGATAGATTTTTCACTTGAAATTACGCGGTCTGAAGCCTCTGCGAATTGACAGCAACCTTGTGTAAGGTCTCGGGAGCAATATCTGCTCCGTTCGGCCATGAAACGGTCCAGCCATCCAGTAAGAAATTCTTAAAGTAATCTTTATCTTTCAAAGGTTCAAAAAAAGGGTTCTTTTCGATCCATACCGAAAAATCGACCTCCGCCTTCATCCCATCTCTGAATCTGAGTTCAAGAATCTTTCCTGAAACATATTGAGCTTTTGTAATAACGATTATATCGCCCATGCTATTCCTATGTTAGAGAGTCTATCCTAGTAAATTCGCGCGTCTTTAGACTACGAAAATATACTTAAGATAGGCAAGAAAAATTGTTCACTTCGTGGATTCATCATCAAGTTTAAGGTTTTCTTGTACCCAAGCCTGACAGCCCTCGACCTGATGAAAAATTGCGTCGTTTTGATTGAGCTCGTACCATGCGATTTTTCGTGACACGTTCAATGAACGTAGGTCGCGAGTTTGGCCAAGTTGGCGGTAGAGAATGTGTAGGTTCACTTTTGCACTACATTGATCGTCGAGGCTTAACTGAGGCAAGGCGGCGAGAGCGTCCGGAACGGCGTCGGCACTGAGCCGGAAATTGTAATTCATGTCGAACTCACGGCCTTGCTGCATGAGCGCGATGTTGGTACGGACGATAAATGCATCGGGGTTCAAGACATGAGTCGCGCCGAGAATAAGAAACGCGGACCAAAGCGCTCCCCACGCAAAATGCTGTCGAGCGCCGCGCAAAACGGTCGCGCCAAACCACACAAATACCACGCCCAGCCAAATCATGAAAATCATCGGGTACAGCCGGATCGTCGTCAGGCCGTAGCCGAGATTGCCCGTCAACAAAACCAGACGCTGCACAGCCGACGCCATAATTACAAATAGCAGGACGATTTGAATACCGGCGAGGACACGAAAGAGCTTTGAGGCAAAGGGTGCGTCCCTGCGAATTAGCCAATGACCGGCAAGCAGTACGGGTAAAACCAACGCAGAAACGACAACAAGCTCGCCAAAACCGCGCCGGGCATACTCCGCCAGTTTGAAGTCCGGTGTGTTTTGCACAAGCTCCATCCCGCCAAACAAATAAGGCACCTGGACGAGCACGAAGCTCAGGAACAATAGGTTCATAAGTCCCAAAATGATGCATACCTCGACCGTTCCGAGTCTGAGGGCGGAGGGAATGACCGAGTTGTCGATCTTTGCCCAGTTCCATTTCTTTGGTTTGTCCGGCTTTGGCCCTTCGGCCTCGGGCTCACTGCCGCAGTTTGGCGGATCGGAGCTATTCAGATGGTCGACGACAAATCGGTCGTTCGGCAACGTGACGGGATACTCACCCGATTCAGCCCGAACGCGGTCGACCGGGCTTTTGTCATCTTTCGGTGTCACGCTCGCCGGCGTTTGCATGTTAACAAAGGCTTCGATCGGCATCGCGGTCTTTATCAATAAACCGCGAAGGTATCCGGCGGAAAGCCAGGCGAACAAACCAAACAGCAGAAAGTGCGTGAATATGGTTGTCGGGTCGAAGTTGAAAACCCGCTGGACCAGTCCCTCAAAGGCCGCGTCGGCCGCCATAAAGAGAGCGCCGAAGATAAACAGTAGCGGAGTTACTATCGCCACGCCCCGAAACGCCGAGAAAGCGTGCTTTCGCCAGCCTTCACGGGGGACAAACTTCCAATCGATGTCTGACGAGAGCAGCACGACGGGCGCGAACATCGAGTTAAGGCTCGACCATAGGAACGCGACACCGTAATGGAAAACCCCGGCGACCTTGGCCGCGATATTCATCTTGGGCACGAAAAGCACCGAGAGGATCGACAGGATCGCCGCCGAATCCGCCAATCTCAACTCCATCGAGTCGCGCCAGGCGAACATCGACGCGAAAAATATAAGCCCGCCAAATAACGCAATTGTTTGCCCCGTCAACTGCTCCGGCGCTCGTCGCCGCAGCAGCACCAACATGCCCGCCGCAAACGCGACGTTGAATAAGAAGACGTTAAGCCCCCACGGCGTAGCGCGTAAAAGAATGTCGGCCAGGATCCCTATCCCAACGGCGACTTTTAGAATTTCCAGACCTGATTTAGTGCGTTCGATCATAATGATTAAACCGCCCGGTCGCTACCACTCCCGGTTCTGACCAAAACCTCTCCGAGACCATCTAAGAAACATCCAACTAATGCCAAAAAAAATTATAGACGCGAGCGGAAACGCGATTGCGCCGATTAGCATTCCCGTAGAGCGATAGGCATCGGCATTTTCCATCGTCAGATTCAGCCAGATCAGGCGGACGGTGTACCAGGCGAAAAACAAGCTGCCAAAGGCGAACGGGAAGGCGCAGAGGGCGAAGAGAATTTTGTTGGTTGTCGGGGTTGATGTGTCCATGGCTGATTACATATCCGCCGTCACGTTTTGTTCCGCAATTTTGAAATACGTTTGTTTGTGCAAAACGCTTGCTGCCTACTTTCCGCCTCCCTTCATTGATTTAATTAACGCTTCCATATGATCGAGATAGCGCGTCAATGCGCTTCGGCCCTCTTTGGTTATCCTGTATTCAGTCAGCGGCATGCGGCCATTAAACGATTTTTCGAATGTCACGTAACCAGCTTCTTCGAGCTTGCGGGTGTGGACGCTGATGTTGCCGTCGCTCGTCACAAGCAAGTTTTTAAGCTCAGTAAAACTAAGTTTTTCGTTTGCCGCGAGAGCGCTGATGATGCCGAGCCGAAGGCGTTCGTGGATAACCTTGTCAAGTTTGCCCGAAACCTGCCCGGCGGCTTTTTCGATACGCAGAGTCTGCGGATTTTCATCTCTATTAACAGCTAAATTTTTCTTAGACATAAATTGTTTGCCCGCGAATTACGCGAATCGACGCGAATAAAATCTTCCTTATTTTCATATTTCGCGTTTATTCGCGTAATTCGCGGGCGACCTCTTATCCGCCATATCGACGTGCGATTATCGCGCCAAAAATTATATGCAGCCCGCCAAAGCTTGCTCCCATCATCGCGTTGCCGTAGTTCGCGGGCAAAGCAAATGTCACCACGCCGAGTACGATAAAGCACCAGCCCATGATCGGCACGATCCGTACCGAAAACGCACCGCCGCAAACAACCGCCGCTCCGTAACAGAGCATAAATACCGGCGTCATAACCTCGTAATGCTCATATCGCCACAGGCCGAGCGTGATCGCTATGCCGCAGATGAGGGGCGGGGCAAAGCTCATTGCAAATTTCTTTGCGGGTGCCGAAACTAAAGGCATCGAAACGATCCGCGATTTTTGCCACATCCCGAGCAGGCCGATCGCAAAAGCGAGAAACGCCTCGATGATCCACGTGACCAGCCAATCGCGGGGATAAACCTGGCCATTTGCGATAAATGCGGCGGCGATTGCCGTGACGCCCATCAACATACCGCCGTAGCCGGGCACGGCCGTAAAATGCGTCGACCGCTCCATCGTCTCGCGTATAAAAGCGAGATTATCGATCGCCCGGTCGCCGATGTTTATAGGTTCGTTTTCGCGTGTATCGTTATGTCGCATCGCACTGAGTTTCGCCATAATAGAAAACCAAATTACATTAAGCTATTTGAAATGTCAAGTACTTTGTATTACAAAGTAAATATATTTCTTACCGCTTGATCGCCTATTCAACACACTCAATAAACAGGTCGTAAAAAAAGAAAAGGACGGTCAAAAGACCGTCCCGATCATCCAAATTAGCGGATTCGTCAGTTAATGCGGCTCATCGGCCGTGACCTTTCCCTTAAATGTGCGGAAGAGAAATGTGAAATAGCCGAGTACGATGATGATGCTGATCGTCCACCAGATGAGGCCGACGGATAGGCCGTAATCACCAGCTTTGGCGTTATGGACGGTCAGGCTGAATGCCGGATCGAGTGCGGGCAGGACGTTGGGGTAGATGCCGTAAACGGCGCCGCCGAGCATCATCGCGAGATAGACGGACGAGGCGATGAATGCGCTCTTATCTTTGCCGTTACCGTTAAAATATTTGATCGCGAGGAGCGAGGCGATGACCATTAGCGGAATGAGCCACCCGACCGGCAGGTAGTAATAATTATCCAGGATCGACGGCCGGACGTTCATCACCGCGGCGAGGCTCAGGACGGTAACGATGACAAGGGCGTACCAGCCAAGGCTTACTACTTTTCTGGCTCGCACGTTGATTTCACCTTCGTTTTTGAGCGCGAGCCAGTTTGCGCCGTGGATCGCTAAGGCAACAAACGCAACCACACCCGAGAGGACCGTGAACCAATCGAGAATACCGGTTGCTCCCGTTGTGCTCCAATCAGTAAATAGCGGCTCAAAGAAGTATCCAGTCCCGTCGAGCGGTACGCCGCGAACGACATTACCGAGAGCCGCGCCAAAGAATATTGCGAGCAAAATGCTCGACAGCGAAAAGACAAAATCCCAAAAGCTAGTCCACAGATGATTATCGAGCTGGTGCCGCAATTCGATACCGGCGCCGCGCATTATCAGCAGCCAGAGAACCATTATAAGCGGCAGATAAAACCCGCTAAATCCTGACGCATAGAGCAAGGGAAAGGCAAAATAAAGCGTGCCGCCGGTCGCCAGCAGCCAAACCTCGTTGCCATCCCAGACAGGGCCGACAGCACGGATAACAGTCGCACGTTCGCGCTCGTCCCGTCCGACAAAAAAGTGAATTATTCCGGCTCCGATATCAAAACCGTCAAGGACGACATAGCAGACCAGCATAAACGCCACGATCATAAACCAAATTGTTTCCATATCGTCCTCCTTCAATATCCTTCGACTTGGTCGCTGCCGGTCGCGGGTGACGGCACAAAACCAATCGGTGCCATCTGGGTCAGGCCGAGTTCGTCGGAACCGTGTTCGATCCGGCGGAGCATCAGAAAAATGAAAAGTATCGCGAGCACTGTGTACATTCCGAAAAATCCGATTAGCGTGAACAACACATTACCCGACGAGACCATCGGCGAATGGCCGTGTTCGGTGCGAAAAAGTCCGTAGACGAGCCACGGCTGTCGGCCGAGTTCGGCGACCATCCAGCCGACCGTGTTGGCGATAAACGGGAACGGAAAACTGAGCATTAATAACCACATCAGCCATTTCGAGTTAAATAGCCATCCGCGCCACAGCCAAAACGCCGAGATCACCATAATGGCGATAAACATAGTTCCAAGGCCGACCATGATGTGAAAGCTGTAATAGAGCAGCGGTACATTGTCAGGGTGCTGATCCGCAGGAAACTCGTTGAGGCCGCGAACTTTAGCGTCCCAACGCTGATAGGTGATAAAGCTGAGCATATTCGGTATATGCACGGCGTTGTCGAGCCGCCGTTTCTCCATATCAGGCTGGCCGATGAGCACGAGCGGTGCGCCCTGCGCCGTGTCGAAAAGGCCTTCCATCGCGGCGAGTGTAACCGGCTGATATTCGGCGATCATCCGGCCTTGCAGATCGCCCGAGGGGAATAGCATCCAGATACTGGCGATGCAGCCGGTGATGACGCCCACCTTTAGAAACATTTTGCCGAATTCGGCCCTATCACGAGACAAGACATAGAAAGCTCCAAGTGCTGAGACGGCGAACGAGCCAACAACGGCGGCTCCGCCCATGTTGTGCATGTATTCGTAAACAGCCCATTTATTGAGCACCAATGACCAAAAACTGGTTAGCTGAACCGAGCCGTCCGGGGTCGCTTCGTAACCGACCGGATGCTGCATCCAGGCATTTGTCGCGATGATGAACCAACCCGAGAGCCATGTGCCGACAAAGAGCAAAGATGCAGAGAGCCAATGGAGCATAGGTCCCAGGCGTTTCTCGCCAAATAAAAAGAGGCCGATAAACGCCGATTCGAGGAAGAATGCGAATGTCCCCTCCATCGCGAGTGTCTGTCCGATGACACCACCGGCATAACGTGAAAACGCCGCCCAGTTTGTCCCGAACTGGAATTCCATCGGGATACCTGTAACTACGCCGAAAAGAAACGTGATGCCAAAGATCTTGCCCCAAAACCGGGCGATCTCGTTCCAACGCTCATCTTTTTTCCAGAGCGCAAGTGTTTTGAAAATGACGATCAACGGTGCAAGTCCCATCGTCAGCATCGGAAAT
>JAYUDV010000014.1:0-7234 GCA_043739565.1 Chloracidobacterium sp.
ATCATCTCGCGGGCATATTCTTCGAGCGAAACCGATTTGCCCTCGGCCAGCGACAACAGTTCGTAATACGCATCGAGCGTCGAGCGTTCCTGCTCCAAACTTTCACGCAGGATGTCACCGATGTCGTGCTTGTGAGTCTCAAGCAGCGGCCCGATCTTTAAGCTCGGATGTCCGCCGAGCATCGTCACAAATTCACCGGCCTTTTGCGCGTGCATCAGCGACTCATCGCCATTGCCTTTAAGCCACGACACAATCGGAATACGGCCATAGCCAAAGACCATCAACGCATAATGCGTATAACGCACCACGCCCGCCAATTCCAACTCCATGATCTTGTTAAGGATCTCGATCGCGCTTTGTTTTTCGGTTTGGTTCATTTAATGATGTCTTCTAAATCTTCTTTGTTAGGATCAACAAACGATCCACTCACATGAATTATCCTGACAACCAACTGGTCAATATGAAATAATACACGATAACGGCCAACAACCATCTGTCGATATTCGCGTCCACTTTCATCTACGTCCGGAGCGAGAGGGTATTTCAGTAGAAAGGTGGAGAGGTTTTTAAGAATCCCAGTTCTCAGATCATTTGCCCAGTGCTCAGCCGCTTCAACGCCCCATTCGCCGCATCCCCAAATAAAGGAATCGATTATATCAGCTTCGGACGATGGCGTTGTCTCTACCGAGTATTGCTTCATTCTTTGATTGGTATCTTGAATTTTGCGAAAAACTCGTCAAAAAACTCCTCAGCCGGTCTGGTCCGACCCGCCTTCATATCGGCAATACCGCGTTTCACGCTGGCGATCATATCCCGGCGATCTTTGTCCCGCAGATATTCCTCGTAGCTGTCAGGATCGAGAACAACTGCCGCCGCTTTGCCATTTACTGTCAGGACAATGGGTTCGCCGGTTTTTTTCATCTGCTTGAGAAATTTGGCCGAGTCTCTCTTAAAAACACTAAGGCTCTGGATGTCGCGTGTAAATTTCATGATTCAATATTACCACATAGTTGCCAAATTTAGTGCGAATTTAACAACTATTATTATGTTATTCCGCTTGTTCCCGGGCGTGGTATGACGAGCGTGTCAACGGCGACGACTCAACGTGTTTGAAGCCCATTGCCTCGCCGATCTTTTTCCATTCGGCGAATTCGTCGGGCGTAACATATCGCTCGACAGGCAGGCGTTTTTCGTATGGTTGGAGGTATTGGCCGATGGTCATAATGTCGCAAGAGACTTTGCGAAGATCGCGCATCAGATCGACGACCTCTTCGAACGTCTCGCCGAGGCCGGCCATGATGCCGCTTTTGGTTTTCATCAGCGGCTGAACGGTGTCGCGCCAGTGAGCGGCGCTGCTCAGTAGTTCCATTGATTGCTCATATTTTGCATCGGGGCGAACGCGGCGATACAACCTCGCGATGGTTTCAGTGTTGTGATTTAGTACATCGGGCCTCGCGGCAAGAACATTGTTCAGTGCGTCCCGGTCGCCGTTAAAATCCGGGATCAATACCTCGACCTTACAGTCCGGATTCATCTCGCGAACTTTGGTAATCGTTTCAGCCCAATGCATCGAGCCGCCATCGGGCAGGTCGTCGCGGTTGACCGATGTTATAACGGCGTGAGCAAGTTTGAGATGCATCACGGCCTCGGCGACGTGGGTCGGCTCCATCGGATCGAGATTCAACGGGATACCCTTGTTGACGGCGCAAAAACCACAATGCCGCGTGCAAGTATCGCCGCCGAGCATAAAGGTCGCCGTCTTGTCGGTCCAGCATTCGAAAATGTTCGGGCATTTCGCTTCCTGGCAGACAGTGTGCAGGTTGAGCCCGTCGATTAGTTCGAGAACCGCATTTTGGTTGCGCGGGTCGCCGAGCTTTATCTTTAGCCAGTCGGGCTTTTTCAAGCGCTCGCGACTTTTGCGGTTGACAAATTTTTCGATCAGGACCTTTTCTTCGATCATAAAAAACGCTCGCTTAGGCGAAATATCAGTCTAGCACCGCGATGCGAAAAATTCATTTGACAATACTTTGGTGACTCACTATATTGAGAATATAGACTTTTTAGTAAGGATTCAAAGAGAGATATTATTCAGCCAAAACGTTGCAAGTGTTGTTGTTTTATGACGTGCGCCTGTGCGGCGTTTCGGCTGAGGTTTTGCGGGGACGAGTGATCCGATCCAAACGCAATTAAGGAATAAAAACCAGCCGGCCGTGACATCTAATAGTTAAGATTCATGGCCGGTTTTCTTTTTCTCGGGGAAAAAATGCAGACAGCAGTAACAAAGAGAGAGTCGATAACAGCATTCAGTGACGGTGAAATATCGACAAATTTCATCGAGGCCGCGATCGGCAACACACCTTTGATTCGTCTTCGAAATTTGACGCGCGGTTTGCCCGACAATATCGAAATAAACGCAAAGGCCGAACATCTCAATCCCGGCGGGTCGATCAAAGACCGGGCGGCGCTTGCGATGATTTTAGCAGCCGAAAACTCAGGCGAGCTAACGAATGATAAAACCATTCTCGACGCCACGAGCGGCAACACCGGCATCGCCTACGCGATGATCGGCGCGGCCCGAGGCTATCGCGTGACCCTTGCACTGCCAAAAAATGCGAGCGCGGCACGCAAGCGGATCCTGAAACTTTATGGAGCCTCAATTATCGAAACCGATCCGTTAAACGGAACGGACGGCGCACAGATCGTCGCACGTGAATTGGCTGAAAAGTTTCCCGACAGGTATTTTTATGCGGATCAGTATAATAATGATGCAAACTGGCAAGCTCATTTTGAGACCACGGCCCCCGAGATCTGGCAGCAAACAGATGGCCGGATCACGCATTTTGTCGCGGGCCTCGGAACGACCGGAACTTTTGTCGGTACAACGCGGCGTTTAAAGGAATTTAATCCAAATTTGACTGCAATTTCCGTTCAACCGGATCTACCGGTGCATGGCCTGGAAGGGATGAAGCATCTGGGATCGGCCCGTGTCCCCGGGATTTACGACCCACAGCTCGCCGATCGGAACGTCGAGATCGCGACTGAGGACGCGCAAGAGATGACGCGTCGCTTGGCGCTGGACGAAGGCCTTTTTGTCGGGGTCAGCTCCGGGGCAAATGTGCTCGCCGCCGTAAGGCTGGCCAAAGAGCTTGATCGCGAGGCGGTTATAGTAACAGTTTTGTGCGACGGCGGTGGAAAGTACGTAGATGATAATTTTTGGAACGACTAGGGTTGTGCATCCGTAACAAGCGGTGCAACTGGATTTTGGAGCTAATTTTTGAAAAATAAGGAGAAAAAATTATGTCAGTAAGAATAGGGGACGAGGCGCCGGATTTCACGGCGGAAACTACCGAGGGCGAAATTAGTTTTCACGAATATTTGGGCAATAGTTGGGGCATTTTATTCTCACACCCGCGAGATTTTACACCTGTGTGCACGACCGAACTCGGTGCAGCGGCAAAACTCAAACCGGAATTCGACAAACGCAATGTCAAAATCATCGGTTTGAGCGTCGATCCGTCCGATTCGCATCACGAATGGGCAAAGGACATCGAAGAAACACAGGGTGCGAAACTTAATTTTCCGGTGATCGCGGATCAGGATAAAAAGGTCGCAAATCTCTACGAAATGATCCATCCGAACGCGAGCGACACCGTCACAGTCCGTTCGGTTTTCGTCATCGGGCCGGATAAAAAGATTAAGCTTTCGCTCACCTATCCGGCGAGTACAGGCAGAAACTTTGACGAAATCCTGCGCGTCATTGATTCGCTGCAATTGACGGCGAAACACAGCGTGGCAACGCCGGCAAATTGGAAAACCGGCGACGACGTGATCATTGTCCCATCGGTGACGAATGAGCAGGCACGCGAGAAATTTCCCGACGGATGGAATGAAGTTAAGCCGTATTTGCGTATCGTTAAGCAGCCGAATTGAGTTTATCGGCCAATATAGATGAGGAGACTGAGGCCATCAGGAGTTTAAAAAATGCGACGATATCTTACGTTCGTCTTTGCCTTTCTAATTTTTGTGCCGGGCGTTTTCGGTCAGCACCCAGGCTATCAAAATGAGATTGCAAAATGGCGTGCCGCCCATCAGGCCGGGTTACTAGCGGATGACGGCTGGCTCACGGTCGCGGGATTATTTTGGTTGAAGGAAGGCGTCAACACCGTGGGAGCGGGGAGCGTCTTTGACGTTGAATTGACGGATAACTTTAAGCGGAGGAAATTTGGCGAGATCGCTTTTTCTCACGGCAGCGCAACACTAAATGTGGAGACGGGGGTTGATGCTGAGAGTGACGGCAAATCCATTTCGACGATTGATCTCGTTTCCGATGAAAAGGGTAAGCCGACCAGGGTCGATGTCGGCAGTCAGACGTTCTACTTGATAAAGCGCGAGGATCGTTTCGGAATTCGGCTAAAGGACACCAGGAGCGTGGCGAGGACTAAATTTACCGGCTTGAAATGGTTTCCGGTTGATTCGAGGCTCAAAATAACCGCCCATTTCGAGGCGTTTGCTGCGTCAAAGGAAGTCGATATTCCGAATGTCCTCGGCGGGAATTTTAAGATGAAAAGCCCGGGAATTTTGCGGTTCAAGCTGCACGGTAAGGAATATACGCTCCAGCCTGTTGAGGAAGACGGCAAGCTCTTTATAATATTCCGCGACCTGACCAGCCGGACCACGACGTACGGCGCCGGACGATTTCTCTACGCTGATCCGGCGAAAAGCGGCAAGGTCGTGCTTGATTTTAACAAAGCCGAAAATCCGCCGTGTGCCTTTACGTCATTTGCCACGTGTCCGCTGCCGCCGCAGCAAAACCGGTTGACGACCGAGATCCGGGCCGGTGAGAAGCGGTATTCGGATTAACGGATTATTTTATTCGGCAGACGACCTTTCCGAGGATGTTGTCCGGTTGCAATGGGCCGAACGTCCGGCTGTCGGTGCTTTCGGCCGGATTATCACCGGTGAGGAAATAATCGCCTGACGCAGTTATTTCGGCAATGCGTTTTATCAATCGGCTGTTCTGTTTATATGGATGGAGGGCGAGGACGATGTCGCCGGCCGCAGTCGACACCGTCGGATCAACGACAACCTTGTCACCGCTCGTCAGACCGGGCAACATTGAATCGCCGTCGATCACAAATGCGCTGCGGCGGCGGAGAATAAGCAAAAGTTGATCTTTCCAGCCGGCAATCGGCAAATCACTCGACATAGGAAAAAAAAACGCGAAATCCCGCGATCCCGCGTTATCTTGGCGTTCATTTCAAATCATTTACGCGGTGTAAAATGCCACATCGCGATCTTTCGAGGCCCAGAAAATGCCGTGGATCTCTTTGATCGCATCCATCAACTCGGTCGCGTGTTCAAGGCTGACCTCGACCTTGGTGGCCGAGCAAAGCTTTGCCGCCTTCCAAAATGTATCGTGAAGATTCGGATATTTTTCGAGATGGACCGGCTTAAAATAATCGGTCCAGAGGATCAATAACTCGTCCTTTGCGACCCGTGCCTGCTCTTCCTTGATCATGATGTAACGTGTCAGCGTGTTGTGGTAATTCGCCGTCGCCTTAGCATCGCCGCCATCCGGAGTCTTGAGATCAAGGATCTTTTTCGTCATCGAAAGTACAGCCTCGGCGGCGATCCGGGCCGAGGCCGGATCGTAAACGCCGCACGGACCATCGCAATGAGCCTCCGCAATTTCAAGATTTGCCGTTAGTTTTTCCGTAATTTTATTTAACATATTCCCCCATTTTAAATTCAAAATTAATCCTCGGGCCGCGTTCCCGCGTCAATGCCCGCGACACTCGCCTGATTGATAACCTTTATTTCCATATCGCCGTGTATGCGGATCTGGCATGATAGCCGCGTCTGGTCGTTTAGGTCGGTTTTAGTAGATAGAATTGCGGCTTCGTCCTCGCCTATCGGGCCCGGATCGCCGGATAAAACTTCGACCCGGCATGTCGTGCAACGTGCGTTACCGCCGCAACGATGCAGAATATCGATTCCGCTGTCTTCGATTGCAAGAACGAGCTTTTTGCCGTCTTCGGCTTCAAATTTAGAAGTTCCGGCAGCTGTTTGAGCTGTAATAAGTGGCATCAAAAATTCTCCTTTTACTAATATAAATTTTGCACAATGCTCTGCCGAAAGCAAATATCATGCTTTGCCGATGTTTACTTTCTCGCGACTTTCGTTGATCGCGACAAAGGTTATATCGGCTGAGGTCACACGTACTTTTTCGCCTTTGTTGCCAAACCGCTCAGCTTCGACCTCAATGTGAATGGTGATCGAAGTGTTGCCGACGCTTAGTGTCGTTGCATAAAAACTGACCAGATCACCGATAAAAACTGGCTCGTGAAAGATGACTTCTTTCATCGCGACGGTGACAAAGCGTTCGTGTTTTGTATGCCGGACGGCCTCTACGCCGCCGGCAACGTCGATGTAGCTCAAAATAACGCCGCCAAAAACGGTGCCGTGGGCGTTGGTGTCACGCGGCATCATTGTCAGCCGGATCGCGGCGTCGCGGATCGCAGGTTGTTCGTGTTCCATAGATTTATTTTCAACGTAAAATCGCCAAGACGCAAAGTTTAATCGGCAAACCAACTTTGCGTTAAATCTTCCTTTCCACCCAATCGCGAATCGCATCCCGCAGCTCATTCAGATGTTCGTCAAAAAAATGACCGCAATTTTCGAAAACGACGAGATCGGCGTCCGTATTCGTTGAAACCTCATCAAAGAGCTCCTTTAGCTTATCAATTGAACCGAATTCATCGCGGTCGCCGTGGACAAAAAGGATCGGCTTTTGCGTCCGTGTCAAAAATTCATAATCGCCGTATTTATCAAGCGGAGTGCCGATGCTGATAAGCCGGGTAATACGCGGATCGTCGTATCCGACTTCCAATGCCGTTCGCGAACCGTATGAAAAACCGGCAAGCGTGAGATCTTCGTCCGGGTAATTATCAGCTATATAATTCAGTACTTCGCGGACATCCTCTTTGCCGCCTTCGATCTCGTTGTGTTCGCCCGTTGACGCTCCCACGCCGCGGAAATTGAAACGGATCGTCGTCAGACCAGCATCCACAAGGCCCGCGGCCGCTCGAAAAACGACCTTGTTATGCATCGTCCCGCCGCCAAGCGGATGCGGATGGCAAACGAGGCCGACACCGCGACGTGTCCCGGCCGGTTCTTTTATTATCGCCTCAAGCTGGCCATGCGACGCGGGTATTAGTAGGTTTCCTTTTGGATA
>JAYUDV010000015.1:0-2774 GCA_043739565.1 Chloracidobacterium sp.
GTCAAGTGTGTTGGCTTCCATTGCGGCTCCGTGTGAATATTACCTACGCTAAATGACCAACGTGGTCCCGGCAGGTCAGTTAACCGGTGACAATGCCGCATCGGTTCCGCAGACCCGCGAAATTTTCAGGCGAACGGTTACATGCGGTTGCGAACGACATTCCGTTTGTAATAGATTCATTATACTCCTGTCACTGTATTTCGACGTGTGTGCCACGCCACAATTTGAAAGGGACGTCGATCAGCGGTTACAACCGACACGTTATTACATTTTTTAACGCCCGAATACCTCACCGCCATTTCTTGCGACTTTTTCACGATTGCGAGCGTCTTAACTGCTGACCTCAACATTAAGTATCATGAATCTAAAATGGCTCGCATTTGTTTATTTCGCGGTGGCCGCGTCTGTTTCGGTCATTAGTGGCCAGGAAACCCCGGGCGACGAAGCGATCAAAGTCCACACGGCGCTGGTGAGTGTTCCGGTGATCGTCAGCGATCATAACGGGCGTTATGTACCAAATTTAACGGCGGCGGATTTTACCGTCGCACAGGATGGAGTTCAGCAAAAGATCGAGTTTTTTGCGGCGACTGAGGAGCCGATTTCAGTAGCCCTGCTCATCGACTCCAGCCAGAGCACCCGGCCCGTTTTAGGCGATATTAAGGATTCTGCCAAATCGTTTATCAAGCTGCTCGGTCCGCGTGATAGGGCGATGGTCGTGAGTTTTGATTACGACACGCATATTTTGAGCCCGCTCACCGGCGATCAGGAGCAGCTCAAAAACGCCATAAAAAATGCCGAAATACCTCGGGGTCAGTTTGGCACAACGCTGCGCGACGCGGTATTTCAAACCGTCAATAATACTTTTAAAGGATTGACCGGGCGAAAGGCGATCATCCTGCTAACTGATGGCAAGGACGTCGGTAGCCGAATTACGAGCCGCGAATTGCTTTATACACTTGAGGAAAGCGACACGCTCATTTATACGATATTTTTTAAGACCGATCAGCGGGCGCGCCAAGCTTTAAGGCCGATGAACCGAGGCGACGGAAACGGAGGTATTTTTGGCCGTGGCGGCATGGGCGGACGCGGAGGCAGAGGGCGTGGCGGCCAGTTTCCACCGCCAAACCGCCGTGACAATCCGCGTCGGACAGAACGAGTCGAAGAAGCGAACCGTGCGGCCGAAGAATTCCTGCAAAGATTGTCCGACACGACCGCCGGACGCCTGTATTCGAGCCAATCCGGCAAGCTAAAAACGACCTTTGGCTTGATCGTCGACGAGCTTCGATACCAGTACAGGCTGGGATTTTACCCACCCGAAGATACAGGCGCGAAATCACTGCATGAGCTAAAGGTCAAGGTGTCGCGGCCCGAAGCGGTGGTTCGCTCGCGCGCCAGTTACCGCACGCAGAAGAATTCTAAATAACAAACTATTTTTTTGAGTGCGGTTGGGCGTTGGCTTTTTCGCCCAGATTCTCAATTGGAGCTGCGTTAGTGTTGCCGGTTGAAAACGTCAACCGTTTCCTTTGCATCAGAAAGTTTTTGCCGTTCCATTTATAGAATGAGCGCGTGTAGTAAGTGGGGCAGCAAAGCTGTTCGCGGTCGTCGGTGATCTTGCCGGTCTCAGTCTGGCCGAGCACAAATCGGTCCTGTCCATATAGCTCGACGACAAGTTCGCCATTCTCGGACCGGATGTCTTTCAAACCGCCGTCCGCCCTGTCGCCGGTCCGGAAAGGCCAGATCAGCTCGGGTTTGCCGTCTTTCCACGTAAAAACATAAGCGAGCTGCGGTATCGCCGATCCGCCGGTCTCGATCTTGAGTATCACGACGGCTTCGTCCTGACCGTCGCCGGTCACGTCCGCGTATTTTGTCGTCACATAGGACATACCGATCCGTCGATTGACCTTTGCCTCTGCTTTCTCTTCGTCCGTCATGTCGCCTTTCGTTACCGCACCGATCGGCTGCAAGCGGCCGTTGACCAGCGTCGCGTCGCTGCCATCCGGGTTTTCCCAACCGCGCGGCAGCGGGTAGCTGTAGTTTTTAAAATCAAAATTTCCGATAGGCGATGTTGTAGATTTATCACGCGGGTCGAGCAACTCGGATTGGAGATTTGGGATCGCCGGCGTAGGAACGACGGTCGGCCCGGGCGTGGGTGGAGGCGGAAGAGCGGCCGTCGGAGCCGCGATATTTTGGTTGGTTTCGATCTTTGCCGAACAGGACAGCGCAACGAAAAGGGCGCTGAAAAATAAGGTCGAGACAATACTTCGAAAAATAATTCCCATCAATAAATACTGCTACGCTCTCGTCAAACTCCTGTACTTGATCCGGTGCGGCTGATCGGCGTCGTGGCCGAGGCGGCGTTTGCGATCCTCTTCGTATTCGCTGTAGTTGCCGTCAAAATATTCGACATGGCTGTCGCCCTCGAACGCCAGAATATGCGTCGCGATACGATCCAAAAACCATCTGTCATGACTAATTACGACGGCGCAGCCCGCAAAGTTTTCAAGCGCTTCTTCCAATGCACGCATTGTGTTGACGTCAATGTCGTTGGTTGGCTCGTCGAGCAGCAAAACATTAGCACCGGTCTTTAGCATTTTGGCGAGATGGACGCGATTGCGTTCGCCACCCGATAGCTGGCCCACAAATTTTTGCTGGTCGGCACCGGAGAAATTGAACTTCGAGACATAAGTCCGGGCGTTCATCTCGCGTTTGCCGAGCGTCACAAAATCCAGGCCATCAGCGATCTCGTCAAACACGGTTTTGTCGCCATCGAGGCT
>JAYUDV010000016.1:0-16858 GCA_043739565.1 Chloracidobacterium sp.
ACTGACAAAATTACGTAAGTGATCGTTATCGTCATCGTCATGCCGGCCAGTACGGTAATCAAGCCCGTTACGCCGATCGAGAGGATCAGCCCAATTATGCCGCCGATCACGCATAACAACGCCGACTCGATCAAAAATTGTAGGAGAATCTGTTTGCGCGTTGCACCGAGAGCTTTGCGCAAGCCGACTTCGAACGTTCTCTCGGTTACGGAGACGAGCATGATATTCATCACGACGATGCCGCCAACGATGAGGATGATCATTGTTATCGGTACGACGACGGCCGCGATCGCGCCCGTAAACTGGTCCATTTGTTTGTTAAACTCGTCCGTGTTTACCAGGCTAAAGGTTTCCTCTTCGCTGCCCATCAATTGGCGCCGATTTCTGAGCAACAACCGTGCTTCGTCGATAGCGGCCGGGAACATTTCCTTATTCGCCGCTTTTCCGTGAATCTGAATACCGCCGGTGCGCGTAAACATCTGGTTATGCAGCGTGATCGGGACGTAAACCATTCGGTCCATTGACTGACCGACAAATGAACCGCGTTTGTCCTCGACGCCGATTACCTGAAGCGGAATTCCACGGATCTTTAACGATTTACCAATAGCTGAACCGTTCGAAAAGAATTTGTCCTTTACATCCATCCCAATGAAGCAGACATTTGCCGCCCGCGTGACCTCTTCGGCGGTGAAAAAGCGGCCCTCGATTAGTGTTTTGTCGGTCATCTCGTACATGTTATCGGTCGAGCCGAAGATCTGGGTTGATGGCATTTCAATGCCGTCCTGAGCGATGTCGGCATTTGCACCGATCTCAGCTCCGACATACATACAGGATTTACAGTTTGCCTTGAGATAAAGGTATTCGCTCCAATTCACATCTTTATGGAGGCGGTTCATCCGCTCAAATTCGTCATCCGCAAGATTCCCGGTCGACGCGAGACGCGTGATCATAAAATGATTTGAACCGAGAACCTTGGACACTTTGTCTACAACATAGGTTTTGAGCCCGCTAATTGAAGCGCCGACAACGACAACCGCCGCGACGCCGATGATGATACCGATCAAAGTCAAAAAAGCACGCAGCTTATGCTCAAGGATCGATTTTACAGCGATCCAAAAAGCGTCCGTGTAAAATGAATAAAGCTGCCTCATAAATCTGCCGCGATTCTCACGTTTTCTGCCCGGGATTTGAAAGTCAGTAAGGTAAACGCGGATTATGCAAATAATGTTCACGAAAACTGGATTTGGCCGAATTGCACTGCCATTCACCCGGCGTGTTATACTTTCACTTCGATTTTTAGGCAATTTTCAGGAGAAAAAGCTTGAGTATTTTAGTAGATAAAAATACGCGTCTGATCGTTCAGGGCATCACAGGTAAAGAAGGCACTTTTCACATGCTCCAGATGCGTGATTACGGCACAAACGTCGTCGGCGGAGTCACGCCGGGCAAGGGCGGAACCACGCACGAAGGTGTTGCCGTATTCAATACAGTTGCCGATGCCGTACGAGAAACTGGAGCGAATGCCTCGGTCATTTACGTGCCGCCTCCGTTCGCGGCTGACGCGATCATGGAAGCCGCCGACGCGGGAATTCCGCTCGTCGTTTGCATCACTGAGGGCATTCCGGTCGCCGATATGATAAAGGCTAAGCAATATTTAGCTAATAAGTCGGCCGAAAACGTCGAAATCCGCAATCCGCAATCCGCAATCCGCACTCGATTGATCGGCCCGAATTGCCCCGGCATTATCTCGCCCGGCAAATGCAAGATCGGCATCATGCCCGGACATATTCATAAAGAGGGAAGGATTGGCGTAGTGTCGCGTTCAGGAACGTTGACCTATGAGGCTGTCGGACAGTTGACAGCCCTTGGCCTCGGCCAATCAACCGCGATCGGCATCGGCGGCGATCCGATCATTGGCACCAATCACACCGACGCCCTGCGCTTGTTTCAGGCTGACGACGAGACCGACGCCATCGTCATGATCGGCGAGATCGGCGGCACCGCCGAAGAAGACGCGGCCGCATACGCAAAAGATCACGTCACGAAGCCGATAGTCGCGTTTATCGCTGGCCAAACCGCACCGCCGGGACGACGCATGGGCCACGCCGGTGCGATCATTTCGGGCGGAAAGGGAACTGCGGCCGAGAAAATGGCGGCACTGACTGCTGCCGGAATCCGCGTTGTTGAATCGCCTGCGGATATTGGCCAGGCGGTGAAGGAAAGTCTAAATTAACGATCTCGAAATCGACATCAAAAGAAGGTATATAGCATGAGCACCTTAATGCAAAGTTTTATTTTAATAGTACTTTTTGTAGGCGGAATATTCGCTCAAACGTCAGATGCGGTATTTACTAAAGGGACTGTTATTACGCCCCGGTTCGCGGATACTCTTGTCGGTTTTCAGGAATACTCTATATGGGATGGACATGCAAAGCATTCAACAAGCGTGTCTCAGAATTCTGACGGGAAAACTACCGTTAATGGGAGAAACGAATGGCGTAATGAGGGCTGGCCATTTCGAATCGAGTATACGATTAAGGACATTGGCAACTCTAAAAAGGGTACAAAGGTAACTTTGCGACGAGAGAACGTTGAAATCCAGGTTTTTTTTGATCCGCAAATCTCCGATCTGAATAAGGCAATGAGCGATGTTTTCTTCAACGGGAACTTCGCTGCTTTACAGCAAACCGAATACTACCAACTTGAAGTCGTTGACCGTTTTGTTCCGCGCATTTTTAAAGGGGCGCTCGTAAATATTCCGCAGAAAGACAAGTTGGAAATGCTAAAGCAGGCCGACTATGATACGAATGCGTACGGAATTTTCGATTATAAAGAAAAGCAATATCTACTGGCCGTTGTGAAGAACAACACGGATTACAACACTATTCGAGTTAGCGAATCACAAAGAGTTGCTACTGTAATCAAAACGAAATTAATAGATGCGATTCGCTTTCTTCATCCAAAGCTAAAGCCGATAAAAACCCTCGACGGTATGAAACTCAGCGTGGCGATTCTTTATAGGGATTTCCTCAGAGAAACTACTGACCATCGGGATAGTTTAGAACTGTATGTGTCAACCGAACAGACGAATAAGTCTATTGAAGCTGAGATCACGATTCAGGATTTAATTAACCAGTCTGTAGTTCTGCTTAATGGCAATCGAATTCAGGCAAATTTGGATAATGCCCTGTAAAAAAATTATAAATCGAAAAAACAATGAGCAATTTAACATTTGGAATCATAAAGCCCGACGCGGTTCGGGCGGGGAATCAGGGGAAGATCGTTGACCGCATTTTGGGTGCGGGGTTTAAGATCAGAGGGATGAAGCTTATTTATCAGTCGCTGAAAGACGCTGAGGGATTTTACGCCGTTCATTTGGCACGCCCGTTTTTTGGCGAGCTGACGGAATTTATGTCTAGCGGGCCGTGTGTCGTGCTGGCGCTCGAAAGGGAAAATGCTGTTCCGGCTTGGCGTGAGCTAATGGGAGCGACAAATCCGGCGGACGCGGCTGACGGGACGATCCGTAAGGAATTTGCGACGTCGATCGGCGAAAATGCGGTTCACGGATCGGATTCCGACGAAAATGCGGCGATCGAGATCGCGTATTTCTTTAGCCAGCTTGAATTAGTTTAAGCGTCAAGGTATAAAAGTTCAGAGTTCAAACTTTAGTTTGTATTTTTACTTTTCTAACGGTGTTTAGAGGTTTATAAGGAAAAACACGCTGAAGCGTGAACTCTAAACGAACATCAAGGACAAAAACTATGAAAAAATGCCCGACTTGCGATAAGACATTTGAGGATTCGATGCGGTTTTGTCAGGTTGACGGAACGCCGCTAGTAGACGATGCTCCGCCGTTTGATCCGTATGCGACAATAGTTTCCAGTCCCGCGATCCCGGCTCCGGTTGCGACGCCTCAAGAAAGCGAGACGATCCAACCAGTGGCCGAGCATAAAGCACCAGAACCGGAATCGGTCGCATCGCCGATTGCCGAACCGGAAGATGTCCTTGATCTGCCTGAAAATGATCCGCTAAAGACGATGTACGTATCGGACGCGGAGATGCGTGACGCGCTGGGCGGAAAAACTGCTGCATCCGAAGAATCGGTGATGGAATTACCTCCGATTGAGGAGTCGGCGGATCTGGACTCCGCTCCTGTCGAAAAACACGCTGTTCCGGAGCCGCCAAGTTTCGACGTGCCGGATGTCCCTTCGCCGAGTTTCGGCGATATGGCTCCGCCACCGACACCCTTTTCGGTACCCGACGGTCAACCGTACGAATCGGCACCAGCGCCTGACGAGCCGGTTCCGGCGATCTTTGACGAACCGGCGACGATTATGCAGTCGTCCTTCAGTACGCCGTATGATCCGCCGCCACCGGCACCCGTTGCTGAGTGGGCGCCGCCGCCGGCACCGGATGCGAGCTGGCAGAATCAGGAGATCGGCTCGAATACGCCGTTTCAGCCGCCGCCGGCCGGTGTCGGCAGCCTGAATCAAACGCTGCCGATCATCTCGCTTATTCTTGGTATAGTTTCGCTTTGTTGTTACATTTCGCCTATAACCGGCACTGCAGCACTGATCACCGGATTCTTGGGTATGAAGAACGTTAAGAATGACCCGGCGAATTACGGCGGAAAGGGCCTCGCGATCGCTGGAATGGTCACGGGTGGGATAATGATGCTGATTGGTCTCGGCTACTATGTGGTCGTAATACTTGCGTATGCCGGCATTATCGCAGGATCGATCCTTCAAGGACGCTAGTTTTTATGTCCGTAATTTCAGATGTAATTCAATCGACGGTCGCGGTTTTAAAGGGTATGAAGCGTACTCTATCCGAAATTCCCCGCGCAAAATGGACGGTGCAGTATCCTGACGTTCCTATTACTGTCCAGCCGCGTTATCGCGGCCAGCATTTGCTGCACGTTGACGAGATGGGCAAGGAAAAATGCGTGGCGTGTTATTTGTGCGCGGCGGCTTGCCCTTCGGATTGCATATATATCGTGGCCGAGGACGATCCGCGACCATACGCCGAACGCATTGGGCGCGACGAGCGTTACGCAAAGGTTTACAACATCGATTACGGCCGCTGTATCTTCTGCGGATTCTGCGTCGAAGCCTGTCCGAAGGACGCGATCACCCACGGCTATAACTTTGAGCTATCGGTTTACAACCGGGCCGATCTGTTGAAAACCAAAGACGATCTGCTCATTACAAAGCAAAAGCAATCAAAGAATTACCGCGTCGCGCTGTCGAGCGAGGATGTAGACTCGGAATATAAAGAGGTATGATGGAGGTTCATGCCAACGGTTTTACGGATCAAAGGTTACAGACTATTCTTTTTCAGTCTTGAAGGAAACGAGCCGCCTCATATTCACGTTGAACAAGCAGAACGATCAGCCAAGTTTTGGCTTAGGCCAGTTTTATTGGCAAAGTCACACGGGTTTCGCAGTAATGAATTAAGGGATATTCACACGATAGTCGAAGAAAACCGACATATTTTGTTGGAGAAATGGAATGAGCACTTTAGCGGTAGAAGTTGAACCAGTTGCAGTAGACGTTAGTTGCAACGACGACAGTTTGAGTGTTGTTTTGGCTGATGGGCGGGAGATTACCGTTCCGTTGGAATGGTTTCCGCGCCTTCAAAGCGCCACATTGTTGGAAAGACAAAATTGGCGATTAATCGGCGGCGGCGTTGGGATGCATTGGGAAGCCGTTGACGAAGACATTTCGGTCGAGAGTTTGTTGCGTTTAAAATAAACTCGTGATGCCAGAAACTCTACAATTGCAGAATCCGAAATAGACCAAAGCTGTGGATTCATCTGATATCCCGCCAACACAAAAAGGACGACATCACGAATTGCGTGCGGTAGGACTTCGCGATTTCGCGGGGCTATGGCGTGATGACGAGCGACTTGATCCATTTAAGCTCGCCCGGTTTGCAAATCTCTTTGTCGCGACATTTGATCAAATCGAGCCGTTTTTGACCGAGGAAACGAGGGCACATCTGACTGGTTCCGGCAAAGACGCGTGGTCGGGCGGAGCGGCGTCACACACTTTGCCTGATGGCCGAAAGCTGATAATCCTAAATCCGACACACGGCCATAACAGGCACAATGCCACCCTGATGGAAGAGGTCTGCCACGTATTCCTCGGCCACAAACCGAGCCGTCTGGCAATCGAAAACCGCAATAAGGACGGTAAGGTCATAGCACGCGACTACAATCATTCGATCGAAGAAGAAGCGTATTCGACCGGAGCCGCCGCTCTGGTGCCATACACAGCGCTAAAGCGGATGGTCAACGAGGGCAAAACGTCGCAAGAGATTGCGAGGCATTTTTATGTAAGCCGTGCTCTGGTAGAGTATAGGATCAAAGTTTCGCGATTGTGGGATGCTTATAAAGCGAAGATTTTTCAGGGCGAGTAGCAAATGGATGAGCAAAAAGAAATGGAACGGGAGCATATCGAGCGGCTATCGACCGTGGACAAGCTGCGCAAGCTGCTCGACATAACGAAAACCATCAGCCGCTCGCTCGATCTCGAAGAGGTGCTCAACCTCGTCATGGACACGCTCGGATCGCTGATTCCATACGATGCCGCCGGAATCTACCTGATTGAATTCAGCCCCGAGGACAAAAGCCCATACATTTTTAAGTCAAAAGCGATCCGTGGATACCAGATCAGCTTTGAGCTGATCGAGCCCCGGCTAAAAATGGGCGAAGGATTTCTCGGGACGGTGGCACAAAGCGGCAAGGCAATTATTTCGGCCGACGTGAGCAATGACCCGCGCTATTTTGCCGCCCGCGACCTGACTAGGTCGGAGATGGTCGCACCGATCATTTCAAATGACCGCGTGATCGGAGTATTTGATCTCGAAAGCGATATTCTCGACGCTTATTCGGAAGACGACCTCTCGGTTTTACAGTTGCTGACGTCGCAGGTCGCGATCATTATCGAAAAGGTCAGGCTTCACGAGCAAGTCGTTGAGAAAAAGCGTATTCAGGCCCAACTTGAGATCGCGCGGCAGGTGCAGCTCGAACTTCTGCCCTCAGACGATCCGGTAATCGAAAATTTCGACGTCAGCGCCTACATATTTCCGACCGAGGAAGTTTCGGGCGACTATTACGATTGGGTGCGGATATTTGACGATCAGATCGGTATCGTCGTCGCGGACGCGGTTGGCAAGGGAATTCCGGCGGCGTTGTTGATGTCGTTCCTGCGAGCGTCGCTTCGTTCGGGTATCCAGATCGGTTACGCTCCGCATATTGCGTTTTCCAAGGTAAGCAATCTGCTTCGCGATTCGATCGACGACAACAAATTTATCACTGCGATCTACGGCATTTTAGATTCCACCAACAAGACATTCGTCTTTTCAAACGCAGGTCATAATCCGCCACTGCTTATCAAGCCGGACGGCGAATACCGATTTGTTGAGTACGGCGATATGCCATTGGGCATGTTCGCCGATATTCATTATCACCAGCATTTTATTCGCTTTGAGCCGGGCCAGGTAATGGTTATCTACACCGACGGGATAACCGAGGCCGCTAATCCAAACGATGAGGAATATGGTAACGACAGATTTGCAAAGCGTGTTTTGGAGAGCATTCACCTGCCCGCAAAGCAGATGATCGATCATATTAGGAAAGGCGTGGCGGATTTTACCGAGAGGAAATTTCTAGACGACGATGGTACCTTGTTTATTGTCAAAGCCCAATAAACAAAAAGTAAAAAGGCAAAAGTAATCAGGTGAAACAAATATTTTTGCCTTTTGCCTTTTTACTTTTGCCTTTTCCGAGCGTTCAGTTGTTGGAAATTGTGAACTGCTTAATGTGCCGTAAACGAGCAGTGAAGATTGTCGCCGCCCGGCACAACCGGCGTCGAATAATCGTCGTAATTTATCTTGTCGTTGTCTGTCGAAAACGCGTAAATATCAAACCCATAAGCATCTAAAAAATCCGTTAATTCCTGCGATCTGTTTAAATAAAGCGTCTCAGTGAAACCGAGCTCAGCACGAATCTGCAGCAACCGTTCGATTACTTCGATCGGTGCGAAACAGTGACTTGGATCTTTGTACGTTGCCATAAGGGTTTGCCGTTTCAAGCCCGTTACCGAACTACACTGGCATCAACTTAGATAACGAATGTTTGGAAAAGGTTGTTCAATTAATTCAGAAATACGGGGTCGCTCATTTTTTAGAGATTGGTGGAAAATAAACCGTGAGAATCGTTTGCTTCAACTTTTTATTTTAGAAAGTGAAGTATTGTAGCGGCCGGCTCTGGTACATCGGAAGTCTTCATCAGAGGCTCAAGAATTAGCAATATGGATTGAATACCGTTAAAAATGGTATGGAGGATGATGCACGGCAGTAAATTGTTGGTCTTGACCCGTATCGAGGTTAGTATCAGACTCAGCAGTCCCAACAAAAAAATCGTCGAATAACTCGGATAATATTGCGGCACATGCACGACGGCGAATAGGAAAGTAACGAGCAGAAAGGCCGCCGGAACACCTAATGAGCGTTGAAATGCGGAATAGAGCACGCCGCGATAAACGACCTCTTCGACAAAGGGCGCGGTAAAAGTAGCAACAAAAGCAATGATGTAGACCGCCGACCGCGAACTTTTCAAAATTCGAACAAGATCGTTCTCCTGCTCGGGAAAAAATGACCCGACAACGGCGGCAATGACAAAAAATCCGCCTAGAGCGATACAGTAATGCCACCATCTAAATCCACCAGTTTCCCATCCTAAGGTCCGCAGAAATGAGAATTTCCTGATTCGGGTAACCACCAGCCAAGCGATCAACAGTGTCAGAAGATGGGCCGGGATTATCGCCACGATCTGTATAAAAATGGACGTGGGGTCCGATTTCGCAAATTCGATAATTTCACTGCTCTCGGTGATCGGCGGCTTTAACGTCGCTAAATATGGCAGTAGGAAAAGAGTCGGGATGATGAGAATAAACAGTACGCTCGCAACCCAGACGCCAATTGCCTCTAAAATACTCCACGGCGGAGTGTCCGGAGTTGGCGTAACGGCCGCCGTTATTGGAACCTCAGCCGATGGTATTGAAGCGGGATAGAGTAGTTGGTCTTCGATTTCCACGAGTGTGAGTTTAGCTAAACGTATCGCAAGTTCCAAGTTCCGCTTTTCGTATCTTGCGATTTGCGCTAATTAGAGATAACCTAAAATCCCGTGGAGCTACGCGGGAAGAATCCCTTACAAAATGTGATCGCAATTGTCCCCGCACGCTATGCGTCTACGCGTTTGCCGGGCAAAATGTTGCTTGAGATCGCGGGTAAGCCATTGATCCTGCACACGTTAGGGCAAGCGGCTAAAGCGCGTAACGTTTCCCGAGTGATTGTGGCGACGGATGACGAGCGAATTTTTCGTGCTGTAAGTGAAAACGGCGGCGAAGCGGTGATGACCTCGCCCGATCACAGATCGGGCAGCGACCGCGTCGCCGAGGTTGCCGAAACTCTGCCGGCGGATTCGATCATTGTGAATGTTCAGGGTGACGAACCGACGATCTCGCCCTGGACGATTGAGGCTGCGGTAGACGCTCTTATTAACGATGATTCAGCCGATATGGCGACGACCTGCGAGACCATAAACGGGATTGACGAACTGATGAACGGTAGTGTCGTAAAGGTGGTGACAAATGACGCCGGTTACGCCGTTTATTTTTCACGCTCGCCGATCCCATATCCTCGCGAGGCCGTTAGCAGATACGGCAGTCTGGATGAGGCTCTGTACAACGAGCCGCAGATTCTTACTCGTTTTCGCAAGCACACAGGGCTTTACGTATATCGACGGGAATATCTGTTTCGATTTGCAAAAATGCCGCCAACGAAACTGGAGCAGATCGAGATGCTCGAACAACTTCGAGCCTTAGAAAATGGAGCGAAGATAAGGGTTGTTGAGGTCAATGAGACGTCGATCGGCGTTGATACGGCCGAAGATTTGGAGCGCGTGAGGAGCATTTTGGAGACAAATGGGTGATTGGATAGGACTCCTATTTTTTGCTTTGCTGATCGTCGGTGCGGTCGTCGCTCTCAAAGCGCTCGCTAAGCCGCGTCCGCGCACCTCCGAAGAATTCGAGCGAAATGCTGCCGAGGGGACAACGATGCTTGGAGCGTCGATGAACGCATTGCAGGAATTGATGAATCCGGAAGCCGCAAAGGCAAAGGAAGTTATTACACAGACGAAAGAAGGCCGGTATCAAAAGAAAAAGCGTGAGGGGAAAGCCGGCGGGTCAGAACCACCTGCGGTAGCGGGTGGTTGAATATAGCGACCAGAAACCGACGCGGATTACAGGAGCCGCGTTAAACCACCCGCTACTGTAGGTGGTTCAGACAAAAAATTATGACTAAATATATCTTTGTGACTGGCGGCGTGGTTTCGAGCTTGGGTAAAGGACTGGCGGCAAGTTCGATCGGTTGTCTGCTGGAGGCGCGCGGCCTGAGCGTGCAGATGATGAAGCTCGATCCGTATATCAATGTCGATCCGGGAACGATGTCGCCGTTTCAGCATGGCGAGGTGTTTGTGACGGATGACGGAGCCGAGACCGATCTGGATCTTGGCCATTACGAGCGCTTCACCCACGCGAAACTTTCGCAGGCGAATAACTGGACGACGGGCCGCGTCTATCTTTCAGTCATCGAAAAAGAACGCCGCGGCGATTATCTCGGCAAGACGATCCAAGTAATTCCGCACATTACCGACGAAATTAAAATGGCCGTACGAAAGGTCGCCGAGATACACGAGCCGGACGTCTTAATAGTCGAGATCGGCGGCACAGTCGGCGATATTGAGTCGCTGCCCTTTATGGAGGCGATCAGGCAGATGGGTAACGAGGAAGGGCGAAACAACGCAATATTCGTCCATGTAACACTCGTTCCTTATATTGCGGCGGCGGGCGAACTGAAGACAAAGCCGACGCAGCACAGCGTTCGTGAGCTACGTCAAATCGGCATCGCTCCCGATATTTTACTTTGCCGCTCCGACCGGCCCGTACCGGCCGATCTGCGTAAAAAGATCGCACTTTTCTGCAATGTACAGGAAGGTGCGGTGATCTCGGCGCTCGATGTCGACACGATCTACGAGGTGCCACTTGCGTTTCATGACCAAGGACTGGACGATCTCGTCGTCACCAATCTTCATCTCAAGGAGCAATTTCCAAATGTCGACCTAAAAGGATGGCGCAAGCTGGTCTCGACGATCAAAGAACCATCTGGCGGTGGAGTGCGGATTGCGATTGTCGGCAAATATGTCGAGCTTGAAGATTCGTATAAATCTCTGCGCGAGGCTCTGACGCACGCCGGTGTCGCTAATGATCTGCGTGTAAACGTCAACTGGATCGAATCTGAAAACCTGATGAAGGACGATTACGAAAATGAGCTACAGGATTTTGACGCGGTTCTCGTGCCGGGCGGTTTTGGCAAACGAGGCATCGCCGGAATGCTCAGAGCGATCAAATACGCACGCAAATCTGGGACGCCATATTTTGGCATCTGTCTGGGAATGCAGACGGCGTGTATCGAATTCGCACGCAACGTGTGCGGCCTGCGTGACGCGGATTCAACGGAATTTAACGAGGGGACGCCTTTTCCCATAATCTTTAAGCTGCGCGATCTCGTCGATGTGGACGAACTCGGCGGCACAATGCGGCTTGGCAATTACCCGTGCTTGCTGAATGACGGCTCGCTTGTCCGCGACATCTATAACGGCGCCGTCGAGATCGGCGAGCGCCATCGTCATCGCTACGAATTCAACCCGGAATATCGCAATGTGCTTGAAAAAGAAGGCCTGGTCTTTAGCGGCGTTTCGCCCGACGGCAAATTTGTCGAGATGATCGAGCTGCCCCGCGAAACGCACGCCTTTTTCGTCGCTTGTCAGTTTCACCCGGAATACAAGTCAAAACCGCTCGACGTTCATCCGTTATTCGATTCGTTTGTAAAAGCCGCCTGGCAAAACCGTCTGCACAGCGAGAACTTGGAGCACGACGTGACGAGCGACATGCAGATCGAAATGCCGGAACGGGCGGAGGTTACTGCGGAAGAATAGCTTTCACCACAGATAAACACAGATAGACAGCGACGCCGGAATGATTTTATCTATGTTAATCTATGTCCATCTGTTGCTCATTTTTTATGCAATCTTTTGATGTTGGAAAAGTGAAATTTGGTGATGGCCGCCTATCTTTTATTCTTGGCCCGTGTGTCGTGGAATCTGGGCAGCATGCCTTGTTTATGGCGCGGGAGATCAGCGACATTTGTAAGCATGTTGGCGTCGATTTTGTTTATAAATCTTCGTTTGACAAGGCCAATCGCAGCTCGATCGAGAGTTTTCGCGGCGGCGGGATGGAGTTTGGGCTTGAGGTGCTGGCTCAGGTCAAGAAGGAGATCGGCGTTCCGGTCATCACCGATATTCACGAGCCGTGGCAGGCGGAAAAGGTGGCTGGGGTTGCAGATATGCTGCAAATACCGGCATTTCTCTGTCGCCAAACCGATCTTTTGATCGCGGCGGCTAAGACCGGCAAGGCGGTCAACGTCAAAAAGGGCCAGTTTCTCGCACCGTGGGACGCTAAAAATATTGTCGAAAAGCTGCAAGAGGCAGGTTGCGAAAAGGTTTTGCTGACCGAACGCGGAGCGAGCTTCGGTTACAATAACCTCGTCGTCGATCTTCGCTCGTTTCCGATCATGAGGTCCTTTGGCGTGCCGGTTGTTTTTGATGTTACGCATTCGCTGCAATTACCCGGCGGGCTTGGCAAGGCAACGGGCGGGCAGTCGCAATACATCGAAGATTTTGCTCGTGCAGGTGTTGCTTGCGGCGTGGACGCTGTTTTTATGGAGGTTCACGACAACCCGGCAATGGCCCCGAGCGACGGGCCGAATCAATTGCCGCTGGAAAGACTGGAAAAATTGCTTACAAAATTAAAGGCGATCCACGAATTAGTGAGAGCAGCCGACGATTAATACGAGATCTATGAAAAACATTCTGGTTATCGTCGTTTGTTTGGCCGCCATTCTCGGGTGTGACATTTCGAAATACGTCAAAAGTAGCAAGAACGATAATTCAAACGCGGCAAAGCCGATGCCCTCGACCGAGCCGAAGCCGAGTCCGACCGTCAACAAGAGGGATTTCGATGAAAAGCCGCCAACGTCCAATCTAGTTCCGACGCTCAAGAAATCGGTGGGAAAATATCCATATGAGATCAAGCTTCTTGATAATCCCGAATTGAAATCTCGTCTCAAAAAACTTCTCGGTCCCGATTTTGCTGCGATGAAAGCCAACTGGAATGTCGAAACGCCGATCGAGATCGAAAACGGTATCTTTATGGCGTCTGCCTGTCAGCAGCATAATTGTGATGCGAATACGTATTACATGTTTGTCGATCTTGAAAAAGACAACATCAATGTTCTCCATATCGAAAATGGGACGCAGACCTATGACGAACACGGCAAGATCGCCTTGCCAGTGAAATTTGAAGCCGAAGTTGCCGGGGATCAGTAAAATATTTCAAATGATAATTAGATTTTTGCTTACAACAATTTTCGCTTTGATTTTGTTCGCTGATTTGGGTAATACAGTCTGCGCTCAAGCCGGAGCAAGTGCCACGTGGCGGGTTCAAAAGTACGATCTCGTCGTAACACTGCCTCAGGACGCAAAGATGAGGAGCGTCACCGTAAAAGCGGTTTTAAGCATGAAAAACGTATCTGGCGGACCGGCCGGGTCGCTGACGCTGCGAATTTCAACCCTGGCAGAGGTCACGGCTGTGCGTATCAATGATTCGGTAGCCGATTTTGCAAAGAGCGAGGAAAAGATAAACGCCGCAACGAGCCTTCAGCGAATCGCAGTGCGTTTTGCGTCGATCGCGCCTAATTCATTGTTAACGACGACTGTTGAATACAAGCTCAATCTCAAAGAAAACACCGCGTTGGGTGCGGTTACTCCAAACGGAGCGCAATTTTTGCCGCTTTCGTTTTGGTATCCGACGCCGAACAGTTGGTTTTTTACCCGAGGCGCCGATTCATCTCCGTTCAGTTTGGCGGTTACAGGAACTTCGAACGATTTTATTACTTCGGGGACACGCCGCAGTAAGGACCGCGCATTCGAGCAGAAACTGAACGGCCAACCGTTTTTTATCGCTGGGAGCTGGGACGAAACGAACGTAAGCGGTGTCTCCGTCTATGTTCCAAAAGGCTTGGGAGCCGAAGGGCAAAAAAGAGCCGCCGAAATGGCAGCATTAATGTCCGAGGCGAAAACGTTTTTATCCGGTGTGCTGGGCAATACGCCGGATGTACCAATACGGATCGTGGCAACGCGGCGTGGCGCCGGATTTAGCAGTGCCGGTACTGTGTTCGTTGACGAGTCGGCTTTTCGGCGTGCAAAGATCGATTCGCTCACGGCCATGAATATTGCGGAAGCGGCAGCCAAGATATGGCTCGGCGGATCGGTTTTGATTACGGGAGATGGTAATGGCGTCATCAGCGAGGGCTTGTCCCGGTATCTGGCAACGCAATTCCTCGAAAGCAAATTTGGTAAAGACGTGGCTGACATTGAGCGTTTGCGTCAACGCACGGCTTATGCAGCCGTCTCAAAGCGGGATTCACCGCTGAACAGCGTTTCACCGCTCGACGATTTTTATTATCCTGAGGTAGCAAATAAAGGCGCGATGGTCTGGCGAATTCTTGCAAAACGCGTCGGTCCTTCTGAGTTTTCAAACGCGATCAAATCAAATACGGCGGACAGCGGGCTATCCGTCGCCGAATTGCGAACTGCATTCTCTTCAAATAAAGTCCTGCTCGACTACTTTTTTGATCAGGTGACGGATATGAATCTACTCGTCGGCCTGCCGCAAACTGCTGGAGCCGAGACGAAAGTAGCGCTTCGGAATACGGGAGGCATGGATGCGACGGTTGATGTCGTCGCAACTAGCGGCAACGGTGAAAGGATCGTCACCCCCGCTACGATACGTGCGGCGAGTTTTGGCGAAGTTACATTTAAGACGGCAGGTAAAATCGTTCGCGTCGAGGTGGACGCGGATAAGATGTATCCCCAAACCGATTATTCCGACGATATTGCTCCCCGCGAGACGACCGACAGCGATCCGCTGCTCGCGGTTAAGCCCTATTTTGATAAGCAGGATTTTGCGAATGCCGAGAAAACGGCCCGTGATTTTCTCCGTGATCTGCCGAGGTTGGACGATTTGCGGGTCTTACTGGGCCGGTCGCTGCTGGCAAAAGGCAAAACGGCCGAGGCAGAAAAGGAATTTCGTGCAGTTCTGGATGAAAAATTACCGACGGCCCGAAGCCTTGCATGGGCAAATGTTGGGCTGGGTGAGATCGCGGCCAAATCCATCCAAAACGATGCGGCACTCAAATATGTTGACGCAGCGATAATGGCCGACTCGGATTTCGGAGCAAGTCTCGCCGCCCGAAATCTGCGTAACAAGTTAGGAGCTACTCCAATCAATGATGCTAGCGTTAAATTATTTTTTGCCGATTTCGATAAGGCCGCCGTGGCAAACCGCAAGGCCGATATTGACGTGATGATTATGCCCGGTGAGATCGGGAAATTCGCGAGCGGAGTTGCCGGGTCGACTGAACAGTGGCATACGCAAATACTTCAAGTCGACTGGCTTGATCCAAATACCGTATTGGTCGAGGCTAATATGACGATCAAACTTCTAAACCGCAATGCAGAGACCGGCACCGCAGTTTTTCGCCTCACAAAGGTTGGCGGTGCGTGGCGAATGAGCGGCGTCGATATGTTCGAGGTTAGATAGCCGATGATCTTAAGCCCAATCTCGCCCGAGATCCGCGTCAGAGCACGAAAGGTGAAGCTCTTGTTAATGGACTGCGACGGCGTCCTAACCGACGGTCGTCTGTATTTCGCCGAGACTGGCGAGTCACTTAAGGTTTTTCACGCACGCGACGGGCAGGGAATTGTCGATTGGCACAAGGCCGGATTTCGTTCGGGCATAATTTCCGGCCGCAGTTCAAAGATCGTCGATTTGCGTGCGGAACAGTTAGGCATCGAATTTGTATTGCAGGGCCGAAGAGATAAAATATCGGCATTAAATGAAATTCTCGCCGCCGCTAATGTTGCCGCAGATGAGGTCGCCTTTATCGGCGATGACACTCCCGATGCCGAGGTTTTCGCTATCGTCGGGCTTGCGGTGGCGGTAGGTGACGCTCATGACACAGTCAAAGCGACCGCTCATCACGTGACAAAAACTGGCGGTGGATGCGGAGCGGTAAGGGAGTTGATCGACCTCCTGTTGGCGTCGAAAAATGATTAGCATTTAAAACTGATTTCGTGTTAAGATTTCGCAAAAAGCGGGCGTAACTCAATGGTAGAGTGTCACCTTCCCAAGGTGAAAGTTGCGAGTTCGAGCCTCGTCGCCCGCTCCAGCTTTTTTGTTTGCAGTCGTGATTTCTTTATAGCAGCGACTCTAATCTCGTTTCACCAGCAAACTCGGGCGTCCAAAAAATCCTCTCTTCGCGGTTTGACAAAATTTGGTCTATCTACGAATATTACTAATTGCCGTTCAAGCATGGTGTTTCACCAAAACTTGAAAAAGTTTGAAATATTATCTAGTTCGGTTGACATGCGGGTATACATCTGTATAATCAATAGTTTCGCCTCTACGGAGAGGAGTGAAGTAAAAGAAGTTGATATTTGAAAACTAAATATGTGAGTCCATGTGTTAATTCATATAGAACAACAAAAAAAGTCCAGTAAACTTCGGTTTATTGGCAATGATGAACTAGGAAACTAACGAGAGTTTGATCCTGGCTCAGAATCAACGCTGGCGGCGTGCCTCAGACATGCAAGTCGAACGATTAAAGCTCTCTT
>JAYUDV010000017.1:0-16815 GCA_043739565.1 Chloracidobacterium sp.
TCTTGTCATCGGTTATTCCGCCAGTTGCGGCGTTTCGACCGAACAGAAGCCGGTTTCATCTGGAAGCAACCCACAGACTCAGGAGGCAAAACGCGGAACCGCCATCGGTGACATCGCTCCCGATTTCGATCTAGCAAAGGTTGACGGCGGCAATGTCTCGTTCAAAGAACTCGAAGGCAAGCCCGCCGTCCTCGTCTTTTGGACTGCGTGGTGTCCGGTCTGCAAGGAAGAGGCTCCGCACGTCAACCAACTCGCTGCTGAGTTCGAAGCGAAAGGCGTAAAAGTTATCGGTATCAACATCGGCGAGAGCGACGCCCGCGTTGCCGAAGGCATAAAAGATTTCGGTATTAAATACACCGTCGCACGCGACAAAGACACATCGGTTTCCAAGAGTTATAAAGTCGTTGGAACACCGACCGTCGTATTCCTGGACAAAAATGGAGTTGTCCAATACTTCGGAAACGAAGTCCCGAAAGATTACCCCGAACGTCTAAACAAGATCCTCGGCAGCTAACGCCGCTCAATGGTTCTCATCCGTAAACCCGCCACGTCACCTTACCGTAATAAAGAGCATCTTTTGCGTATCGTGAAAGATGCTCCCTTCATTTGAAACTTATGAAGCATGTAAAACTAGAATCAACGATAACGTGCCCTCACTGCGGTCATCAGTCAACCGAAACGATGCCGACAGACGCATGTCAGTTTTTCTACGAATGCGGGCATTGCGGCAAGATCCTACGTCCTCAGCAGGGTGACTGCTGCGTGTTCTGTAGTTATGGTGATGTCAAATGTCCGCCTTTACAGTTGGAGGGTAAAGTGAGCGGCAAGGGAGAAGAATGTTGCTAAGCTGCGAGTACGGCTGAATTCCGCCGCCGCGTTATTCGTGCAGTTCACCTATAAACACAATCGGCGCAAACGTAATGCGGAGAAACCACACCAGTTTTCTCCATCCAGCGACGAAAAAACGGAAAAAACCTCTGTATCAAACTGGTAAACCGTTGTATCAAACTCGCCGATCGACTATATAAATTTACTTTTTTTCTATATCAAAAGCTTCTTTTATTGTTTTGTTATTTGAACTCGATGATTATTTTCTACGACTCGATCCGGTAATTCGGAGCCTCTTTTGTAATGATCACATCATGAACGTGCGATTCGCGTAATCCGGCGGATGTTATGCGGACGAATTTTGCATTGGTCTGTAATTCTAAGATTGATTTACAGCCGGTGTAACCCATGCCGGAACGGAGGCCGCCGACTAGCTGGGTGACCATTTCGGCGACGGTGCCTTTGTAGGCAACTCGGCCTTCGATGCCTTCGGGGATGTATTTAGCGTCCGTGAGCGTGCCTTCCTGCGAATAACGGTCGCTCGACCCTTTTTTCATCGCTCCGATTGATCCCATGCCTCGGTAGGTCTTGAAATTACGGCCCTGGAATAAAATCACTTCGCCCGGCGCCTCTTCGGTTCCGGCAAAGAGCGAGCCGATCATTACCGTGTCAGCACCTGCGGCAATGGCCTTGGCGACATCGCCGGAGAATTTCACGCCGCCATCCGCGATGACGGGAACACCCGAGCCTTTCGCGGCGTTGACACATTCGACTATGGCCGTGATCTGCGGCACGCCGGCGCCGGTCACGACTCGCGTTGTGCAGATCGAACCCGGCCCGATGCCTATTTTTACGGCGTCAACACCGGCGGCGATCAGTTCGCGTGTTGCCTCGGCGGTCGCGACGTTGCCCGCGACTAGTTCGATTCCGGGAAACTGCGATTTGACCTTTTTTATGGCGTTTATGACCCGCGAGCTGTGGCCGTGAGCCGTGTCGATCACGATGGCGTCGACTCGTGCGGCGACGAGAGCAGCAGCGCGTTCGAGAAAATCGCCGGTTGCACCGATAGCCGCGGCGCAACGCAGACGACCTAATTCGTCCTTAGCGGCGAGTGGAAAGTTGATCGCTTTTTGAATGTCCTTGACGGTGATAAGGCCTTTCAAATGTCCGTTTTCGTCGACCACGAGCAACTTTTCGATACGATGCTTTTGCAGCTTGACCTTAGCCTCGTCGAGCGTCGTCCCGACCGGCACCGTAACAAGCGGCTGCGGCGTCATAACCTCGGAAACGGGAATGTCGAAACGCGTTTCAAAACGCAGATCGCGATTCGTGATTATGCCGACAAGCAGGCCGTTTTCATCCGTAACCGGCACACCGCTGATCTTGAACCGTTCCATTATGACGAGCGCTTCGGAAACCAGCGCATGCTGGTTTATCGTTACCGGATCGACGATCATGCCGGATTCGCTTCGTTTTACTTTATCGACTTCTTCGGCCTGTTGCGCCACTGAGAAATTTTTGTGAATAATGCCGATGCCGCCCTGTTGAGCAAGCGCGATCGCGAGCCCGGCTTCGGTGACGGTGTCCATTGCCGACGAGCAAAGCGGGATGTTGAGGCCGATATTTCTTGAAAATTTTGTGCGTGTATCGGCTTCGGCGGGAAGTATTTCTGAATAGGCGGGCACGAGCAAGACATCGTCGAATGTCAGTCCCTCGTTAATATCTGTAATTTCCATATTTAATTATAAACAGAAATGGTGGTAAACAAAAATGCCCGCTGGTGGCCTGAGGACATCCGACGGGTGATACGTTTTATTGATGCGGCATGCTTATTGCGGCTTTGGAGTGGGTTTTGCCACCATCGTGGACGGTTTGGTTGTATTCGCTGGCTTTGCCGGGGTCGGCGTCTGTTTAGGAGCTTTATTAGAGTCAACACTTGGCCGAATCTGAGGCGTGGGGCGTAGAGGCGTGGAACCCGAAGGAACCGGAGTGCCAAGCATGGCGGGTGTTCCCGGGTTATCGGAGCCGTTTGCATTTGCGACTGGATTCGCCGGCGAGGCTTCCGTAGAAATAGCACCGGATTGCCATATTTGGCCGATGTTACCTTTATTGATCTCAAATTCAATTATATTTCTTTTTGGATTTGGCGGCACCGACGGCAAGACGATATTTTTGCCGTTAATATTTAATTGCACGGTCTGCGCCAGCGAGCGCGAATAGCTCAATTTCAAACTATCCTTTGGTTCAAAGATTGTGGTCGAACCAGCCGGGACAACATTGCTGCTTAACTTACCGTCGCTGGTCGCCGTCAGCGAAACCGGCACCGTCGTTGCTTTGAATTCAACTTTAAGCGTGGCCATATCAGGAGCTGTCGACAGAACTGAGTTGGTACGCGCGTCATTTGCAGGGCTAGGGGTCGAAACTGTCGCCGTATTGGCGGACGGGGCGGTGGGTTTCTGTAGATAACTAACCAGATATAATATACCGCCCGTCATTATCGCCAAAATAACGACGGCCACGATCACCGTCGGCATCATAGACGAACCGAAGCGGTCGTCCGTCAAAACCTCAGGCCTGTAAACTTTAAGCTCGGCCTCGTTCGCATCTTCCGTTCCGGCGATCAAACGCGAATAATCGGCTAACGCTTCTTGTTCGTTGATGCCGACATACTTGGCAAACGATTTAACAAATCCCTTATTGAAAATCCCGCCGGGCAGATTGCGATAGTCGTCGTGCTCGATAGATTCGAGATATAGGGACGAGATGCGGGTCTGGTCTGCGACCTCGCTTAGAGTTATACCCCGCTCCTCACGGGCTTGCCGCAGTTTTTCACCGAGAGTTTCAGACATTTATAGCGTTTTCCGGCCGACGAGCGAAATTACCAAACCAAGTAGTGCATTGACTTGAAATATAGCGTTCAACGGTAAGTAATGTCAATTGATTCATAAAGGTTTTGGACGTTGTTTTCGCTTTGAAATCTGCAATACCGCCGAATACGTTTAGGCATTGCGTCGGACTTATATTAATATCGGTAAAGCAATCCATTTAGCGAGGAATAATCAATGAGTTTAGAGGCTTTGGGAATGGTAGAGACCAAGGGTTTTATCGGTGCCGTGGAGGCAGCGGATGCAATGGTCAAAGCAGCCAACGTAAAACTGATCGGTAAAGAATATATCGGCGCAGGTTACGTTACGATTTTTGTGCGTGGCGACGTTGGGGCTGTCAAAGCGGCGACCGATGCCGGAGCCGCAGCTGCCCGCCGGGTCGGCGAATTGATCAGCGTTCACGTTATTCCGCGTCCCCATGGCGAAGTCGAGCGGGTTCTGCCCCAGGGTGGAGCCGTTGGCTACAGTCCCGACGAGAAATCTCTTCAGGGCGGCGGACGGCAGCTCGGCGAGGGCGGCGCAGGCTCATCGGAAACCGAAACGACAATCGGTAACAAAACCAAGACACGGTGATGCGTTGGCACGGAGACGCGGCGATATGATCCGTGCGTCCCCGCGTCTTTCCGTTTCACTTTCACAAAATAATGGGTGATAAGGACCTGGTTGCACAGCAGGAAGCGCGCGACGCGGTTGAGGCCGCTTCGTCTGCCTTTCGTTCGGTTGCGCAATTTAGCCAGACAAAAATAGACGAGATCTGTGAGGCGATGGCCGGTGTCGCGTTGGCCGAAGCTGGGCGTTTGGGCAAAATGGCCCACGATGAGACCGGTTTTGGCAATGCCGAGGACAAGCGTGAGAAGAATAGATTCGCCGCCGAGGACGTTTGGAATTACTTTCGCGGGCTAAAGACCGTCGGCGTTGTCAAAGATACCGAAAGTATAGTCGAGATTGCCAGCCCGCGTGGTGTCGTCGCGGCTGTTATTCCGTCAACCAATCCGACATCAACGGCAATCTTCAAGATCATAATCGCCATAAAATCCTGTAATACGATCGTACTTTCGCCGCACCCTTCAGCCGCCGGATGTATAGCTGAAACCGCCCGTGTCATGCGCGACGCAGCCATAAAAAAAGGACTACCGGGCGACGCTATTATTTGCCTTACAACTTCAACCATCGAGGGTACGGAGGCGTTGATGAAGCACAAGAAAACTGCCGTCATCCTCGCAACCGGCGGGATCGGACTGGTGCGGGCCGCGTATTCGTCGGGAAAACCGGCGTTTGGTGTCGGGCCGGGCAATGTTCCGGTGTTTATTGAACGGTCGGCCAATGTTGCAAAGGCAGTTTCCGATATTTTAACGAGTACATGTTTCGATAACGGAACGATCTGCGCCTCCGAACAGTCGGTCGTAGTGGACGCTCCGGTCGCGGATCAGGTGCGCGAGCAATTCAAACGACAGGGCGGACATTTTCTGAACGGCAGCGAGACCGACGCTGTCGCGAAAATACTGCTAACGCCACAACGTACTTTAAACGCGGACATAGTCGGCAAATCCGCTGCGTTTATTGCCGAACGTGCGGGCATCACGATACCGGATGGCACACGTTGTCTCCTGGCCGACTGCGGCGGGGTCGGACGCGATTATCCATGGTCGATAGAAAAGCTCTCGCCGACCCTCGCTTTTTTTGTCGTAGAAGGCATTGCAGAGGGAGCAAATCGTTGTCAGGAAATATTACAATTCGGCGGCATGGGACACACGGCCGGTATGCACACGCAAGATCGTGCTGCGGCCATCCGTTACGGCGAGCAAGTGCCCGCCGCGCGCGTGATCATTAATTCACCGACGACTCACGGAGCGATCGGATTTTCGACCGATCTTCCGCCGTCTATGACGCTCGGCTGCGGCTCGTGGGGCGGCAACGTCACATCCGACAACATCTCGCCTCATCATTTGATGGACATAAAACGGGTTGCATTCGAAACCAAGCCTGTTAACGCCCGTGCTATCCCGGCCGACACTCCGAAAGTTAGCCTTCCCTTGCCGCCGCCACAAAAACGTGCGAGCCGCGAAGACATTGCCGCATTGGTGGACAGCTTTTTGAAACAGAAATTGACGGAAACGCCCGATCCGCCGCAAACCGCCCCCGAATCTGAGGCCAATGCTATTGTTCACGAGATCAGGGCGGAGAATTCGGTACAAAAACCGGTGCCGATAAAACCGGTCGACTTTGTAAGCGAGGACGATGTGCGCCGAGCGGTTGACAAGGGCGAGAAGATTTATATTTCGAAGAAAACCATCCTTACGCCGTCCGCGAGAGATTTGGGCGAGGAAAAAGAAGTTTTTGCGAGAATATAGAAAATGGCCGATGCGATAATTGAAAAAGCGGTATGCCAAAAATGCGGTGCCGGTGTCCGCGACGGCACGACATTTTGTTACAACTGCGGAAGCCGCGTGGCCGGGTCGTCGGTAGCGGATGAAGCGGAAAAGGTACAGGTAAATGTCGGTGCAAACGAGTCCGCCTCCACATCTGACGCTTTTTCGGAGACGATAAAGCTCGACGCCCCGGACGGCGACAAACTCTCTCGTGCGGCCGACCAACGGCGAAAGTCGAGGGCAGGCCTTCGCAAACCAAAGGAATATACGTGGGAGCCGGCGGATGATTTCCGAACCGTCCTCCTGATTGCTCTTCTAATAGCCGCAATCGCGTTAGGTGTCGTTTTCGTGGCCGTATTTTGGAAATAGGATCGGATGATAGCCGCCATTGGCTTATTTTTTCTTGCTATCTTTACTGGCTTGGCCTTTACGGCCATAATTATTTTTTTTCTTTACCGTTGGAAAAAGCGACGATAAAATGTGTAGTATAAATCTCAACACGCGCATGGATCGAACGGTTGAGGTACTTTATGGAAGCACTTGGAATGGTTGAATGTTTTGGTCTGGTTGCGATGATCGAGGCGGCGGACGCGATGGTCAAATCGGCCAATGTAAGATTGGTTGGATATGAAAAGATTGATGCCGGACTTGTCACGGCTATAGTTCGCGGCGAGGTCGGAGCGGTAAAGGCGGCGGTTGACGCCGGAGCAGCGGCAGCACGCCGGATCGGGACCGTAACTGCCGTCCATATCATTCCGCGTCCCCACGAAGAAGTCGAAGACGGTATCCCGGTCTTGCGGACCGGAGAAACAAGCAAAAAGAAGATCTCCGGGTCGGTACCGGAAAACTAAGCAGTAAAAAGCCGGGCACTTCGCAACAAAGGGTTCGGCTCATAATCCTTTAAGCTATTTTTATGGTTTCGCGGGAGTTGGACTGGGCTTTGCTGCATTGGCTCCTCCGCCCTCGGCGTTTCGGCCGGCTCGATGGATCGCGATGCGTTTTTCCTTGTTAGGCCCGTCGTCAACTGAGACCTTGATATTTCGGTATGACCCGTCGTGAGCGTCATTAGACGGAATGTAGCCTATCGAATACTGTGTGCGCAATTCATTAGAGATCTCCTTTGCCAAAGCTGGCAAATCCGAAGCGCCGCCTGGAAAATATGCTTTACCGCCGGTTTCTGTCGCAAGGCGTTCGAGAAATGCTTTCGATTTTTGCTGCGGGCTCTTGCTTATAAAGCCGCCGTCTTTACTCAACTCGCTAACGAAGCCAATCACGTATATCTGCACCTCGGACTCGCGCAGAAGCTCAAACAGCTGCTTTTCATTGTAATAGCTGTTCCGGTCTTCGCCGTCAGAAACCAGGATCAGCGCCCGGCGTTTGTGGTCCTCTGCTTTTTTGGATTTCTCGTATTCATCAATATTTTCGACCGCCAAATATACAGCATCGATAATGGCCGTCTGGCCGCCCTCTATATAAAGGTTGTCGAGTGCGTCGTTTAGATCAGCTTTATTTCCTGTAAATTGCTGTTGGATCTCGATCTTGTCGCGTCCGACGAATCGGATGATCATGGTATCGTCATCCGGACGGTTCGTATTCACAAGGACCTTGCCCGCCTCGATCACCTTATCGAGCAACTGACGCATCGATCCCGAATTGTCAACCACAATGCCGTAATTGGTCGGAACCTCAGACTTTGAAAAGAAATCGATCTGCTGTTCTATGCCGTTTTCCAGAATTTTAAAATCTTTCTGCTGCAAACTATTGACGGGGCGGTTATTGCGGTCAACAACGCGGACATTTATATTTACAAGTTCCGTTTGGATCTTAATGATCTCGTCCGGGGTTTCGGTTGGTTTCGGCGTCGGCTTTATCAGGACAGTGGTTGGGGCGGGTGTCGGCGAGGGCGTCGGGGTAGAAATTGCTTGGCGGCCGCGTTGCGACGCCGATCCCTGCGCGTTTACCACCATCTGCCCGTTCCACATCGAAAAAACGGCCGTACCCAAAAACACGATCGCAAGTAGATAAAGAATTCTTTTCATTGTTGGTTATGTCGTCTGCTAGCGATATGCCGGGTTCGGAGTGGCGTAGTAGCCATCGCGCGCGCGAACCGTTAGACGCGGCAAACCCCTCGGGGGTTTGACCTTAACTTTTATTTTACGCCATTTTCCGTCCGGCTGGAAGTCTTTTGGTATGTATCCGATCGAGTATTGATGCCTGAGCTCGAGGGCGATGCGTTCGAAGATCTCATCCATCTCAACATCGGTTTGCGGGTAGAACGATTTACCACCGGTGACGGAACTGATCTCATCCAGAAATGCCTGACCCTGCATTCCGAGAGCGCTCGATGCGTCGCCCTTATCGATGATGCCGACCGAATAGGCAACAACATCGGATTCTTTCAACAGCCGGCGAACCTCTCCGAAATTATATCTGGACGCATTATCCTGCCCGTCGCTTATAATTAGCAGTGCCCGTTTATTATGGGTGCCGCGCGTAACCTTTTCAATTCCCAGATAAACAGCGTCGTAAAGCGCCGTATTATTCTTAGGCTGAACGAGCGACAGTTTTTGCAAAACCGCATCTCCGTCCCGCGTACGATCAAGCAGAAGCTGGGCTTTGCTATTGAATGCAATAAGGAAATATTCGTCCGAAGGGTGACTGGTCGCAATAAAACGTGAGAGAGCTCGACGGGCCTTAATGATCTTATCGCCGCTCATAGATCCCGAAACATCGAATAAGATGCCAACTGAAACCGGAGCGTCGCTGTCACTGAAAAATGTAATCTCCTGGTCCTGACTATTGTCGGTAATCGCAAAAGCGTTTTTGTTCAAGCCCGACACGTATCGGCCAAATAGATCGGTAACCGTTAGGGTTAATGTAACGAGATCTGTTTTGATCCGTACCGGACCGGCTGGGTCGTCGGGTAGTTCAGGCGTCGGGATCGGAGTCTGAGCGTACCCGGAGAAACTCGCTCCAAACAGTAAAAAAGCAAATAACAAAAAATTATTCAGCCGGCAGATCCGTCCGAACCCCCCATATTTTAAACCAGCCATATAGCTCCCGCTAATTACCTTACATACTCTGGCACGAACACAGACACCTCAAGATATTTTTTGGATGATTTCCATCTACCAAAAGTTGTTTTCCGGGCACGAATTTAATCCTCCTTGCTTCACGGCGCAACATTTGATGATTTTTTGCGTGATATAATGCGATGAGCTTGATCAGTGCAGTTCAGATCGGGACTGAGAAGCCGTATCAGTAGCATTTTGGATAAAGGTTAAACCATTATGCGTTTGACCGAATTATGACTGAATTTATTTGCCGTCTTGGAACTCCTTCGGGTGAGGTGGTTACACGTATTGTCGAGGCCGCCGCAGCCAGCGACGCGCGCTCGCGGTTGGAAAGCGAGGGCTTTCGCGTCTTCACTGTCTCGACTGAGAAAGAAGGGATTTCGGCGGTTTTGTCGATCGGCAGCGGCAAAAAGGGCAAGGTCAAGCAGTCAGATTTCCTTCTGTTTAATCAGCAGCTTTCGGCACTCTTACGGGCCGGCATTCCGGTATTGCAGTCGATTGAATTGTTAAAGACGCGATCCGCTTCGGGAAATCTACGACTTGTCCTCGCGGATGTTGAGGAAAAGATTAAGAGCGGAATACCACTTTCCGAGGCGTTTGAATCGCAGGGACTATTTCCCAAAATTTATACGGCGTCGATCCTCGCGGGCGAACAGAGCGGTGCGCTCGACGACGTGCTGGCCCGATTCGTGACCTATCTTAAACGCAGTGTCGGCATATCTCGCAAGTTGCGTGGTGCTCTCGCGTACCCGGCTTTTTTGCTCGTCGCGGCGACGATGATGGTCGCATTTTTGTCCCTTTATATCGTGCCGAAAATGTCGGACCTTTTTAAGAGCCTCAGTGCAAACCGCGGATTGCCAACTATTACGGTGGTTGTCCTCGCGGTTGCAAATGGTATCTCCGGCAATATTATTTGGCTATTGCCGCTGGTGCTGGTAATCGGCTTTGGAGTTTATATTTGGCTGAGAACCTATAGCGGTAAACTGATGCTGCACAAGCTGTTGTTGAGAATTCCAATCGCCGGACAGATGATCCGCAACATGACGACCGCGCAGCTTTCACGCTCGCTCTCGACGCTGCTTTCGGGTGGTATAACAGTTCCGGATTCATGGGAGATCTCGTCGCAGTCGATCAATAATCTCGAATTGCGCCGCCGCAGCCAGACCGTGCTGCCCATGATCCGCGAGGGCCGCGGCTTTACAGAGGCGCTTGAAAAGGCAAACTGGATGCCAGAGCTAGCGCTCGATATGGTCGGCATCGGAGAAAAATCTGGCAGCCTGCGTGAGATGCTTGACGAAGTCGCCGGGTTTTTCGATTCCGAGGCCGAGGTGCGGCTCGAACAGTTGACGACGTTACTTGAGCCGATAATACTATTGTTTATGGCGGGAATCGTGGTTACGATCCTGCTGGCCATATACTTGCCCATAATCCAAATGATCTCGGCGGGACCGGTCGGCGGACGCAAATAAGATAAAATAAATGAGCGAACAAATCCAAACTGAAACGGCAGGAGCGCCGCCACCAATGATCGAAGTTCCGGATTTTCGGGACAAGGAGCCGCCGGAGGTCACGGGGGCAAAGGCCCTCGCCGCCCGGTACCGCCTGCCTTTTATTGACCTTTTGCCGCCGGAAGAAAAGTCGCCTATCGATTATGACGAATTGGCGAAATTGCCTGTCGATCTAATGCTCCGCAATCAATTCGTGCCGCTCCGGCGCGAGGGAAATAATCTTCACGCCGCAATGGCCGATCCGTCAAATCTCGAGCGTCTCGATGAGCTCGAAAACGTGCTTAACGTCCGCATCGTTCCGTATGTAGCGACCGCCGGTGCAATCGATGTTGTGCTGCGAAAGGGAGATTCGACCCAACGTGTGCTACAAGAGGCGGCATCGACATTCAAGATCTCGCTTGTCAAGGAAACCGATCAGGGAGATGAGGTGCTCGATCTCGACCGCCTTGCGTCCGATTCCGACATCGCACCGATCATCAAGTTGGTTGACACGATCCTGTATAACGCGATGGAATCGCGTTCATCGGACATCCATATCGAAACGCGCGAACGCGACGTACAGGTCAAGTTTCGCATCGACGGCGCTCTTTACGCCAAGGTTGATCCGATCGACATATCGTTTCACCAAATGCTCATCTCGCGTATTAAGGTGATGTCGGAGCTCGACATCGCCGAACGCCGCATTCCGCAGGACGGCCGATTTCGCGTACGTTACAAGGGCCGCACGGTAGATTTTCGCGTCTCGATCATGCCGACCGTTTACGGCGAAGACGCGGTTATCCGTATTCTCGACAAAGAGCAGATCAACGAAAGTTTTAAGAATCTGGATCTCGACGTGGTCGGTTTCGATCCCGAAGATGTCTCGCGTTTTCGCCTATATATCAAAGAGCCGTACGGAATGGTTCTGGTCACCGGCCCGACTGGTTCCGGTAAAACAACGACACTCTACGCCGCGCTAAACGAGATCCGAAACGACGAAGACAAGATCATTACGATCGAAGATCCGGTCGAGTATCAGCTTCACGGTATCGTTCAGATTCCGGTAAACGAAAAAAAAGGCCTGACATTTGCCCGTGGTTTACGTTCTATTTTGCGTCACGATCCCGACAAGATCATGGTCGGCGAAATTCGTGATGAGGAAACAGCGCAGATCGCCATTCAATCGGCGCTCACCGGCCACCTTGTTTTTACGACCGTTCACGCCAACAACGTCATCGACGTTATCGGCCGGTTCCTGAACATGGGTGTCGAGCCGTACAACTTCGTTTCGTCTCTAAATTGCGTGCTTGCACAGCGGCTTGTCCGTCTGCTGTGCCCGACATGTAAGCGCGCCTACGAGCCTACCGAAGAGGAACTGACTGAATCGGGAATGCGTACCGAAGATCTTACTGCCGGGCAGATTTTTTACCGCAGCGTCGGCTGTGACTCATGCAATCACACCGGCTATCGCGGACGCACGGCAATCCACGAACTTCTCGATATGTCCGACCGCATTCGTGAAATGATCATCGAACGCCGTCCCGGCTCGGAAATTCGCCGCCAGGCTGAGAAAGAAGGGTTATCCTCACTTCGCGAGTCGGCGGTTAAGAAGGTCTTTCTGGGCATGTCCACACTGCACGAGATCAATCGTGTAACGTTCGTCGAGGAAATTGGAAAGGTTTGATCCCTGTGCGGAAGCCAACGCGTAAGCAAGGGCGTAACAAATCTGCTTAGCAAGCTCGATTAATAAGAAAATCGGGAGAAAAATTATGGCGATAACTTGTGTAATTCGATATGAGATTGATCCGTCTCAAAAAGAGGCATTCCGGGAATATGCTGAAAGCTGGGGACGCATAATTCCAAGGTGCGGCGGGCATTTGGTGGGATACTTTTTACCGTACTAAGGGACAAACTATGTTGGCTGGGGATTGATCGCATTCGATAGCCTTGCTTTGTACGAACAATATAAAAAGCGGTTAAAGAGCGATCCAGATGCGGTGGCGAATTTTACGATGGCCAATAACAAAGGATTCATTCTTCGCGAGGAACGAAACTTTGTCGAGATCGTGGACGGAACATTTGGAATTCCCTCAACACTAACTTAAATCATTTTAGGAGTTGACCGTAGACTCTTGCATCGACGTTACCTCCACTGACAACAAGACAGACTCTCTGCCCCTTGAATCTGTCCTTATAAAGCAAAATCGCACCGAGACTCAGCGCTCCGGTCGGCTCGCATTTCAGATTGGCGAGGTCAAAATACATTCGAACGGCGTCGGCGATCGTCTCATCCGGGACCTCGATAATTCCGGCGACCGCATCCTTGATGATTTCCCAATTGAGATTGCCAAGCGAGATCGTCCGCGCGCCGTCGGCGATAGTCATAGGTTCGGTCTCGTTGGCGATGATTCGTCCAGCTTTTAGGGAACGTGAAGCGTCATTACCGAGTTGAGGTTCCGCTCCGAAGACGCTCGTCGTTGCACCGTTTCGGCGTAATCCCGTGATGATCCCGGAGATCAAACCGCCGCCGCCAACCGGCGTGATGACCACGTCAAAATCTCTTGCCGCAATCTCATCTCCCAAACTCGCATTGCCCTCAATCACGAATTTATCGTCGTAGGCACTCGCAAAATATGCGTAGGGCATTTGCCCGGCGAGTTGGGCAACCCGCTCGTTGCGACCAACCTTTGTGGTATCAACCAGATCGACGGTCGCCCCGTATCCACGAACCGCGTCAATCTTTACCCGTGCGGAGGTTATCGGCATCACGACCGTGCATTTTTTGCCGAGCAACTTACACGCATACGCCAGAGCCTGGCCGAAATTGCCCGATGACGCCGTCAATATTTCGTCTTGCTCGACATTCAAAGCAAGATTGTAAGCCGCGCGAAACTTAAAGCTGCCTGTGTGCTGAAATGTCTCACTCGCTATCGTCATATCGAGCCCGAGATGGTCGCGTAATTTCGCCGACTCGATAAACGTGGTCGGGCGGATAGCCTTTAACAGCGATTTCATTTGATAAGCATCGGACAGATGCTCTACACTCGTCAAGCCTAATGGAAACAAGTTTTACAGATTCGCTGCCATCCGACCTGGTAAACCACATTACGGCGATGTGCGGCAAAGAGGGCGAGGAGTGGTTCGAGAGTTTACCCGCCGTCATAAAACATCTGGAAACCGTCTGGTCAGTCTCGGTTGGACAACCCTTTCCGGGTATTGAATTTAATTTCGTCGCGTCAGCCGTTCGTCGCGGCGGAGATCTCGCAGTCGTAAAAATAAGTCCACCGATAGATTCGCCCGAAATATTTGGCGAGGCAAAGTGGCTCGCAACCCGGGCGGGACGCGGCAGCATCGAGCTTATCGCTAAGGACGTCCAATCCCGCGCGATCTTGATAGAGCATGCGTTACCTGGCAAAAGCCTCACCGAGTGCTTCACCGGTAGCGAGCTCGATGCAATCGCTCCGGCAATAGTCGTGCTTCGATCTGTCCTGAATCGCCCTCCCGCTGATCGGACCGACACGATCTCACTCGATGACTGGTTCGACGGGATGACGAGATATGGCGTAACACGCTTTCCTGCGGGGTATGCGTCAAAGGCTCTCAAAATATACGAAAAGCTATCCTCGCAGACGGGCCGAACATATTATCTGCACGGTGATTTTCATCCCGGAAATATCGTGACGGCGACGCGCAGTCCTTTTCTGGCAATCGATCCAAAGGGCATTATCGGACACATGGGCTATGAAATAGCCGTTTTTCTTAATAATTTTCACTGGTGGCAAGACTCGCGATCGGATATTCGCGATAGGCTCGATCGAGCAGTAAAGCAGTTTTCGGACGCATTTGATATAAGCCCACTCGAATTGAGGCAATGGGCTTTTGCACAGATGGTGCTTTCGGCATGGTGGACATTCGACGAGATGCCAAAAATTTATGACGACGAAGTGGCATTGGCGGACATTTGGGACGTATAATTTGCGTATGGAAAAAGCACATTTCGGAATGATCGGCCTTGGAACAATGGGCCGCAATTTTCTCCTCAACATCGCCGAGCATGGCATTCAGGGCGTCGGGTTTGATCTCGACGCGGAAAAACGTGAGCTGCTGCTAAAAGAAGGCGCAGGAATGCCGGTCGATGTCGGCAGCGACATGGCCGATTTTATCGCCGAACTCGAATCTCCGCGCAATATAATGATGCTCGTGCCCGCAGGCCCGATTGTCGATTCGGTGATCGCCGACCTTCTGCCGCATCTCGAAAAAGACGATCTCATTATCGACGGCGGCAATTCGCATTTCACAGACACCGACCGCCGCGAGGCTGACTTGTCGGCAAAAGGTGTCGGATTTATGGGTGTCGGTGTCAGCGGCGGCGAGGAAGGCGCGCGTCACGGAGCGAGCATTATGCCCGGCGGACGACGTGATTTCTATGATCGGATAGAAACGACGCTGCAAGCTGTCTCAGCAAAGGTAAACGGCGAGCCGTGCGTTGCCTACATGGGCAGCGGCTCAGCCGGTCATTTCGTCAAGATGGTCCACAACGGCATCGAATACGGCCTGATGCAGATACTGTCGGAGACCTACGATTTTATGCAGCGTGTCCTAAAAATGGACTACGCCGCGATGAGCAAGGCCTTTGCCGAGTGGAACGACAGCGAGCTAAATTCGTTTCTTGTTGAGATTACCGCCGAAGTTTTGCGAAAATCCGACCCCGAGACCGGCAACCCGCTCGTCTCAATGATCCTCGACACGGCGGGTCAAAAGGGAACCGGCAAATGGACATCGCAGGCCGCAATGGATTTTGGCATCCCGATCCCGACGATAGATTCCGCTGTCTCGATGCGTCAGATCTCATCGCAAAAAGCTACGCGATCAATGATCGCTTCGAAATATCAAATTTCAAATCTAAAATCACAGAAACCGGAAACCGTGAGTCTTGACGATCTGAAAAAAGCCCTGCTTTGCTCCTTCATCGCAGTCTACGCCCAAGGTCTCTCAATGCTTCAAGCCGCCTCTACCGAGAAAAATTATGGCCTAAATCTGGCAGAAATCGCTAAGATCTGGCGCGGCGGCTGCATCATCCGCTCGGCTTTGCTTGAGGAAATGCGTGTCGCCTATGCAAAAGACGCATCGCTCGCAAATCTCCTCCTCGACGACAAATTCGCCGCCCTGCTAGGCGAAAACACTGCGTCCTGGCGGGCTGTGATCTCGGCCTTCACCGCTGACGGCATACCGTCGCTCTGTTTCTCATCTGCACTGGCGTATTTCGACGCCTTTCGCACCGAACGCCTGCCCGCCAACCTCATCCAGGCCCAACGCGACTTCTTCGGTGCTCATACATATCAACGCGTCGATAAGGAAGGAATATTTCACACTCCGGACTGGAAGAAATGAATATAACCGCGAAATACGCGAAACATACGAAATAAAAGACTTATCTCTTTTTCGTATCTTTTGGGTATTTCGCGGCTACACTTCTTTCGTAGTTAATCGCTTTGTTCCACGATTTCCCAGGCGTGTTCGGCTTTGAGGAGTTTACTCATGAGCGAGGCGTGGACAGCGTGGCCAGACTTTTCGGCGGTTATTTTTCCTTGGATCGGCATTCCGAGCAGGGCGAAATCGCCGATGATGTCGAGTATTTTGTGACGGACAAATTCGTCGTCAAACCGGAGCGGCGTTTCATTAAGCATGCCGTCGGGAGTCAGTACGATTGCGTTATCGAGTGAGCCGCCAAGCGCGAGATTCGCCTTTCGCAGCATGTCGATCTCGTGAGTAAAGCCGAATGTGCGCGCCGACGCTATCTGCTTGCCAAATGAGCCATTCTCAAGCACAAAATTGAATGACTGTTTCTTAATAAAAGGGTGAGGAAAGTCGATGGCACATTCGATTTCGTAGTTTTCGGCGGGCGCGATCGACATTTTGCGATCGCCCTGCTCATATTCGACACGTTCGAGTATGCGGAACACGTGACTTGATGCATGCTGCTGAACAAGACCGGCTTTTGCGATCAGTTCGATAAAATCCTCGCTAGAGCCGTCCATTATCGGTATCTCGATGTTGTCGAGATCGATAAAACAATTGTCCACGCCCGATCCGCGCAAGGCCGACAGCAAATGCTCGCACGTCGAAAGCACCACACCACGCCGCATCAGCGTCGTCGCATACGAACAATGCG
>JAYUDV010000018.1:0-2753 GCA_043739565.1 Chloracidobacterium sp.
GCAGCCCGCACAAGTTTGAAGCAGGCACTGAAAGTGTCCTTCACCGGTGGAACCGTCATGGGTCTCGGTGTTGCAGGTTTAGCGGTTTTGGGTTTAGGCGGTTTGTTCATTGCGTTCCTCGCATTGTTTGCCGGATTGGGTGCAAATCAGGTAAAAACGGCTATCGAAGTATTGACCGGCTTCTCGCTGGGGGCAGAGTCGATCGCACTATTTGCACGGGTGGGCGGCGGTATCTATACAAAGGCGGCCGACGTTGGAGCCGATCTGGTTGGTAAAGTCGAGGCTGGAATTCCCGAAGATGATGTCCGTAATCCGGCTACTATCGCTGATAACGTGGGCGACAATGTGGGCGATGTAGCCGGCATGGGTGCCGATCTTTTCGGTTCATACGTCGCGACTATTCTGGCAACGATGGTATTGGGACAGGAGATCAAGGTGACGGATGCTTTTGGCGGTATGTCTCCTATTCTTTTGCCGATGGTGATCTGCGGTTTGGGAATTGTTTTCTCTATCGTTGGAACCTCGTTAGTTACGATCAAAGATGAAAAATCAAGCGTACAAAAAGCATTGAACATAGGAAACTGGACCTCAATGTTATTGACGGTGATCGCTTCTTTCTTTGTCGTGTGGTGGATGCTGCCTGACGGGCCGATCACTTTGCGTAACACTACCTTCAATAAATGGGGCGTTTTCTTCGCGATCGTTGTGGGAACGATTGTCGGCGCGATCATGAGTGTTGTTACGGAATACTACACGGCGATGGGTAAAAAGCCGGTAATGTCGATCATTCGGCAATCGTCGACCGGACACGCGACCAACATCATTGGCGGTCTATCCGTCGGCATGAAATCGACCGTTATTCCAATTTTAACATTGGCCGGCGGTATCATAGCTTCTCATTATTTTGCAGGATTGTACGGCGTGGCGATCGCAGCCGCTGGCATGATGGCGACTACGGCGATGCAGTTAGCGATCGATGCCTTCGGTCCGATTGCTGATAACGCGGGCGGCATCGCCGAGATGAGCCAATTACCGCCCGAAGTGCGTGAGCGTACTGATAACCTCGATGCAGTTGGCAACACGACAGCCGCAACCGGCAAAGGTTTTGCTATCGCATCGGCCGCATTAACATCACTCGCATTGTTTGCTGCGTTTGTTGGAATTGCAATGCCCGACAATCAACACATCGATATTTACAAAGCTCCGGTACTCGCGGGTCTTTTTGTAGGCGGAATGATCCCGTTCATTTTCTCGGCATTGTGTATTCAGGCGGTGGGCAAAGCCGCGATGGACATGGTCCAGGAAGTTCGCCGCCAATTCCGCGAAATCCCGGGCATCATGGAATACAAAGCAAAACCGGAATACGACAAATGCGTGGCGATCTCAACCAAAGCATCCTTACGCGAGATGATGATGCCGGGAGCGATTGCCCTAATTACTCCGGTTCTAGTTGGCTTCACATTCGGCCCCGAAGTTTTAGGCGGCCTATTGGCAGGTGTTACCGTATCAGGCGTACTCATGGGAATTTTCCAGTCGAATGCCGGCGGTGCATGGGACAATGCAAAAAAATCCTTTGAGAAAGGAGCAGAGATCAACGGAGAGATGGTCTACAAAGGATCAGAACCGCACAAAGCCTCCGTCACCGGCGATACAGTCGGCGACCCGTTCAAAGATACCTCCGGCCCGTCGATGAACATCCTTATCAAACTAATGTCCATCGTGTCATTGGTGATTGCGCCTTATATTGTTGGGATTTCAAGGTAAAATGGCGAGAACGGAAAATGCAGTGATATAAGACGAGGATCGGTTTTGGCCGATCCTTTTTCTTGTACTGATCCAGATCCGCGTTCAATTATTTCTCTGTAGTTGACTGTCACGTATACACAGGCTAACTTATTGTAAATCAAAGATATGTCAACACAACTGAGGGACTCATTTGCTCATTATGAAATTCGCTCGCAGATCGGCTCGGGCGGCATGGGCGATGTGTACCTGGCTGATGACACCAAACTTGGCCGAAAGGTCGCGATCAAGTTCCTGCATGAAAAGTTTAGCAAGGACGAAGGTCTCCTAAATCGCTTCATTCAGGAAGCCAAAGCCGCCTCGGCACTAAATCATCCGAATATTCTTACCGTGTATGAGATCGGCGAGCACGAGGGAAAACACTACATTTCGGCTGAATATATTGACGGAAAGACCTTGCGCGAACGAATGAAGCAGCGGCTCACGTTCGACGAGACACTATCGATCATGGTGCAGACATCCGAGGCTCTCTCGGCCGCTCATCAGGCAGGGATCATTCACCGGGACATTAAGCCTGAGAACATCATGGTCCGCTCTGACGGGTATGTGAAGGTGCTTGATTTTGGCTTGGCGAAACTGACGGAGATCAACCATACCGATGGCGAGGAACAGACGAAGAAACTCGTCAAGACAAATCCCGGCGTGGTTATGGGAACGGTGGCGTATATGTCACCTGAGCAGGCTCGTGGTAAAAATACCGACGCCCGTTCCGATGTATTCAGCTTTGGAATTGTGTTGTATGAAATGCTGACCGGAAAGGTCCCGTTCGCTGGCGAGACGATGACCGATGTTCTGTCGTCAATCATCAGTATCGAACCGGCACCGATCACAAGTTTAGCCCCACACCTTCCAAAAGAGTTACAGCGCATCGTACAAAAGACCTTGAGGAAAAAGCGCGATCTGCGCTATCAGACCACACAAGACATGCTGGTCGATCTTAAGGATCTGCG
>JAYUDV010000019.1:0-7158 GCA_043739565.1 Chloracidobacterium sp.
GCGTAATCCGCAAAATACGATGGCCGACGCGGTGGACGATCACCAATATCACCTGCGTGCCGCCGGGACGTCCGCTCACAAGGAGATGGAACGGAAAGAGCTGGCAAGCCAGGTGCAGGAAGGTATTGACAAGCTGCCCGAGGATCTCAAGACCTGCGTCATCCTGCGAGACATTGAGGAATTGACGTATCAGGATATCGTTGAGGTGTTAAAGATCCCTGAGGGAACTGTCAAATCGCGAATAAACCGCGGCCGCATCGAACTGGCGAAGATATTGAGGCGAATGAGAGTGGTGACTATTTAAAGGGGGAAGTCGCTGCGAAAGATGATTGAATTAACTTCTCAATTGATACTCATTTTTATCGAGTTGTTACTTCGCAGATTCTCAGAAACGCAGCGGTAAAAGGTTTTATGAAAAAGGAGCAGGAAAACATACTAAATTGTTCGCAGTTTGAAGAACTGTTGACCGATTATCTGGACAAAACGCTTGTAAATGGCGTCCAGCGATCGGTTGCGGCGCATGCGTTAGCGTGTCCGCTGTGCCACGCCCTGCTCAATGATGTAAAGGAATCGCTCGCGGCATGCCGCAAAATCGCCATGCCAAATGTTTCTGTGACGAAATTGGAGGCCCGCGTTTTGTCGATGACAATGCCGGAAACCGCGTTGCCCTGCGAGGATTTCGAAGGCCACCTGACAGATTATCTCGACGGATTTCTGCCGGCCGCGACGTTCCACCGATGGGAACGCCACGCCGCTCTTTGCACAATGTGCGAAGATCTGCCGGGCATGGTCGTCCGCTCGATCGCGGCGTGCTATACATACAAAATGGAAGAATTGGCGATGCCCGCCGGTTTACATAAACGCATTTTGCAATCGACGAGTGGCACTGCCAACGCAATAGCTGTAAAGACTTCGTGGACGACGCGGGCGGGCGAATGGCTTGACGGCATAAAATTCCCGATCTCTCTTCCGCAGCTTGCACCGGTCGCGATGATGCTGATGTTCGCGTTCCTGGTTTTTAGCCAGACGGTTTCGGCCGACGGTTCGATAGCTGATGTCTATCAAAAGAGCTATCAGCTCGCCGAACAGACTTACGAACAAAGCGCAAATGCATGGACCGGCAAAGGCCCGCAAAATCTGGATATTGGCCAGGACCCGGTAACCGGCACGATGGACGTGTCGAACGAGGAAGGCAATTAATGAATTGTGTCTATCACAATCAAAACGCGGCGGTTGTAAGCTGTAACAGTTGCGGACATGCCCTGTGTCCGGCCTGCGACCACCGCATAAAGGGGTTTCCACATTGTCAGGACTGCATCGTTTTAGGTGTCGATCTGCTGAGACAGCAAAGTCAGACAAATCATGTTCCTTTTGTAAAAAAACGCACGTCGCCGGTGATCGCGACCCTGCTCTCGATGATATGTCCAGGCCTGGGTGCCGCGTATAACGGCCAGACGGTAAAGGCCCTCGTATATTTCGCGGTCTTTGTCGGACTCTTTCAAATGGCTGTGCTGACGGGCGGAACGCCGCTATTCGTACTCGGTTTTATCGGCATGTGGTTTTTTGCCGCCCTCGATGCGTGGCGGACAGCTCAGATGATCCGCTTGGGACTGACGCCGGATGTCGCGGACGACATTTTGGTCCGGAGATTTTCCGGCAACCCTAAGCTCTGGGGCATCGTCCTCAGCGTGCTCGGTGCGGCATTTCTGTTTCAACGCATTTTCAATGTCGGCTTTCTGATGCGCGGGCTGTTGCCATTGATGTTGATGGGCCTTGGGATTTATGTACTGAAAGGCTATATTTTTAAGCCTAAGGTTGTAGAAACAAATCGTTCGGGCCGCGAGCCTTCGGCGAGTTTCGCTTTGACGCAATCGCGTTATAATGAGGCAGACTATTCGGCCGGTGCTGCGGATTTTGCGGACCGTTCACGTTCTGGAAGTTGGAAAGATTCCTAGATTCGCACTTTTTTGGCAAGGAGTTTGGCTATGGTGATGTTTATAAAGGCCGCATCGGTTTTGGGGAGTTTGTTGGTGTTGATCGCGTTGGTTATTACGCTGCTCAAAGCCTTGATCGGCTTTGTCGGTTTTGTCGCAATGGCGATCAAAATCGTTATTTTTCTGGCATTCATTGCGCTTTTTGCGGCTGTCGGATTTATGGTCTACCGAGCGTGGCAGGGCAACCAAAAGAGAGTTTAATTCGACAAATCTACTTTATATTCACCATAAGCCTTGGGCGTAGGCGCGCCGAACGTCAGCTTGCCTTTTCCGACGGCTTATGTTTTTATAGATATTCGATTCTTTTTTTAATCGGAAACTTTTGACAGTATCATTGACGACAACGAGAGTTTGTCTAAGTAAATAGAACTCTTGTTTTCGGTTTCGCGTTAGTCGCTAGCGGCTATTCTTGCGTGATTCCGTGTGCCGAAACGCTGGATTTTCGGTACGAAATCATTAAAAGGAGCTTGTGCAAGCATAATGCAAAAAAACGACAAGTCTTATACTTTTCTTTTATCGCATTCCTCAAAATCAAAGATATATATCAAGAGATTCGCCGTCTCGAAAAGCCTCGTGCATTTCGGCTCGCTCGGTATCTTTATGATTTTTGGTTTAACCACATTGGGCGTCGGCGTTACTGGAATTTTGCGAAACACCGTTCTGGCGAAAAACATCACCGAAAACCCCGTCCTGACCCAGATCGCGGCCATTCCCGAAAAAGCACCCGAAAAAATTGAACCTGCCAAGTCTACCGCCTCGGACGCATATGCATTCAACAGCGGTGGCCCAGAGGAAAACGAGCAGGCCGACGGCGAAAACACCGAAGTCGAAAATCAGATCCGCCTGATCTCGGCTAAAATGGATCCGGATTTCCTGCCTTCGATCTGGCCGCACACCGGCAAGATCAATAACGAATTCGGTTTCCGCCGCAATCCGTTTGGAGGCCGCACATACGAGTTTCATCCGGGCATGGATATCGACGGCGAACGCGGCGAAGCGGTTCACGCACCCGCAAACGGCACCGTAATCAAAGCCGGCGTCACTGGCGGCTACGGCAACATGGTCGAGATCGATCACGGCAACGGCCTGACGACTCGCTACGGCCATATGTCAAAGCTAATCGCCTCGGTCGGCGACGTTATCAAACGCGGCGACCTCATCGGCCTCATCGGTTCGACCGGCCGCTCGACCGGCCCGCACCTTCATTACGAATTAAGATTAAACGACAAATCGATCAACCCCCGGCACGTGCTTCCGCCGGAGCCGACCGACCTCACCGCCATAGCAAAGTAAGTTATCTTGCATCTCTTTATTCCGAAAGCGAGTCAAAGCCTTGACTCGCTATTTTTGTAAAAGTGTTCTCAGTTGTTAATATTTATCTAGAGTAACCATACTACATATCAACCTAGGGGTTTCAAGCTATGAAATTTAACAGTAATCGTCTTTTTGCGTTCGCGATGATGGTCGCGATTTGCCTTTCCAGCTTTACTCTCGTCCCTGCGGCTCCCGATGAAGGGATGTTTGCGCCGGGGCAGATCGCCTCGCTGCCGCTCAAGGGGCGCGGGCTGAAGATAAAGCCGATCGACATTTACAATCCGGCGGGCGGCGGGCTGACGGATGCGGTGATAAGGCTGAGCATCGGCTGCACGGCCGAATTTGTATCGCCCGAGGGATTGATACTGACCAATCATCACTGCGGCTTCGAAGCTCTCGTCGCCGCGTCCACACCCGCCAAGGACCTTGTCGAAACCGGTTTTAACGCCGCCAACCGCACGGGCGAGATCGCGGCAAAGGACTATTCGATTTTTATCACCGAACGTGTCGACGATGTCACGGCAAAGATAAAGGCGGGCACCGAAGCCCTCACGGGCGACGCACTCGCGACCGCCTACCGGAAAAATACTGGAGATATGGAAAAGGCCGAGCAGGACAAGGCTCCGAAAGGTTCCCTGATCCGCATCCAAATGCTCAACAACGGCTATTTCTTTTATCTTTATCAAACGCGTGAGTTCAAAGACGTCCGCGTCGTGTACGCTCCGCCCCGTAATATCGGCATTTTCGGCGGCGACCCGGACAATTTTGAATGGACACGGCACACGGGCGATTTCACGTTTTTACGTGCATATACCGCTCCGGACGGCACCTCGGCCGAGTATTCGCCAAATAACATTCCTTACAAATCAAAGAAGTTTTTGACCATGAATATTGGCGGGCTAAAGGACAATGATTTTGTGTTTGTACTCGGCTATCCGGGTGGCACGACGCGTTACCGCGAGAGCCAGTCGATCGAATACGCCCGCAACGCCAACTTCCCTTTTCTCGCTAATTGGCTACGTCAAATCGGCAACACTCTCAAGCAAATCGGTTCGACCGACGAGGCAAAACGCATCGCATTTCAGGGTGATGTCGCTAATTACGACAATTCGCGTAAAGCGTACGAAGGTGGTTATCTTCGCCTGATACGCGCAAACGTCGTTCAGGCACGCCGGGCTGAAGAAGCAAAGCTTGCGACATGGATCGGGGCAAATCCAGCCCGGCAACAGAAATACGGCACTGTCCTCTCCGAGCTGAAAGCCCTCTCAGAGGAAACTAACGCCGCCTCAAAACGGGATGCCATCATCCGCCGTTTTCCCGATCCGATCTCCGGCGCCGTATTTGCACAGGTCGTCGCGGCCGCGACCGCCGTTAAAAACGGCCGGACGCTCACGTCCGCACAAAAGACCGAACGAATTAATGCTATCCGCGAGGCATTCAAAACCCGCGAGCCCGTCTTCGAACGCGAAATGCTCAAATTCTTTTTTAAGGCATTCGACGAATTGCCGGCTAATCAGCGGTTTGCCGCCGACGACGCAAAATTCGGCAACAAAAAGGGCAAGGAACGTCGCGACGCCGAAGCCATCTTTGCCGCCCAGATAGCTGAGGGCGAACTCACCTCGCCGGAGAAGATCGTCGATCTCTACAACATGACATGGAGCGAATTTCAGCAAAAGCATCCGTTTATCGCGGGCGTCGTGGATGAAAAAACGGCTCTCGCCGCACGCAGCGTCAAATTCAATGCCAATATCGACCGCCTCCGCATCCTATATATGCAGGCGCTGACCGAGATGAAAGGCGGCACTGTCTACCCTGACGCCAATCTCACGATGCGTTTCTCATACGGCAATGTCAAAGGCTACCAGTCGCGCGAGGCCGAATTTCGCTCGCCGTTCACGACGATGAAAGGCATGATCGAGAAAGACACGGGCGAGAATCCATTTGACGCACCGCAGAAACTCAAGGATCTACAGGCGGCCCATGATTTTGGCCGTTTTGGCAGCGGCGACAGCGTCGTGCTCAATTTCATCTCGACGACCGACATCATTGGCGGCAACAGCGGCTCACCCATCCTCAACGGCAACGGCGAACAGGTCGGCCTCTGCTTCGACGGCAATTTCGAAGGCCTCGGCAACGACTTTTATTATGATCCGGCGGTCAACCGCACCATCTCGGTCGATGTCCGCTATGTGTTGTTCGTTGTCGAAAAATTTGGCGGCGCCGGTTACCTTCTAAACGAGATGAAACTCGTCGGCGGACCGAAAGGCAAAGCCGCCGGCGCCGTGGCTGGATACAAAATGAATAAGCTGGATACACAGGATGACCGCAACATTTTAAAACACTACCTTTATTGAAATGCCGTATTAACAGTAAAGGTTTTATGTAAAGTAAATATGAGTGGTGTTATGAGAATTCTAACAGTTAGTTTGCTCATCCTGTCGGCTATCGGCGGCGGAAACTGGTTTGCGTTTGCGGCTGCTGGATCCAGCGTGTCGAATCCTCCAGAATACCCGTCAACCGCCTGGGCCGGCAAATTTACAGAGATCGAGCAGCATGTGGTTACGATTGAAAACCTCCGCGTCCACTATCTCGAAAGCGGCACTGGCCGCACGGTGGTGTTGATTCATGGAAACCCCGGCGACGCAGGGGATTTCGAATATAGCGCAATAAATCTTTTGTCGCGTAAATTTCATTTCCTCGCCATTGACCGGCCCGGTCACGGAGGCAGCGACCGGCCGGAGGATAAGCAAGCGTCGGTCGAATATCAAGCTCAGCTTTTACACGAAACCCTTTCAAATCTCGGCGTGAAACTGCCCGTGCTGGTCGGCCACTCGTGGGGCGGTTCACTCGCGCTTTGTTATGCCTTAAATTATCCCGATGAAATCTCCGGCTTGGTGCTGCTTGCGCCCGCCGCTTATCCGGATGACCACGGGAACGGATTGTTGCGGACACTGATTAAAACGCCCGTCGTTGGCGATCTGACCATCTTGTTGGGAAAGGCGCTAGTTGGGAGCAACCTGTTAAAGCAAAACCTGGAAGATGCATTTTACCCGCAGACCGTACCGGACAAATATTTCAAAATCGTCACCGCGTCATGGCTTGGCCAAAAACAGCTAAAGGCATATTTAGACGACGATTTGATGCTGAACGATTATTTGAAAAAGATTAAGGATCGATATTCGGACATAAAAGTTCCGGTCGTCATCGTAACGGGTGATAAAGACAAGATCCTGTCCTCAAAAGACAATGCTTACCGCCTTCAAAAAGCGATAACCGGCTCGCGTCTGATCGAGCTAAAAAATACCGGCCATGAAATTCCGCAAACTCGTCCAGGGAGCATAAACAAGGCTTTAAGGTGGGTTTTCCGCTCAGCGAATACATCAATTAAACATGAAAGCAGATGATAAAGCCAACGAATCACCTGCCTGCGCTTTGGTTCTGACATACGCGCTTATTTTTCTGAATAATCCAGCTTGATCGCATTCATTCCGCGCAAGATTACCTTTTGGCGGCGAACGACGCGTTTGCGGTTTTTGGTTGGGTTAAAAATGTTTAGCGGGCTTGGGATCATTGCCGAGAGAAATGCGGCCTCTTCTTTGGTCAGGTCGGAGGCGCTTTTTTTGAAATATGTGCGTGACGCGGCTTCGGCGCCGTAGACGCCATCGCCCCATTCAATGACATTTAGATAAATCTCGAGGATTCGTTTTTTTGTCAGATCGCGTTCGAGAAAATATGTGTATATGGCTTCGTGGCCTTTACGGAGAAAATTGCGGTCCTCGGACAAAAAGAGATTTTTGGCAAGCTGCTGAGAGACGGTCGAGGCCCCGCGTTTAAAGCTCGGCATCGGCGG
>JAYUDV010000020.1:0-7135 GCA_043739565.1 Chloracidobacterium sp.
GGGGGTTGGTTTAGCCACCGGTTTAGGCCGAAGATTTAACCGCCGTCGCTTCCGGCAATCTGTAGTCGACGAAGCTGACGCCATATTTGTAGGGAACAAGACCGCCCCAAAACCCTAGCCCTTGAAAACAGCGGCATATGCCACCGTCTTTGACGGTTCCGATAACATTTTGATCAAATTACCCATATCTCGCGATATGGGCTACAAGTATGCCAACGCCTCTGGCGGTTTCTCACGATACAAACCAACAGCCCTTTTGCTACTCAAGACGTTTGCAGCCATCAATTCCCCATGCTCAGTGAAAACATAGGGTGGAAATCGGACATTTCGTTTCGATGCGGTCGCAATTTGCAACCGCATAGTATCAAAGCGCTCGGCGGCGGTTGCGGTTCGTTTTGTTTTTGAATGCTCGATTTACCATTTATTGTTTGATACATGACAATCTGTAAATGGGCGAAGGCCTAAACTGATTCAGTGCGGGACGTCATTAATCCCCGCTCTGATCATTACATGGAAATAAATTATTTTGTCAGACGACTATCATTATCGCTGCTACTGCTTACGGCATTCTGCCTTAGCGGCTCCGCGCAGACGCCGTTCGTAACTGATGATGCGGATGTAACCGACAAAGGTAAGCTCCATTTCGAGGTTATTAACGAGTACGATGTTTTACAACCGGCCTTAAATCCCAATCTGCGACAAGATGCCGCCATTTCCCGTTTTACTTACGGGATCGCGAAACACGTCGAGATCGGCGTAGACGTACCCATTGTTGCTATTTTTAACGCGAGTGGCACCGTTCCGCAGCGGGCGTTTGGATTTAGTGACGTAGGTCTACACGTTAAGGTGAAATTTAATGAGGAAAAAGAGGGTTCGCGTTTGCCGTCATTCGCAGCGGCCTTTTCGATACGGTTTCCCACCGGCAATGCGGCCAATTCGCTCGGCTCAGGTATAACTAATTATCAACTATACGGCGTCGCGCAAAAAAGTATTACCAAAAAGGTCAAAATTCGTGCTAATGCCGGTATGTTGTTTGCCGGTAACACTGTATTTGGAGCTCTCGGTGTACGATCAGCGAGCGGAAAGCTTTTCTCAGGGGGCATTTCCGTGGTCAAACAATTTAACGAAAAACTAAAGCTGGGAACTGAGCTTGTCGGCGTTGCGAGCAGCAGTTTCCAGTTGAGCAAAGGGCAGCTTCAATCTACTTTTGGTGGTAATTATAATCTGAAAAAGAACCTCGCTCTCGATTTTGGTTTCATAATTGGACGTTTTCCGGCCAGCCCACGAGTAGGACTGCTCATGGGGTTTTCCTATGATTTCTAGTGAAACGGCGGGGAAGAACAGTTGGCAGTTGGCGGTTGACGGTCGGCAGTAAGAGAAAAAGCCTCGTGGATCCATAAGATCAACGAGGCCACTAACGATTTGTTGGCTTGACAAGAACTCCGACGCTATCGCTCCCGGTTCTGACAACTGCCTACTGCTTACCGCCAACTGCCAACCGGCACTAAGTTCCCATTTCCCAGCTCGACATATACTCGAGCATTTCCGGCGTTAATGTGTCCAGGGAGACGCCCATGGCGTGGAGTTTGAGGCTGGCGATCTCCTGATCGACTTCAGGCGGCAGGACATGGACGCCATTGGCGAGCTTGCCTTTCTGTTTGACCAGATATTCGGCCGACAGAGCCTGATTGGCAAAGGACATATCCATCACCGATGCCGGGTGGCCTTCGGCGGCGGCGAGATTGATCAGACGGCCTTCGCCAAGCACGATCACGCTCTTTCCACCGTTGTGGCCTATATATTCTTCGACAAACGGGCGGCGTTTGACAGCCGGGGCGGACATTTCACGCAAGGCGTCGAGGTTTAGTTCGAGGTCGAAATGGCCGCTGTTGGCTACGATCGCACCGTCTTTCATCTGTTCAAAATGTTCTTTATCAACAACATGGCGGTTGCCGGTGACGGTTACAAAGAAGTCGCCGATCTTGCAGGCTTCCTTCATCGGCATCACTCGGAATCCGTCCATAACCGCCTCGATCGCCTTGATCGGATCGATCTCGCAGACGATGACGTTCGAACCCATGCCGCGGGCACGCATCGAGACGCCCTTGCCGCACCAGCCGTAGCCGACGACGACGAGATTCTTTCCGGCAAGCAAAATGTTGGTCGCGCGGATAATGCCGTCGAGCGTCGATTGGCCTGTTCCATAGCGGTTATCAAAGAAATGCTTGGTCTGAGCGTCGTTGACGGCAATAGAAGGGAAGTTGAGCACGCCAGCTTTCTGCATCGCCTTGAGGCGGACAATTCCGGTCGTCGTCTCTTCGGTCGTGCCGATCAGCGTCTCCGCTAACTCACGTTTTTCCTTCAGCATAGTGGCGACAACATCAGAACCGTCATCAATTATCAGGTTCGGATTTGTTTCCAAAGCCGCGCGGACATGGCTGACGTATGTTTCGATCGATTCGCCTTTGATCGCCATGACCGGGATGCCCCAATCGGCGACCAGTGAAGCCGCAACGTCGTCCTGTGTCGAGAGCGGGTTGGACGCGATAAGCAGCGATTCGGCACCGCCGGCCTGTAGCGTTCGGGCTAGATTCGCGGTTTCGGTCGTGATGTGAGCACAGGCGACGAGCTTGACGCCAAGAAGCGGCTTTTCAGCCTCAAAACGCTCACGTATAAGCCGTAGAACGGGCATTTCACGGTCAGCCCATTCGATACGCTGTTTGCCTTGCGGCGCTAAATTAATGTCCTTGATATCGTGTTGCATTGAAAATCCTTCTTTAGCCATTTGTTCCGACTCCCTTTTCAGCCGCGATGCGTAGATCTGCGGCTTTGTCTGTTAATTCCCACGAAAATTCGCCGTTCTTACGGCCAAAATGACCAAAGCGGGCGGTTGCCTTATAGATCGGCCGTCGCAGGTCAAGTGTTTCGATAATTCCTTTTGGATTGAGCACAAAATTGTCACGAACGATCGCGGCGATCTTATCATCATCGATCGTTCCGGTGCCGTGAGTATCTATAAGAACTGAAACCGGTTCCGCAACTCCGATAGCGTAAGCTAACTGAACAGTACACTTATCGGCGAGGCCAGAGGCAACCACATTCTTCGCGATGTATCGCGCCATATACGCCGCCGAGCGGTCAACCTTTGTCGGATCCTTTCCAGAAAAAGCACCGCCGCCATGCGGGGCGTAGCCGCCGTACGTGTCGACGATGATCTTGCGACCGGTGACACCGGCGTCGCCCATCGGCCCGCCGACGACAAAGCGGCCGGTCGGATTGATGTGATATTTTGTGTTTTCGTCGAGTAATTCTGCAGGAATGACTGGCTTAATAACTTTTTCGAGAATGTCCGCTCGTATCTGTTCAATCGGAATTTCACCGGTTTGAGACGAGATAACAACGGCTTCGACGCGGAATGGGCGACCATCGCGGTATTCGATCGAAACCTGAGATTTTCCGTCAGGACGCAGGTAGGGAATTGTTCCGTCGCGACGAACCTCAGACAGCTTTCGCGTCAGGTTATGCGCCATCTGGATCGGCATCGGCATCAGCTCGGGCGTCTCGTTACAGGCATAACCGAACATCAGCCCTTGATCGCCGGCACCGCCTGTGTCAACACCCTGTGAGATGTCAGGTGACTGCGTCCCGATAGCGTCAATTACGCTACAGGTGTTCGAATCGTAGCCGTATTCAGCATTGTTGTAGCCGATCTCTTCGATAGTTTCGCGAATGATCTGCTTGTAATTAACGGTTGCCGTCGTGGTTATCTCACCGGCAACCACCGCTAAACCCGTCGTGACAAGCGTTTCACAAGCGACGCGGGCGTTAGGATCCTGAGCCAAAATAGCATCCAGGATCGCATCTGAAATATGGTCCGCAATCTTATCCGGATGGCCTTCGGTTACAGACTCGGAAGTGAATAAAAAATTTCCGTTACTCAATTGTTTCGTAACTCCTTAATATAAGTAATAATAGATTGGCATCTGCGATAGATAACAAAACGATAATCATACCTATTTAGGGCGATGGTGTCAAAGCGATATGAAAGGTAAGGGTGGGTGCCTTACGCTCAATAATCAAACAAAAACATCGATGCTCTGCGTCTGATAATAGAGATTATGTAGGATTAGCCAATCAATTCCGGCCAGTCATCGGGATGCGTAATGCCTTCATCGGAAGTGCCATCGTTCGGGGTTGGCGACGCTGAGAGATCAATCACCTTTTGCTCAACATATATCGGACAATCGAGACGAAGCGCGAGGGCGATCGCATCCGACGGGCGTGCATCCAGCAAGACAGGTTCATCGTTTTGGTCCACAAGTTCGATCTGGGCATAGAATGTATTTTCCATTAGATCGGTAATTACTACGCTTGCGGCCGAGAGACGACATTCGAGGATAAGGTTTCTGAGCAGATCGTGCGTCATTGGCCGCTGCGGGACAACCTTTTCGATCTCGAGGGCGATGGCATTGGCCTCAAAAGCTCCAACCCAAATGGGCAGAACAGTTTCCGAATCGACGCCTTTAAGCACTACGATCGGCGTATTCGTATTCGGGTCCATAATTAATGCACCGATCTTTACTTCGATCAGATCTCGGTCTTTATCCATGTAAGTTCAATTAACCTCGCCAAATAATGAGTTAGTTTTGACCTCGGTGATCCTGACATTGACTACACGGCCGAGCATTTCTCGCGAACCCTGAAAATTTACGATCTTGTGACAGGTTGAATGGCCGGTTAAACCAAATTCTGAGCGGCTCGACACACCCTCCGCCAACACTTTAAGCGATTGATTAATATATCGCTGTAACCTATTGTTCTGTATACGTTTTTGCGTTTTTTCAAGTTCCATAAACCGCAATGTTTTCTCAGCCGCCGAAACGTTATCCAGCATATCAAAAGCCGGTGTTCCGGGCCGTGGCGAATACTTAAAAATATATGCCATATCAAAGCAGCAATACTCGACCATTTTAACCGATTCGAGAAAATCCGCATCGGTTTCGCCCGGAAAACCGACAATTATATCCGTGGTCAATGCAATATCGCGGTGCGACGATCTTAAGCGGTCGATCTTTTCAAAATAGTTCTCCATCGTATGGCCGCGTTTCATTAGTTTAAGCACGCGGTTGCTGCCTGATTGTACGGGTAAATGCACCCAGTTACAAAGATTTTCGTTTTCCTCGATCGCATCTACGATGTCGGAGCGAAAATCGCGGGGAAATGATGTCGTAAACTTTATACGCTCAATTCCCGTCGCAGCGACGGCACGCAAGAGCCGTGAGAACGACGATTTGCCCGCAAAATTCTCGAGACCTGCATCCGTCTCGGGCCGGTAGCTATTGACGTTTTGACCGATTAGATGGACTTCTGTAACGCCCTTTTTCTTTAATTCTTCGACTTGGCGCACAATTTCAGACGCCGCAAAGCTGCGTTCCCTGCCGCGTGAAAATGGCACGATACAATAGGTGCAAAATTTGTTGCAGCCCTCGATTATCGGTAAAAACGCTACATACGGCGAATGGCGGTGCGTATCGGCTACGGTCCAGTCGTAATCGTCTTCCCTTTCGCCCACGTCGGCAAAATTTCGGCCAGTGCGAATCGTTTCATTTATGGCGTGTGCTATGCGTCCGACGGCCCGTGTGCCGAGGACAAAATCCACGCCCTCTATCTTATTAAACAGCGTTTCGCCCTCTAATTGGGCGACGCAGCCCATCACGCCGATCACCGGTTTTGGCCGATCAGCGTGACGGATACGTCCAACCCGGGAATAAAGCTTATGCTCGGCTTTCTCGCGTACCGAGCAGGTATTGAGTATGATGATATCAGCAGAATTTTCGTCAGACGTAATCTGATAGCCGTCTCTGTCGAGCGCGGTAGATATCCGTTCCGAATCGGAGACGTTCATTTGACAGCCGTAAGTTTCGAGATAAACTTTCTTCATAAATGCCGCAAAAACCCGACCAAAAAACAGCAAAAACACGAGACTTCTGCCACCTGCATTTGCACTCAGATTATAGCTTGTTACAGAGCACAATCCAACTCAAACCTCTGGCGACGCGGCTAAAGGATCTTGATATGAAAGCGTGCGCCATTACCGATTACGGCAATATGTACGGAGCGGTTTCGTTTTTTAACGCAATGAAATCGAACGGCATCAAGCCGATCATTGGTTATGAGGCAAATTTGAAATTCGACAGCCGTTTTGACCGCAGCACCGCCGTCCAGGCGGGCGAACGGGCGTATTACAGCCTCATCTTGCTGGCGCGTGATCTCACGGGGTACATGAATCTCGTTCACCTGGCGTCAAAGGCCTTTACCGAAGGCTTTTACTACAAACCTCGAATCGACATAGAGCTTTTGGCCGAACGAAGCGCCGGCCTGATCGGGCTTTCAGGCGGAACGAATGGCTCTGTCGGACATTTTCTTATAAATGGTAACGAGGAACAGGCTCTCGTAAATGCTAAATCTCTCGAAGACGTGCTCGGTGTTGGAAATTTCTTTCTGGAGATACAGGATCGTCAGGAAGAATCTGGCAAAAAGCTCATCTACGACACGGTGGCGCTCTCGAAACGCAATGGAATTCCGCTCGTGGCAACTAACAATGTTCATTATCTGAATAAAGAGGACGCCCGTGCCCAGCAGCTTTTGATCTGTATTGGCGAGGGCCGCACGCTAGGCGAGACATCGAGAGACGCGGCAAAAAACGCGATCAATTATCTCCGTTCGGCGGACGAGATGTGGGACATTTTTGGCGACGAATTGCCCGAATCGCTCACTAATACGCTTAAAATCGCCGAAATGTGCTCTCTCGATTTGCCGCAGGGCGACGAGCAGAGACAACTGCCAAATTATCCGATACCTGTCGATTCGGGCCATTCGACGATCGAAAGTTATTTCGAAAAGGTTCTGCGCGACGGCTTTGAGGAGCGTCGTCGAGAGGAATGGGAGCCTCGACTCGCGCTCGGCACGCTCAAGTATACGCTGGACGATTATTCCGCACGGCTCGATACTGAGATCGCAACGATCAATACGATGGGCTTTCCGGGTTACTTTTTGATCGTCTGGGATTTTATCAAATACGCCCGCGAGCAAAGTATTCCGGTCGGTCCGGGCCGGGGCTCGGCCGCCGGATCGC
>JAYUDV010000021.1:0-16630 GCA_043739565.1 Chloracidobacterium sp.
CCCTTGAACTTAAAAATAAACCCGCAGACGGGAACGATGGCCGCAAAGCGTTCGGGATAGCGGGAAGCCAGTGACCATGTTCCGTTTCCGCCAGCGGAAAGGCCTGTAAGAATGACTCGTTTTGGATCGCCATTGAATTCTTTGATAGCCTTGCCAAGCGCCGCCATTGCGGCCTGACCGCCTTCAAGCTGCCATCCCGGCGTTCCATCCGCGTGGGCCTGTGGAAATATGACAATTGCCGGAAATCCATTCGGACGCGAGCGAATCACGCGTCCAAAGCCGCCTTCAGTAGGACGAATTCCGTCGCTACCGTACGTTCCGCCGCCGTGTAGTGCGATTATGACCGGCCACTTCTTTGATCTGGAAAATTCACGCGGCACGTAAACTTGATAGCGATACTCAGTCTTATTTACGACCACCGCCCGATCCAGAAATCCCGTCTCCAGTTTTTGGGCCGAGAGTTGTGACGCAGTTATTGCTAGCGCAGCAACAACGAAAACTCGAATAAATCCAATGCGCATAGATCGTCGTTTCATTTCCATTCTCCGTTTACTGCCGAAGGGTTCCTTTCTCTAAAAACTCAATGTGTCGTCGTAATAATCCCGTCTGCATTCAGGGCATCGTTTCATAAGTTCATTGCCCTAGGCGAAACCATCCCACCTTTGCCGATGGCGGCGACTATTTTATAATGCGACAGTTTTTCGCCCAATTTTAGCATTTGATTTGAGTGGGAATTATAACATTGTAATCAAAAAGATCGGTTCCCTTTCCTATTGTCAGGGCAAAAGATACCGCCGGACTATCCTTGCAACGGGATTCGTCTTCAAATGAAAAATGGCCTACAGCTTGTCAATTTTGCGACGCATTCACTATACTTGTATCAGGCGAAGGACGCTGATTGCGGGAGACAGGCCTTGAAAATTGAATTAAATCGGATTGAGTTATCGGCGGAAGGTTCTCGCTTTGCTCTCGTCGTGAGCCGGTGGAACGACACGCTGACATCCAAGCTCGCCGACGGAGCGCGTGAAGCGCTCAAGGACGCGTTCGTGACGGATGATGCGATTGAGACATTCCATGTGCCGGGAGCTTTCGAATTGCCGGTTGCGTGTCTCAAGGCCGCAAAAAGCGGCGATTTTGACGCTGTAATTGCACTCGGCATCGTGATCCGGGGCGACACGCCGCATTTTGACTACGTCGCCGGACAGGCAGCCAGCGGCATTTTGCAGGCATCGATGCAATCGGGGATTCCCGTTATGTTCGGCGTTATCACGGCGGACACGATGCAGCAGGCACTCGACCGGACGGGCGAAAAAGCCGATAATAAAGGTTACGAGGCGGCATTGTCCGCCGTTGAGATGGTCAACTTGTTTCGCGAAATGGATCGCCGAAACGATCCCGAAGACGAAAAGGTTTTTCCGCATGTCGCTTGATAAAGCAGAGAAGAGTTCGGGAACACGGCACAAGGCGCGCGAGTGTGCCCTGCAGATGCTGTTTGCGGCCGACCTCGTCCACGGCGATTGCGAGGCTCTGACCGGCCATTACTGGAATGAGCTCGGCGACACCACCATTGACGACAAAACGCGCGAATTCGCGAACCGATTGGTCTGCGGCACGCTCGATGAAAAAGATGCGATAGACGATCGCATCCGCACGCGGGCCGAGCATTGGCGTATCGAGCGGATGGCCATTGTAGATCGCAACGTTCTTCGCCTGGCAGTTTACGAATTTCTACATCAGGACGACACGCCAAACGCAGTTGCGATAAACGAAGCGCTCGAGATCACGCGGAAGTTCTCGACCTATGAGGCAACCCAATTTATTAACGGTATTCTTGACGCAATTAAACAGGACATCGAAAGCGGTTCGGCAAAGCCCGACGCCGAAGAAAGGTCGCAGGTTTCATCGCTAAGGTAGCCAATTCTCCAAATCAAACGATGAGGTCACTGGCGATCAGCTCGCTACTTTGTTCGGTCTTGATGCTGACGCATTTTGCTGCCGGCCAAAGCTTGCCTTCGAAAATCCGCGGATATAGGGTTTACGACGCTGCGGTGACGATCGTCAATGCAAATGACTTGACGGTTAATAGTCGCGAACCCGACGCCGTCGTGAAATTATTGGACCCGCGGATCGTCAGCATCGGCGTCTTTGGCGCCGTCATCCGGATCGGAGCCGAGGTGACCGCGACGAAACAATCCGGCAGGGTTGATTTCATGACTTTCGATGACATTCGCGTCAACGGCATCGCCATCGAGGTCGAGGAATATGCTAATCCTTTTAAATTCCGGGAAGACGAAATCGCGACCCTGCCGGCCCCGGCAATAATCTCGATAAAAACCGCGAATCTCGCCATAGCGGCTTATAAAGAAATAGTCGAGTCTAAACGAGATTGGGCCGTGACCGGCACGGTTTTTGTTTTTGGGAAATTCAAAAAGTTTGGCATTAGCTTCAAATGCGTCGTGCCGGTGAAGATAGACCTCACGATCAAGAATCCGCTAAAAAAAACCTGACTTGTTGCCGCCATTTCATAAAAGAATGCCCTGGCGACGAACATGCGTCCATGAAAGATTTCAGAATCGAGGGTTTCGATTTATACTTGAAACATGGGTACTTTTAAGATTAGGTGTAAGATCGAAAATATCGCGGTCCGTGAAAAATCGGCAGTCGTTCATCAAATGCTCGTGGACACGGGCAGTGAATATACGTGGGTCTCGACGAGCATGCTCGAAAAGCTCGACGTAAAACGCGAGAAAAAGGACGTGAATTTTGTTATGAAAGGCCAGATAATAACGCGCAGCGTGGGCTTTGCTATTGTGCGATACGATAAATTCTTCACCGTGGACGAAGTGGTCTTCGCCGAAAAAGGTGATCTGTCGCTCATAGGAGCAAGAACGCTCGAGGGCCTCAGCCTTATGGTCGATTCACGACAGAAAAAATTGGTCGCTTCGGGCCCCATTCCGGCGGCCTGATAAATTCTTATCCGTAAATTGCGGCTGGATTGGTGTTAGAGTATTTAAGATAAAGTGAGCGATAGAATTACAAATTTAACTGAATTTATTAAAGAGAGTTTTGGCTCAAACGCGACCTACGTCGAAGGTTTGCTTGAGCGCTACAAATCCGATCCGAAGCTCGTTGACGAATCGTGGCAGACTTATTTTGGCGATCTGCTCAATGGCGATGCTCCGGCAATAACGTCTTCGAATGGACAGACGGCGGCGGCGGCTTCGGGGGAGCCGGTCGTGGAAGCGACCCCGGCGAAGGCCCCGGTTGCCACACCGCTCGCGGCTGACACCGTGCCAAAACCCATCACCGGCGTTGCCAAAAAGATAGTCGAGAATATGGAGCTGAGCCTGTCGGTTCCGGTCGCGACGAGCTTTCGCAATATTCCGGTCAAGGTTCTTGAGGAAAATCGCCGTATTATCAACGAACACCTAGCCGCGCAGGGTCATGGCAAGGTGTCGTTTACGCACATCATCGCGTGGGCGATCGTCTCGGCGGTCAAGATCTATCCGCACATGAATTTCGGCTTTGGCGTCGTTAATGGCGTACCGTCGCGGCTTGAGCACGAAAACATAAATCTCGGCATTGCCATCGACATCGAGAAAAAAGACGGTTCGCGAAATCTGCTCGTACCCAATATCAAGGGCGCGAACAGCATGAATTTTGCCCAGTTTTTCGCCGGTTATAACGAGCAGATCAAAAAGGCCCGCGACGGCAAGCTCGAGATCGCCGATTTTCAGGGAACGACGATCTCGCTCACCAATCCCGGCACGATCGGCACGGCGGCGTCGAATCCGCGTCTAATGTCGGGCCAGAGCGCGATCATCGCGACCGGCGCCATCGAATATCCGGCCGAATATCAGGGAATGTCGGCCGCGTCTCTGTCGCAGATCGGTATCAGCAAGACGGTTACCGTCACAAGCACCTACGACCACCGCGTGATACAGGGCGCGGAAAGTGGCATGTTTTTGGCAAAGATTTCCGAGTTTTTGATGGGCCAGCACTTATTCTACGACACTATCTTTGCCGATCTCGAGATCAATTATCCGCCGCTCCGCTGGGCGGAAGACCATAATCCGTCGCTCTTTGGCGGCGATCGCAGCTCTGAGCAGATCGAAAAACAGGCTAACGTCTTACAGCTTATCAATGCATATCGCGTGCGCGGCCACATGTTGGCGGACATCGACCCGCTGAATATGACCTCGCACCGCGCATCGGAACTCGACCTTGAGAATTTCGGCCTGACCGTGTGGGACCTCGACCGCGAGTTTATCACCGGCGGTCTGCACGGCGAAAAAACGGCCAGCCTACGGCGAATTCTCGATATTTTGCGTAAGGCATATACCGGTAAGGTCGGCATCGAATATCGCCATATTCAGAGCGACGAGCAAAAAGATTGGATCCGCCGGCAGGTTCGCGAGCAATTTGTCGATACAAAGCCGCTCGCCGCCGGAACCAAAAAGGAACTGCTGCAAAAACTGATCGAGGCTGAGCAGTTTGAGCAGTTTCTGCATAAGAAATATCTCGGTCAAAAACGCTTTTCGCTCGAGGGATGCGAGACTGTCATCCCGATGCTCGACCAATTGGTTGAGGGAGCCTCGGCTCGTGGCGTCGACGAAATTTATATGGGCATGTCGCATCGCGGACGGCTAAATGTGCTCTCAAATATTATCGGCGATCCCGAAACCGGTGACATGGCTGAGCGGATATTCACCGTGTTTGAGGGAACATCGCATCCCGATTTTCCGGCCGACGAAGGCGATGTGAAATATCACCAAGGCGCGATCGGACATCGAAAGACCAAGGCCGGACGCGAATTAAAGATCCAGCTTTCGTGCAATCCCAGCCACCTTGAGGCCGTCAATCCGGTCGTCGAGGGCATGGTTCGCTCGCGTCAGGACGAGCTGCGTGACGGTCAGGGGAAAACGCGTCAGGAGACTTACGATCATATTCTGCCGCTGCTGCTGCACGGTGACGCGGCTTTCGCCGGACAGGGCGTGGTGATGGAAACGCTCCAGCTTGCCAGTCTGCCCGGCTATCGGACCGGCGGCACGATCCATCTCGTTATCAATAATCAGATCGGCTTTACAACATCGCCGGGCCTCAGCCGCAGCTCGATCTACTCGACCGACGCCGCTCATATCACCCAGACGCCGATCTTTCATGTCAACGGCGACGACCCGGAGGCCGCGTTTCGCGTTATCCAGATCGCTCTCGATTATCGCCGACAGTTTAATAAGGATGTCGTGCTCGACCTCGTCGGTTTTCGACGACTCGGCCATAATGAGGGCGACGAACCGAGCTACACACAGCCCGTGATGTACGCTCGCGTCAAGGCGCATCCCGGCACGCGGCATCTTTACGCACAGCAGCTAATTCGCGAAGGTGTGATCACCGACGCTGATCTCACCGCAATGACCGACATCGTCGTCGCGAAATACGAGGGCATTCTCGCACGGGCCAAAGACATCGCGGCCGCGAAACCGGCAAAGGCGAATCTTTCGGCTTCGGTCGCTGACGAAGACGGCTCGGCCGTTTTGGAAACCGGTGTTTCGGCCGCCGCTTTGAAGCTGGTCGCAGATAAAATATCGCTCGTTCCCGAAAATTTTCACATCAATCCCAAAATGGTCAGCCAGCTCGCCCGCCGTGCCAAGATGGGCGACGGCGAGGTGCCGATGGACTGGGCATTTGGCGAGGCTTGTGCCATCGGGTCGCTTGTACTCGATGGTTTTCCGGTACGGTTTAGCGGTCAGGATACGGGTCGCGGGACGTTTTCGCAGCGCCACGCCAATATGTACGACACGATGACCGGCAACCGCTGGGCGCCGCTCAACGAGCTAAAGAACGAGACGAATCCGCAGGCCCGCTCCTATGTTTTTGATAGCTCGCTGTCCGAATATGCCGTGCTTGGTTTTGAATACGGTTATTCCGTCGTTTCTCAGGATCAACTCGTCGCATGGGAAGCTCAATTCGGCGATTTTTCTAACGGCGCGCAGATTGTGATCGATCAATACATCGCCGCATCGGAAGATAAATGGCAGCAGAAATGCCGTCTCGTGATGCTGCTGCCGCATGGATACGAAGGTCAGGGGCCGGAGCATTCGTCGGCGCGGCTTGAGCGGTATTTACAGCTTTGCGCGGAGAATAATTTGCAAGTTTGCTACCCGACAACGCCCGCTCAGTATTTCCATCTGCTTCGCCGCCAGGTCAAACAGAAAATTGTCAGGCCGCTGATCGTGATGACGCCAAAGAGTCTGCTGCGTCTGCCGGCGGCGACCTCGACAATGGGCGAACTCGAAACCGGCGGTTTCCAACCCGTCATTGACGACGCACGTGCCTCCGACCGGTCAAAAATAAAACGCATAGTCGTATGCAGCGGCAAGGTCTTTTACGATCTCGACGCCGCCCGCGAGGATTTGCAGAAGCCCGTGAGTGAGCAAGGGCGTAACGAGGCCGCCGTTGTCCACGACGTTTCTGTTGTCCGACTCGAGCAATTTTACCCGTTCCCGGCGGCGGCGTTAACCGCAATCTTTGCATCATGTCCAAACACGACAGAGATCGTCTGGACACAGGAAGAGCCGCAAAACATGGGCGGATGGACGTTTGTCGAGCCGCGTTTGCGAAGCATTTTGCCGGCAAACGCGACGCTTGCCTATATCGGCCGCGATGCTTCGGCATCACCCGCGACCGGATCGTACGCGATCCATAACCTGGAACAGGCTCAACTCGTAAACACCTCGATCACAATCCCAAAAAGCGATAAAGAGGTCGTGATTCGTGCTCGCTGATGGTCGGCCTTGGCGGCTTTCACACAAACATGACCTGTGGAACCATGTGAACCAATGGTACTTTTTCGCCGACCCAATTCGGTAAATCCGGTAGTGTCCTAAATCTGTGTTGCTCTATTCAACAAGTCTTTGAGTGTCCAAATCGAACTTGTAAGGTTCGCGGCCATTGCCGGAGTCGCACCGTTCAAAGTCTTGTGTGATCTGCAAAAGTTGTAATGGCAAAAATGCAAAGCCAGTGAGTAATTCAGGTTTTCCCACTTTTTGCTAAAGCCGTTCGTCAATCGCGTCATTCTGCGGATGCTCATTCTCATTGTAAGGTTATTACGTTCGACAATTGAAGTCGAGATTCTTTCTTTAACTGGATTGCCGGAAACGGTTCGCTTTTTGCAACCGATACATTCAGCGGCTGAATACCTAACTTCGTCAGGGTTCGGGGCACCATACATTTTAACGATTTGTCCGTAATGAGCCTTTGTTCCTAGAACTTCGTTGACCGTGTGATCGTAGCCTTTCCAGCCATCTGTGGACATTTGAAACCAACGAGTGCCACCGTCAACCGCTCTATAAATCTTTTCTAGGAATATTAGAGCGTCTTTCTCTGTCCGGCGGCCTAAATGCCAACCAACGATCAGCTTTGTGTCTGCGTCGATACTTGTAAATGTGTAGGCGGTTCCGACTTTATCATCCTCAATCTCTTTAGCGTATTTCGCCTTATCTTTCATCCCGACGAACGACCAAATCTCGTCAGCTTCAACAAATTTCACTTTGACGTTTTTCACCAAGTTTTCTTGAATCCACAAGCACTTTTCACCGACCGTTTCGAGAAGCCTTAACACGGTGTCGCGGTGAACGCCTGTGATACGTTCGATTGAGCGGATAGACATTCCCTCAACAAGCATGCTAAGACACGTCACGGCTTTATCGTCCGGCAGATACATATTGTTAAGCATCTTTGCCTTAGGCTCGATAAACGTAACGCTGCAAACCATACAGCGAAAGCGTTGGTTACCTTTACGGTCTGTACCGTTCTTTTTTGTTTTTGCGCTACAATTGATGCAATTCATAAGCAGTTTCCGTGCTCTCGCTTGGTGTGATATAAATATAGCATATATGCTATATTACTTGTCAAGCTTTTGGGCTTGCAAATATAACATATTTGCTATATTCTTATGTCAAGTGACAAACCAGCGTGGACATTCAAAGAGTACGTCACCGATAACGGTACGAGCGTAATCAGTAAGTGGCGCCGGAAAGCAAAGAAGAAAGGATTATTTGATAATGCAGCCGAATCACGTCTAATAACAGCGATGGACATACTCGGCTCACTTGAGAACACTAAGCTGTGGGATATGCCCTACTATCGCAAAATGGTAGATATGGAGGGCATTGGCGAGATTCGCACGAAGAATAAGCAGGGCGTTCCAATTCGGCTTTTTGGGACGTTTCTGGACGAGGAAAAAACGTTCGTGATTCTCATCGCGGCGACTCACGATCAGGACGTTTATGACCCACAGGACGCGAAGGAAACTGCGGTAGACCGCCAAATGGACGTTCTGAAATTTGGGCAAGAGATTGCAAAGTTCAAATATAACCCTGACGCACCGGATGATGATGATGATGACACAGATACAGACACAGAAGAAGAAGACGAGTCGTAGACGCGAAATACTGAAAGACAAGGAACTCCGACAAGAGTTCCTTGCCGAACAGATTAAGACGGGGCTGCGATTTCAATTGCGATCATTGCGCGATTCTCAAGACCTCACGCAAGGCAAACTTGCGGAACTGATAGGTACTAAGCAAAGCGTAATTTCTCGCTTGGAAAAAAGCCCAGAACGAGTAAGCCTTCCCACGCTGATTGATATTGCCAATGCTCTCGATGTTGGCGTTGTGGTTCGATTTGAGCAGATCGATTCAATTATCGACTGGTATGATCATCCGACGACAATTAAAATGACGCCTCGTCAATCAGAAGATGTTTTGAATGCACCTGAACTGGAACAGCCTGACGTCTTGGCATCTCTTATGCCGCTACAAGCTGTATCCAAAGTTAAACGGTTTGTGGTTTCTAACAAAGCGACTTCGCCTTCAACGCTACCGCCAAACGACGATTTTAACTACTTCGATGTTATTTCATATTTAGGTCGGGATGGACGAGAGAATCAGGCATCACCTTATGAACCGGTAACGAACGTCCGATATGATGGGGAGACGCAAGATGCTTGGTTTAGTAAATTTGATTTCCAATGAGGATGATATGGCAACTACAAAAAAGACAACAAAAACAGATACCAAAAAGTCGAATACTGAAAATATCAATTACGCCAAACCTGTAACGGATTTTCCGTTTGTATATGCCAATAATGCGGCACTCACATTCTCCAAATTAGATGCGTCGCTTTTATTCGGCGAGCTTGTCGGCGAAGATGAAGAAGGAAAGATAATCGTAATTCCTAAAGCAAAGGTCATTATGGCCCTTCCATTCGTAAGGGAACTTCGAGACCTGTTAACTAGGCAGATTGATGCTTTTGAGAAGGATTATGGGGAAATTCCTTCTTTGATGATGAAGAAGACCGATCCAAAGGCTTGAGGTCTCTTTCCGTTTCCTCGATGATCTCATCAATGATCGACTTGGCCACCGTATTCTCGTCTTGATCTTCACATTCGTCTTTGTCGGGTTCTTGATTCATAAAACCATTTTATCATCTTGAGCCCGACACTCAAGATTTCTTTTTGGAATAGCAACACACATTTAGGACACTACCGTAAATCCAGTTAGGTTGACTTCATGCCGAATCCGTTTATACTTGGGGCATCCACCGGCTTAATTTTCGGGATTCGGACCATCGGCTCACTCAAAAGTCCGGACAAAAACACTTTGTGTCGATAATGCGATATATTTTGAAGCTTTCTGCGGCGATCATCTTCGTTTTATGCGCCACACCATCGATTGCTCAATATACCGTCGACAATTGGACAACGAGCGACGGGTTGCCGCAGGTTTCGGTTTATTCAATCATTCAGACCCGCGACAATTATTTGTGGATGGCGACGCTCGACGGTTTGGTCCGCTTTGACGGCGTTCGCTTCAAGGTCTTTAACAAAAGCAATTCGCAGGGAATCGTCAGCAACCGGTTCTTCAGCCTTTTCGAAGATCTAAAAGGCGACATCTGGGCTGGTACCGAACAGAGCGGACTTGTCAGGCTGCACAATGGAGAATTCGTGAGTTTCGGGATCGAAAGCGGATTGACGTCGCTGCGGATTGCGGGACTATCTGGTGACGCCGACGGCAATCTTGTAGTATATCCCGCAAATCTGGATAAGTTTGTCCGCTGGACCGGCCAAAAGTTTGAACCGTTCGAGCACACTCGTGGGCCGGAAAGACCGGGATCGACGCGGGAACTGATTTGCATCGTAAACGCCAATTTAAATGAATGTTTCGGAGGTGGCTATCGTTACACTTCACTGATTGACCCGAAAGTCGTAGCGGGAGAACCAAAGGGGGCTTTCAGGGTCGTGTCAGACAGCGCTGGTTCGATATGGATTACAACAAGAGACAAGAAACTTTGGCGGATGGCTGGTTCTGATTCGGTTCAAATCGATGTCCCGGGCCGTGTGCTTGGGAGTGTGATCGGCCCACGGCCTGGATTCTTGTGGGCGACGCCGGACGGAAAGATCGGTATTACCCGAACAAACACGCTCGAAAATCAATTTCTGGTCGTAGACGCCCCCAAAACCGTTCTCGAAGCGGTCGGGTATCTCTCAACCCTTGAAGACCCGGAAGGGAACATCTGGATCGGGACCGCGCGAACCGGACTGTCGCGTGTAAAGCGGCAGTTTATTTCCACGTTGTCAACTGAAAAAGGCCTTAGCGACAACAACGTATATCCCATTTTTCAGGATCACAACGGCGTAATCTGGGTCGGTACAAACGGCGGGCTTTTCAGATATGAAAACGGAATTTTCGTTCGGGTAAAGGAGGCTCCGGCGACAAGCGTAAACGCTATTGGCGAGGATAGCAGCGGCCACTTGATCTTTGCCTGTGAAGGGGTCAGAACGCTTCTCGGAGGAACCGCGCCGATCATTCTTAATATTAACTCGATCCTGACCAAGGTTTATGTAATCCACTTAACGCCAGACGGTTCCCTGTGGGTCGGCGGGCAGGGCGGCGTGATGCGAATCTCGGATGGCGAAATCGAGTCTTTTACAGCAAAGAAGGGTCTTGCCGGTGACGATGTAAAATCGATAATCGATGACGGCGACGGTGGAGTGTGGATCGGGGCGTACGGCGGATTGTCCCATTTCAACAAAGGCGAACTGAAAGGCTGGGCCAAAAACGAAGGGCTCCCAAGTGAAACAATCAGATCGCTCCATAGGGACGATGACGGCACGCTTTGGATCGGGTCCTATGACGGCGGCTTGGCCCGATTTAGGGATGGGCGTTTTTCTGCTTTTACGATGACCTCGGGTCTCTTTAATGACGGCGTCTTTCAGATATTGGAAGACGACAGCCGAAATTTTTGGATTAGCTCAAACCACGGCATCTATCGCGTTCGTCGGGACGATCTCAACAGATTTGCGGAAGGTCAAATTTCGACCATTACGTCAATCGCTTACGGCATTTCTGACGGCATGAAAAGTTTCGAATGTAACGGTGGTCGCTCTCCGGCCGGAATGCGCGCGCGAGACGGCAAGCTTTGGTTCCCGACGCAGGATGGCGTCTCGGTTATCGATCCGCAAAATATTGTTGTAAATCCAAAACCGCCGCCGGTTGTCATCGAAGAGGTTCGGGTCGATAACCAGAGCATCGACCCCGTCGCACTGTATTCCGTGATTCACGATCCGACATCCGGGATAACCATCGCTCCTGATCGAAACAACTTCGAGGTCGAATACACCGCTCTCAGCTTTATCAACTCAAATAATTCAAGATTTAAGTACAAGCTCGTCGGTCTCGAATCCGATTGGGTTGATGCCGGGACACGCCGAACGGCCTATTATTCATACGTTCCGCCGGGAACGTATACCTTCCAGGTAATCGCGTCCAACAGCGATGGCATCTGGAATGATTCGGGTACAGCACTTACCGTAACCGTTATCCCGCCATATTATAAGCGTTGGTGGTTTGTGTTCTTAAGCCTGGGAGTTCTTCTCTTTTTTGGCTTTATGCTCTATCGACGGCGGATCGATATGCTAATGGAAGCCGGGCGCCGACAGGAAGAGTTTTCCAGACGGCTGCTTGCGTCGCAGGAAGAGGAGCGACAGCGAATTGCGGCCGCAATGCACGATACGCTTGGCCAAAGTTTGCTTATAATAAAGAACCGCGTTGCTCTCGCCCAGAAAGGCATCGGGAACATCGATGTTATTGAGGAACAGCTTGAAGAATTATCGGACTCGGCTTCCGCTGCGATCGACGAATGCCGCGAGATTGCGTACAATCTGCGACCTTATCAGATTAGTCGCTTCGGTTTGTCTAAGACGCTTGGCGCTATTTTTTCGCGGATTGGCGAGGTGACGGCAATTGGGATAACGGTCGATATCGCAGACATTGATGATAAGTTGACGGATGAAGCAGAGATCGGCATTTTTCGAATTGTCCAGGAATGCGCCAATAATATTATTAAGCATTCGCGGGCGAGCAATGCTTTGATCTCGATCAAATGGATAGGCCATGAAATCATAGTTGTCATTAGCGATGACGGCGCCGGGTATGACCGAGCTTCGGGCAACGGCGAAAAGTCATCGAAAGGTGGATTTGGTCTCGTCGGAATCGCCGAACGAATCAAGATGCTCGGCGGAACTTACTTGGTCGAGACATCGCCGGGTAACGGCACAAGGGTGCTGATTAAGCTAAACAATGTCCGAAGTGTTGCCTGAGAATTTGACTGTACTGGTTGCCGACGACCACCCGATCTTTCGCAAAGGCCTGAAACGGGTGATCGACGGTCAGTCCGGGTTTAGCGTTATTGCTGAGGCCGCGGACGGGGTGTCCGCTCTACGTTTGTTGGAGGAACACCTGCCGGCAATCGCCGTGCTTGATCTCGACATGCCTAAGATGGACGGCTTCGCCGTTGCGGAAAATGTTAAAAAGCGTTCTCTGAATATCAAAACCATTATCCTCACAATGCATAAGGATGAACTCCACGTCCGTCGAGCCGTCGATCTTGGCGTCGACGGCTACGTCATTAAAGACGATGCCGCTCATGAGATCGTTAATTGCCTGAAGACGGTCGCAGGCGGAAAGGAATACTTCAGTCCGGTTCTCACGTCGATACTTCTCAAACGTTCCCGAAATAACTCGTCCGAACACACGAAATGCGGGATATCGGAACTTACTCCTTCTGAGCGGCATATTCTCCTGATGTTGTCCGAGTTAAAAACCAACAGGGAAATTGCCGCAATTCTGCACATCAGTTCTCGAACGGTTGAGAATCACCGCGCCCATATCTGCTCCAAACTCGGCCTTCACGGTTCCCATGCTTTGGTCAGGTTCGCGGTTGAACAAAAAAGTAACCTGATCTAGGTCCAATTTCACAAAATAAGTATTTCTACTCATGCAAAATGAGCAACATTGCTCATGCGCCTGCACCACCTCTTCTGATATTAATTCTGAGGAAGTAGATATCTCAGATGCCATCAATGCTTATCGTCGACGACAATCCACAGGTTCGGCGCCTGGTCCGAGGCATTACAAACGATCTCAGTGATGAGTTTTTTGAATGCGAGGACGGCGACGAGGTGCTTGCCGCATTCGACCGCCACGTCCCAGATTGGATCGTTATGGATGTCGAAATGGCAAGGATGGACGGCATTGAGGCGACAAAAATCCTCATGGCTGCTCATCCGACAGCAAAGGTCATAATCATGACAAAACACAACGACACCATTACAAGGCTTGCCGCTGTTGCGGCCGGAGCCTATGCATTCTGCGGCAAGGATGACCTGCTTTTGCTGCGCACGTTGATCGCAGACGATGGAAAATCGGCAAATTGTTAAAAACGAAAAGTGATGACCGAAGGCTACTGCTTTTCACGAGAGGGTTCTATGAAAATCATCAATGTAAAATTCGCACCGGCGGCGACCAAACTATTTGTCGCTATTTTGATCACTGCGGCCCTTGCCAGTGTTTATGCGTTTAGAGCCTTCCGCAGTGCCTCCGCCACGCGGAGAGTTCCCTCGATCGAATCTGCGAGGGCAGAGCTGCAACCTGCGGCGTTAGATATGGAAACTGGCGAACGGCTGATTGCCGGTATGCGTCCAGCCGAAAATCGCTCGACCATGTCCAACGTCGTGTTTACCAAAACGCGAATGAGCACAGGCCGACACGAGGTTGATGGTTTCAGTGCGAAGCTGCCGACAGCCACGAAAACAGACTGGCCGACACGGCCCGCCGGATCAAAGCCGGAGGAGGCCGAGGCGTGGCTGGCAATGATAGAACGCCAGGGTTCAACTCAAAAACAGTCACTCGAAAGTTTTTATCCGGCGAGCTACGGTGACCCGTTTGTTGTCGAGGGTGATGGCGTCCGCGTGGCGGTGCGACCGGTCGGCGGAGAGGCGGTCGCGGCGGCGGTCGAAGACGGCAATATCATTTATCACGGTGCGTACATCGAAACGGACAGCAAACACATCGTCACGAACGGTCGCAGCGAGGAGTTTCTCTATTTGCAGAGCGCGGCCGCGCCGCGCGAATTTGAATATGAGATAACCGAGATTAGCCCCGACACGGACATCAAGCTGGTCAACGGCGAAGTGCGATTTACAAACTCCGCCGGCAAAGGCGTCAGAATCGAAGCGCCGTGGGTCAAAGAGACGGGCGGGATTAAGAGGACCGATGCCATTCGTTGGGAGCTGCGGGAAGCCCTACCCGGAAAAAACGCGAAGATCGTACTTAAGTTAGATGAGAGCAATCTTCAATATCCGCTTACTATCGATCCCTCGTGGAGCGTTACCGGAATGCTTGGTGGGGTACGCGCTGAACACACCGCCACTCTTTTGGGCAATGGCAAAGTGCTGGTTACCGGGGGCGAAAATTCTACCGCCTTTGACGGAATTTTGGCTAGTTCTGAGATTTTCGATCCTTCCACCGGAGCGTGGACTCCAACCGGGAGCATGAATGTCCCGCGAACGTTTCATACGGCTACACTTCTGCCGGGTGGAAAGGTGCTTGTCGCCGGGGGATTCGTTCCGGGCGCTACAGCAATGCCGACGACAAGCTGCGAGCTTTTTGACCCAGTATCCGGGACATGGAGCCTGACCGGGAGCCTCGTCACAACTGAGTTCATTCACACCGCGACGCGACTTAATAACGGAAAGGTTCTCGTAGTTGGTTTCGGTTCAGAGATATACGATCCAACAACCGGGACATGGTTGCCCACCGGCAACCTGAACTTTGTTCATAACGGCCTACTTTCAGCTGTCTTGCTACAGTCAGGTAAGGTTTTAGTGGCAGGCGGGTATCAGTCAAGTTCTCCAAGCTGTGAAATATTTGACCCTGCTACAGGAAACTGGACTCCAACCGGCAATCTCATAACAAATCGATGGGAAAGTTTTAGCAGCCTCCTTCCTGGCGGCAAAGTTTTGATAGCGGGCGGGTACATGAATAGCAGCCCGTTCTGGTTGTCTAGTGCAGAGATTTACGATCCAGCCACGGGTTTATGGACTGCGACCGGGAGCTTGGCCTCGCCCCGGGAAACATTGACCCCGGCGACGCTGTTGTCCAACGGAAGTGTATTGATATCCGGCGGGTTCTTTAGCCCACCCGACACTACTCTTTCAACAACGGAGCTATTTGATCCAGTAAGCGGAATCTGGACGTCAGGCGGATCGCTGTCGTATCCAACAATTGAACACACGCAGACGTTACTGATAGATGGCAAGGTTTTGGTAGCCGGTGGGCGCACTGTTGTAATTAGTGGAACACCAACTTTTTGGGCGAATTCAAACGTGTTCGATCCGGGTATTGGAAATGCTCCGCCCAGTATTAATCCAGCGATAGGAATCTCTCTGTCGGCCGGCGGTACAGGTCTTAGCTCGTCAATTGGAACTGTTGCTGACGCTGAACAGGCGGCTTTTACGCTTGGATTAACGATAAACGGTGATCCATCCACCGCAACCAGCAATGGCGTGACCATAAATGGTATTTCGATCGGGGCGGGCGGAATAGTTACGGCGAACATCTCGACAACTTGTACGGCAACAACCGCGACATTTAATCTTGTCGTTACCGACGGCGCCGGAGCAACGGGCACGGGTACGCTGACCATCACGGTCACCCCAAATACAGCGCCGACGCTGGCATATGGTAATCAGACCATCCTTGCCGGGACTACCAATGTGTACAATCCAACCGCTGGTCCCGTAGATAACGGAACAATTAGCTCAATTGTCTTAACAAGCGTGGCGCCGAATAACGGCGGCCTTGGCCTCAGCGCTAACAATGTTAACGGCCAGGTATCTGTGTTAAGCGCGAATAAATCGGGCAGCTACACGGTCTTTATTACGGCGGCGGACAGTTGTGGTGCTACTACGCTGACGGGATTCAACATCGCTGTCACGTGCCCAACTATCAGCCTCAGTTCGCTTGCATCTTCAACCGGTACGGTAAACACCTTATTCAATCAGGCGGTGACAGCAAGTCCGGCGGGCGGCAGCTATACCTATGGGTTTTCTGCCGGAGCTTTGCCGGGCGGGTTAGCGCTCAACCCAGCAACAGGTCAGATCTCGGGTTCGCCGACGCAGGCAGGCACTTTCAATTTTACGATCACGGCAACAGGTTGGGGCGGATGCTCGGGCAATAAGGCTTATAGTATAACCGTCCAGAAAGCGAACACGTCAACGACGATCAC
>JAYUDV010000022.1:0-2724 GCA_043739565.1 Chloracidobacterium sp.
ATCGAGATCGAAGCAGCCGATGGTTCGATAACCCAGGCAACGGTTGAAAAGACGGACGACGCGGGAATCTTTAGCGTGAAAATTCCGGCGTTGCCACAAGGAACCTACGTTGTCAGGGCCAAAGTCACTACTAAGGGCGAAACAGACACCGCCACTTTCTCAGGTGTTGAGGTCAAGCCGGAAGCGACTGCAACAACAAACTCTGGCGTTTTCTCTTGGATACGAAATATTCTTATTGCCGTAATTTTCGCTGTAGTCATTGCAATGTTTGGAGTCCTGGTCTATTTCGTTTTGCGTTTTTCCGCGAGCGATGAGATCGACAATGAAGCGGTTTCCGCTTGAAAAGGATGGAAATCGAGAATTCTTTGAACAAATTGGAACCGTCGAAGAATACGGTTAGTGGGTGGCAAGGAAGCACACGCTTCATCGTTTCGTGTGTGCGGACTGTCTCATTTTTTCTGTTGTTAGTCTCCGTATCCGTCGCCCAGCAGGTTGTTAAAACGCCGCCCTCGACCGAATATGTCTCAAAAGACGGGTTGACTGTCGAGAAGCTTATTGAACTGGGCGGCAACAGACGGGCCGATCTGCTGGCGGCTCGGCAGCGGCTGGCAATCGCTGAGGGAAAGCTTATGCAGGCCCGGCTTCGTCCAAACCCGACGCTCAATTCCGAATACGGTTCGCCACGCTTTTTGGGCGGCGAAGCCGAACGCGATCTCTCGGTTGGGGTTTCGCAAACATTTGAATTGGGTGGAAAGCGCAATCGTCGAATTGCCGTCGCGGAAGCCGAACTGAATCAAACCCGCTCCGAGGTCTTGGCGATCGAGCGTAAGCTGGCGGCTGAAATACGCGCCTCTTATACGAACGCTATTGCAGCGGCACGCCAGCTTGATGTACTCGAAGAACTGATCGCCTCTGACAATGAGATAGTTCGTGCGGCCGAGGCTCGATTGAAAGAGGGAGATGTCGCTCCGCTTGATGTCAATTTGGTTAAGGTTGAGGCAGACCGGTTGAGAGTGCAGGCGATCGGGTCCAGAAGCGTCTTGGAGACACAAATTTTACAGCTCAAAACGGCGATCGGGGCGGATGTTGCTGAAGGTCTTCGTCTTGCGCCGCAGCCCGAGCGCCCGCCGCGTCTTGATATGAGTCTAGGCGAATTGACCGAATTTGCATTACGTGAACGAGCCGATCTGCAAGCGGCAAAAACTGGCGAACAGCTTGGTTCGGCCCGTATCGATCTGGCAAGGGCGAATGCTGTTCCAAATATTGCTGGTTCGGTCAAATACTCGCAAAACCGTAGGGTAACGGATTTTCCGCCATCGCTTCGCTTGAGTCCTTTTCCGCAGAATGATAACGCGCTGACTTTTGGCGTGTCGGTGGACATTCCGCTATTTAACCGTAACCAGGGTGAAATTGCCTCGACGACAGCGGAAAAGGTACAGGCGACGCGGAATCGGGAATTCCTGGAGTCAACAATAAAGCGTGACGTTGCGGTTGCTTATCGCAAATACCGAGCGGCGGCCGAGACGCTTGTTCTATATTCGACCCAGATAATTCCGCGGGCGCAAGAAAATTTGCGGTCCGTCAAAGCCGCATACGGTATCGGGGAGTTCTCGATATTTGAGGTCGTCAACGAACAGCGGCATCTTACGGAAAACATCACAGGATACAACGATTCTCTGCGTGAATACTACACGACCCTCGCGGAGCTTGAAACCGCGATCGGCACTACAATTCCTGCGTCCGGGCTTTCGCCGGGATCAATGTTGATTTTGCCGGACCAGAATAATGGCCCAAACCAAATCGACCGTGAAAAATTCCTGAAATCGATTCAGACTTTTGCATTACCAAAGAAAAGCGTTCCCGTGAACGTTAATACACAAAAAAACTAAAGAGGAAAATAAAATGAAAAAAATTACTGTTATAACAATGCTTGCTTTACTCGTCGCGGTGGCCATAGCCGCTGCTTGCTCGTCCGGCGCCAATACGACGCCTGCAAATACGAATAAGGCGAAAAATAACACAAACGCAGTGAACGGCGCTCCCGCAAAGAGTGAGGATGATGCTCCGGCCTCGGTGAAGACGGCTTTCCCCGACGCTCAAAGTTTTACTAAGCAACATAAAGACTTGACCAAAGATCAGATAGCGGACATTGAAAAAGAAGCTGGTGCGAAACTACCAGACACGGATCATCATTCATACCTTGCTTTTTCGACCACCGGCGGAGCACGCAAACAGATCGGGGCGGCAACGATCGTAACGGCAGGCGGAAAGGATTTCGTGATCGTCTATGAAAATAAGGAAGGAAAGCCGTATATCAAGGAAATTCGAGGCGAGGGTGTTCCCACTCCGTTTTTGGCACAGTTTGTTGGAAAGGGACACGATGACAAGTTTCAGATCGGCAAGGATTTAAAGGCGAATGGTGTCGACGATGCAACAGCAAAAGCAATTGCCCAGGCCGTTAAAACCGACATTCTAACAATGCAGACACTTTACGGTACGGTCGATAAACATTAATTATGAGTTTAAAGTTCAATGTTCGAAGTTCAAGGTTCATCTGGCGGCGGACTGCGGCAATCAGTAGTCTGTTGCTGCTCGCGGTCGCCGGCTATTGGCTTATGCCAATGGCCGTGCGGGCCCATGGCGGCGTGGATGACGAACCTAAGGCGGCGTCCCCTCCAGTTGCCGGGCCGCCTGTTATCTCGATCGTTACGGCGGAACGCAATA
>JAYUDV010000023.1:0-2715 GCA_043739565.1 Chloracidobacterium sp.
CGCTCGGCCCAAGGGAGTTTGCAACATTAACAAACCCAGGAATTTCGAGGCGGCATGGCCCACACCAAGTCGCCCAGTAATTTACGACAACAACTTTCCCGCGTTGGTCGGCGAAATCCCAATCCGCGCCTCCTTCGAGTTTCGGTAATGTAAACGCACTAACATTCTTTCTTCGTTCGACAGGTGAGACGCCAAACTGCCACCATGAGGCAGGCGCGAAAAAAAATAGAAACACAGCCCCGACCACAAACATTCCGAGCCATTCCATAAGCTGTCTGCTCCACCTATTTGTCCTTTTCTTAAGTTCAGTCGTAACAGGGCCATCCGCGTTCATTTTTCTTTCTCGCCTGAGGGAAACCCCGCTTTCATACCTGTGCCTTCGTCATCATTTTTCGCATCGAACTCGACGCGGCAAGCTCCGCGCATTCAGGTGCCAATTCCGAGTTTTGGCAAAATCACCAGTTGTAGAAGCAGATAACCCGCTAAAATTCCAATAATCCATAAAGTTTCGCTCATATTTTTACCTGCCCGTTTCATCAATCGCTATTATCAATATGCAGATGAACAGCCCATTTTATTCCGAACTTGGGCATGCGTTCTCAGAAGTTTCCGTTTTAAGCCCGGCCGTGATCCAAGCCGCCGTGCCGCCTGCAATATTATAGACTTTCTTAAATCCCGCGTTTTCAAGAATGCTTGTGCCGATGCTTGAGCGGTAGCCGCCCTGACAGATGACGTAGGTTGGTGAGTTTGGGTCAAGTTTTTCAAAATTGGCGGCGAGCTTATCGAGCGGAATATTGACGGTGCGAGTCGCGTGTCCGGCATTGTATTCGGCGGAGCGGCGGACATCGATGAATTGCAGATATTTCTCGGTCTTTGTGAGGTCTGCAACCTCGCCTACTGAAACCTGCTTGACCGTTTTCGTTTCGCCGTCAAAATTGCCGATCAGCACGCAGCCGGTGACCGTTTCGTGGCCGACGCGGGCGAGACGAGTGACGGCTTCGTCAATCTGGGCCTGGTTGGCGGCGACGATTGCTATCGGTGTACCAATCGGAACCAGCGTCCCGGCCCACGAGGCAAATTGGCCGCCGAGGCCTATGTTTATTGAGTTTGGAATATGTCCGGAGCCGTAATCGAGAATGGAACGAATATCAATGACCACGCCATCGAACGATGTTACTTCTTTCGACGACAATTCTCGTGGCTTCTGAATTTCGGCCAACGCTGCCGAGCCTTCCAGATTTTTTGCGGCGCTTTTGGGAAAATAAGCCGGAACCTCGGGTTGGTCGGCGGCTACGATCTTGACAAACGCCTCTTTGCTCATTGGCTGCAATGCGTAATTGAATTTGCGTTGCAGCCCAAGCGTTGACCACGTTTCCTTCGAAAGCGATTTGCCGCAAAGCGAACCCGCACCATGTGCCGGATAAACTTCGGTTTCATCGGGCAGTGGCAATATCTTGTCATGAAGCGAATCGTAGAGCATTTCGCCCATCTGCTCGGCCGTAAATCCTTTTGAGCCGATCAGGTCAGGTCGACCGACATCGCCGATGAATAGCGTGTCACCGGTGAACAGCTTTACCGGTTCCGTTGGAGCTAGGGTGTCTGTCGCGGCGATCGTAATGCCCTCCGGTGTGTGGCCGGGCGTTTCGAGGAATTTGAGCCTTATCGCGCCGACCGTCAGTTCATCGCCGTCAACTACTTTATGGGTCGGAAATTGCGTATTCGCACGCTGTCCGTAGACGATCTCGGCACCTGTCATTGCGGCAAGCTCGACATGCCCGCTCACAAAATCGGCATGTGAATGTGTTTCGATGATGTACTTTATCTCTTGGCCGTTAGCCTCGGCTTCGTCGATGTATTGCTGGACGTCACGCTGCGGGTCAATGATCGCGGCCTCGCCCTCCGAGCCGAGATAGTACGACGCGTGCGAGAGACAGCCGAGATAAAATTGCTTGAAATTCATACCTTATTATTAATTATTACTCTCTCGCCGCAGTCGGTAAATTAGGTCGCGATCTAGCGTTGTTCTGGCTCTTGGGTCGAATTCCGTGTCGTCCATAATTCACTAAAATGGGGTCTCGACCTTGATAGGGGCTCCCGCCTCTTCCCATGCGTGCCAGCCGCCGGCCATCGACCAGACGTTGGTATAGCCCATCTTTTGCAGATTGTCGGTGGCCAGGGCCGAGCGGTATCCGCCGCCGCAATATAGAATGAGCTCGGCACCTTTGTCCGGAAATGTCTGAACAATGTCGCGTTCGATAATACCGCGGCCCATGTGCCGCGCTCCGGCAGCGTGCCCGGTTTCAAACTCGTTGTCTTCGCGAACGTCGATCAATACAGCTCCATTTGCAACCCGCTCCTGTGTTTCGTTAACTGAGATTTCGCGTACGCTTTTCATCGCATCCGCCACGATCTTCAAAAACTCTGCAGAATGATCCATAATGAGCACAGTTTACCCCAAACCGTGTCCCATTAACTAGCTTGGATTCCGGGAAACTCCTATAATGAAAATAACGTAATTTTTATTATTTTCAGCGAGGACACTACATTGGCAGAACAATTTGACGTAACAATTATCGGCTCGGGACCCGGCGGCTATGTGGCGGCGGTGCGGGCCGGACAGCTTGGATTAAAAGTAGCAATTATTGAAAAAGAGCCGGACGCCCGGCTGGGCGGCACATGCGGCCTGCGCGGCTGTATTCCGACCAAAGCTTTGCT
>JAYUDV010000024.1:0-2710 GCA_043739565.1 Chloracidobacterium sp.
ACTAAAGCTCACCAGGTGATCGTTATTAAAGTTGTATCCGTAGATCACTGCCGGCGTGCTGCATGACGGCGGAGGCGTCGGCGTCGGTACTGGCGTCGGGGTCGCAGTAGGCGTCGGCGTCGGTGTCGGAGTTGGGAATGCGGCGGGTTCTGCGAGCGTCCAGTCTGCGGACGGCGAAGCGCCGATTATGGTCGCGGTATTCGCGGTGGTATTGACCGAGCCACCCGGTTGAGTAAACGTGCCGTTGTATTTCTGGAGCAAAAAATTGGCTTCTGTCGCTGTTCCCGGCACGTCAAGTGCGTCGGTCTGGTAGTGGAATGTCAGATCGGCGGTGATGGCAGCGGCGGAGAGTGTCCAGTATCGCAGCAGGGATCTCGCCGGATTCGGTATATTAGGCTGAGCGCCTTCGACGGCCCTGGCCGTGAACGGAGCTCCAGCCCCGGGCAACGCCGTGACGTTAGCGTCTACTGGCGAGTAACCATTAGCGGTTCCGACCTCAAATGTCTTCGCACCTGCAGCGTTGTAAAACTTTTGCAGATTACCGATCACGTAGCCGTTCGTGCGGCTGACGTTGCCGGTTCCGAGGGTAAGCGTGTTGGCACCGGTCGAAATGTTTCCGTTTGTCAGCACAAGGTCCCCGCCGCCAAGATTCACTGTCCGTGCCAGGGTTATGCCGGGGTTATTGACCGTGACGTTTTGGAAATTGCTAAATGACAGGGGGCCAGCGCCGCTGATTGTCTGCACAGCTGGCCCGTTGAAAGTAGCCGTTCCGGGCGTTGTCGGGTTAAAATTGAGTGAGCCGCCATTTACAGCAATATTTCCCTTGATGCTGACCGTATCTCCCGCAACGCTGCCCGAACCTATGCTAAGAGAACCGCCGTTTACCGTGATATTTCCGTTGATATTATGGTTGAAGCCTCCACCAAAATTAAGGCCCAGCGAGCCATTCGTAACCGTCAGATTATCCATGACGAGGGGGGCGAACGAAACGTCCTGATTGAAATTTCCGAAATCAAACTGAAAATTCCCGTATGTCCGGCCGTTGAATGAAGGAAAGCCGTTTGATCGGTGGATGAACAAACTGCCTGTCTGGAAAACTACGACCGACGCGGGCTGCTGCGCACCAAACGGGCTCGCCCCGCCGATATGGGTGTATGTTGACCCATTGGCGAAGATAATCGAGTTGAGATTTGTCGTCCCGAACGCATTTCCGGACACGCCGGGGTTTACCGTAAAAATAGACCCGTTCTGAAAGGTGATGGCGTTCGCGTCAACGGCGTTCAACCTGTGGAATGTCCCATTGGGCGGAATATCCCCGGTAAAGCTCATTAAGCCGCTTATGTTACCAGTAGTTCCCGTCAAAAGAGCAATTCTTATTGCTTTATCGGCGGCGCTGCCCGAAATATTGAGCTGCGAGCCCGGCCCGACAACCAGATCGGCTCCCGGGCCGCCGGAAATCGTCAACCTGCTGACAGGTGCCCATATTTGGGAAGCGAACGTTCCCGACTGCTGCGTTGTAAGACTGGTATCGCTTGCGATGGCAGTGACATCGAAGGAAGTTAGCGAAGGCGACTGTATAAGAATCACATCTCCGACCGACAACTGTGTCGTGAAAGATGTCCCGACGCCTGTTACTGTATTGCCCGACCTGGAGATCGTGCCCGCGGCAGGAGATGTGGGGCCATTTGTCTGAATGGACACGACCGTATTATTCAAAATCTGCAACTGCCCAATTGTTTCTCCCGGATGGGGGAAATTCGTAACCGTTGTCGGAATACCGTTGTTGAATAGGAGAATGTCGTCGGGCAATTTTGCCGCTCTTGCGGGAGACCAATTGCCCGCCGTCTGGTAATTGTTGTCCCCGGCCGCTCCGGTCCATGTATATGTCGCCACCGTCGGTGCATGAATTTTCGATTCGTCGGGAAGGCTGATACCGCGACCAGACAATTCTTGCCAACTCTCTGAGGTATGCAGGGAATTGTTACGGAAGAGATTGCCCGCCGAAACAGCGAAAGGCAGAATTCCGTCGCCGAATCCATTAGCGAAACAAAAAATGCCCGCGTCCGCAAGACGAATCGTGCCAATAGCGACATTACCAGTATTGATGCCAGCTTCGACGGCCCGTCCACCGCTCAGAAAGAGCATGAAGATTATTGAAAGCACGACCACCGTGCCGGCGATAAATGATCTTATGTGAAAGCGTCGCGAATTAAATTTGTGAAACGTAGCCCTAATATATTTCATGCAGATCGATCCTCACTAAATGGATTAAAAGACCAAAAATGCCAAACCTCAAAGAACATTAAGGATACGGTCGTCGCAACCGCAAGGATTTGGCACACAAAGTTAGATAAATAAACCCTACGCCCGAATCTGATTTTATGCAACAAACCCTAACTTACAATGAACTCTCGGAAGCTAGCCGGGTTATATCTGGCGACGAAATGGCATTGACGCCCGAAAGCCAAAATGTGAGGAATGCGTCCTCTCGGATATTTGTCCCTCGAAAGTGATGAATGATAAGTGAAAATATTTTATATTCATCATTCATCATTCACCATTCACCATTCACCTGTCATCATTAATAAATTAATATCCCTCGTTCGATGGTTATTCCAGCCCCACAAAATCGGGCAGCGTTATCTCATCATTGATCGTTGCGGACACCGGTGCGTAACGAAAGAGTCTTGACTGCACCCTAAAGACATAC
>JAYUDV010000025.1:0-2710 GCA_043739565.1 Chloracidobacterium sp.
TGCCGGGGTGGCGAAATTGGTATACGCACTAGACTCAAAATCTAGCGGGCTTAACGCCCATGTCGGTTCGACTCCGACCCTCGGTACCACAATATTAAATCGGCGGATCTTTGCCGAGTTTTTCTGATAAGCACAAAAAGTATTAGCATCCCTCAGATCTTTTGTGTAATAATGTCCTCACTGGGGGTGATATTATGATAAATAATTCAACAGAGGTAATTTCAAATTAGACGGATCTTTTGGATCTCCAAAACGATCCGGGAATAAAGACGGCACACTTTTTTTGGGTGTGCCGTTTTATTTTTGTTTATTAAATCCTCAGAATACTTGCATAGAAATGCTGATATCGGACTTTGATTACGACCTTCCGGACGAGCTTATCGCTCAGGAGCCAATGGCGGATCGCGATGCGTCGCGGATGTTGGTGGTTGATCGAGCAGATGGCTCGATCAGCGACGGACGGTTCATTGACCTTGCGTCTCATCTGCGAGAGGACGATGTACTCGTTCTGAATAACACAAAGGTTTTCCCCGCGAGGCTCTTCGGCCGTACCGAGACGACGGCGAATGTCGAGATCTTTCTCGTAAAAAACATCGGCGGTAATATATGGGAAGTTCTCGGGCGTCCGGCGAAACGGCTAAAAATTGGCAAATCTATCGAGTTTTCCAATGAACTGACCGCGAACGTACTTGACCGTTCGCCCGACGGCAAGGTTATCGTCCAATTCGAAGCTGACGGCGATCTTAATACGCTAATCGACGCTTTAGGCAAAACGCCGCTGCCGCCGTATATTAAACGAGCGATGCCCGACGTGGATGCCGACCGTGAACGGTATCAAACTGTATACGCGAAGAGCCGCGGGGCGATCGCGGCACCGACCGCCGGACTGCATTTCCGGCCCGGCACATTAAGAGCTATAACCAAAAAAGGTGTAATGGTCGCGGAAATCACGCTTCATGTCGGGTACGGTACGTTCGAGCCGGTTCGCGTCGATGACGTTTCGGAACATAATGTTTTGCCGGAGCAATACGAGATCGACGCATCGACGGCCGAATTTTTAAATCGAGCGAAACACGATGGGCGCCGTATTGTCGCGGTCGGAACGACAACGACGCGGGCTCTCGAATCAAATTTTGCTAAATTTGGCCGTTTTGCCGAAGACAGTCATCTGGCCAATCTGACAATCACGCCGGGCTATACGTTTCGTGCGGTCGACGCACTGCTGACGAATTTTCATCTGCCAAAAAGCTCGCTGCTTATTCTGACTTCAACTTTTGGCGGTCACGAACTTATAATGGATGCATATCGGTACGCAGTCGCCGCGAAATACAGATTTTACAGCTATGGCGATTGCATGCTTATTGTTTAGTTTGCAGAGTTGACAGAGTTACGGAGTTGCAGAGTTTAGGAACAACCAACTCTGAAAACTCTGAAACTCTGAAACTTATTCTTATGGCCGTTCTGGAAACAATTCGAAACTTTTTTGTGCCGGTGTCATTTGCCGAGCCTGAGGTGATAATTCCCGCTCCGCCTTGCTCGTACGAGATCCGGCCGCTGACGATGGAACATTTGCCCGAGGTTCTGCGTCTCAATATTCGCTGTTTTCGCAACGGCGATAATTATACAAAACACACGTTCGAGTATCTGCTAAACGAGCCAAAGACACTGAGCTATCGAGTGGTAACGCCGCTGGATGAGCTTGTCGGATTTGCCTTTGTGATGGTGAACGAAAACAATGCGGCACATTTGACCACGATCGGCGTCGCGCCCGAGCATCGCCGGCGAAAATTAGCGGAAAAGCTGCTGGATCACATCGAGGCCGCTCTCAAAATACGCGAGATCGGAACAATACTGCTCGAGGTTCGCGTCAGGAACGAATCCGCCCAGGACCTGTACCGGAAAGCCGATTACACCATCGTCCAGCGTATCGGTAAATATTACAATAACGGCGAAGACTGCTTTCTGATGATGAAATCTTTATATCCCTAGTGCGGAAGCACGCGGGTAAGCTAAGGGGCGTAAACATCCAATTTGAGCACAACGCCCTTGCTCACGCGCGGGCTTCTGCAATGAACTACGAACTTTGAACTTTGAACTACCTCACATCTACCCGATCACCGACAGGCGCCTCTCCGGCCTTTCTCACGTCGAACAGGTCGAGAAATTGATTCGCGGCGGGGCAACGCTGATTCAGCTTCGGGAAAAGGACGCGTCGCCCGCCGATTTTTATCGAGCTGCTGAGAGTGTGATAAAGATCGCTCAAAAGGGCGGCGTAAAGGTCATTATCAACGACCGCGTCGATATCGCACTGGCCGTAAAAGCCGATGGCGTTCATCTTGGGCAGGACGATCTGCCGCCAGAGCGTGCAAGAGCGATCCTCGGCGAACATGCGATTATAGGCTTTTCTACACATACTCTCGATCAGGCCGTCGCAGCAATCGGACTGCCCATAGATTACATCGCGATCGGCCCGGTGTTCGAAACTCGTACTAAACTCGACCCCGACGCCGTCGTCGGCCTCGATGGATTGAGGCAGGTGCGAAAGTTAGTCGGCGATTTTCCTCTGGTCGCTATTGGCGGTATTAGCAGCGAAAATCTGAGATCGGTTTTTGATGCGGGTGCCGATGCCGCCGCGATGGTCGGGGCCATCGTGTCCGATGCTGCGGCTATCGAGGGGCAAATGAGTGATTTCATGGCATTGGCGTCCAAC
>JAYUDV010000026.1:0-7049 GCA_043739565.1 Chloracidobacterium sp.
CGGTAATGACGCTCGATCTTTTTGTCGTCGCAGACTTTTTCGCCGTTGTGTTTTTTATAAAACTGCGATCGTAGCCACGAGTCGAGGGCGAGGCCGTCGTAGCGGCCGACGAGCTTTAGCAGGTTTTCGGCGGCGTAATCGCCGACGCCTTTTACCTTTTTCATTTCTTTTTTTAGTTCGGCGGTCGGAAGGTCGGAGTGCAGCCAACTTTCGGGATCAAGAGTGCCGGACGCGACGGATTCCGCAAGCTCAAAAAAATACGGCGAACGGTAACCGGCGCGAATCTCTTCGCGATAAAAATCTGGCGAGACACTCGCCATCGCCGCCGCAGTCGGGAACGCATTTTCCCCATTCCCGACCGGTGACCCGAGTTTTTCCACCAGATTGCCCGTCATATTTTTGGTGAGCGCCCACGAGCAATTTGTCGTGCAGATCGTCTTTACCAGGTCTTCGAAAACCGTTGGCGACCGCAGCAGCCGTCCGGCGCGTTTCTCGGCAACCCATTCCAGCCCATTATGTCCGACAATAGAATCGTAAAATCCGTCGAGATCGTCATCCAGCCTTAGAATGTGGCGAACATCAAGTTCGATCCGGGCCGCATCGATCTTCGAACTTGCCCGTTCGATATTCACGCCGCCCTTAGTTTCGGTAATAACGGCCGACACAGCCCGTTTTTGATCTGCGTCATAAAAGACGTAGCTCAGCCGCCAATTCTCAACATCGAGTTCGAATGGAGCGAGTTCGCACCAGCCGTGACTGTAAACGGTAGCGTTAAAACTAAAATGATCGGGTGTTGGAATAAAGATACTTTCTGGCATCATGATAAAGACTTTAAATTAAATATATTTACGTTTCTTTACAATTTATCGGCTAACGAAGTATATTCTACGTCTAAGACCTATTGGAAATATTCCGCACGTTTCCATTGAAAAAAAATGGCTTGTTTAGTGAGCGGAATTATTGTACATTATTACTGTAAAACAATCTTAAACGGGTAAATTTCCCACAATCCGTTCTTTAATCGAAGTCGTCATCAAATTGGTCGTTAGCTCTACAGGAGGAAATGGTATGGAAAGCAGAATGTCGCTATCGTTTTTGCGAATTTTAGCTGTGTTTATTTTGATATCTTCGTTCGGACTTTGGGTAATGGCCCAGGACGATCCGGACCCAAATTCTCCGACTCCGATCTTATTGAGTGAGGCCACTTCGACACGAGCTCTTGCACAGACGCGGCGTTCCGCCAGCAGGGTGCCGTTGACCAGAGTTACGGCCCAGGCGTTTCAGCCGGACGCTCGCATCGTCATTTATCTCGCCGATATAAGCTTGATGGAGGATGAGGGAGCAAATGCGTTTCGCGTTTACGCCACGGATAGGTTTGGCCACATCTATGGATTTCCGGTGCTGGATCTCAAACCGGCGGCGCAATATAAGGAAGTTTACGCGCTGACTATCCAATTGACCGACGATATCGGTTATTGGCCGGCCCCAGCCGAAGGTGACGTTGACATTTATGTGACTTGGCGCGGACTTGCGAGCAATATCGTGAAACTGGGAATCGGCGGCGGCGGCCGTGATGATGCCCCGTCGAGGTCAAAACCGACTCCGCTCGGCACAACACATGCCTCAATTGCGAAAGAAAGTAATACGAAGATCTCACCAGACTACGTTGGCTATCGATTCTCGGGTGACCGGCGGCGCTTCCTCGAACAAGCAACATTTGGCCCGACGCAGGCGTTGGACGACCGAATACGGCGAATCGGCCTTAAGACATGGCTTGCCGAACAATTTGACGCGCAATATCCTTCGGCATCGAATCCCTACCCCAACCAGCCCCTGAAACCGGGAAATGCTCCGACCGATTGTGACGGCGATCAGACGGTGGTGCCGGATGTGCCGGCAACATGTTTCCGCGATACATACACAATGTATCCGATCCAAACGTGGAATTCGGTCGAATCACTTTACGGAACGGCTCCGCTGCGTCACCGCGTCGCCTGGGCGTTGAGCCAGATCTGGGTCACATCCGGTGTGGGCATTCAGCAGTCGCGGCACATGGTCGAATACCACAAGATACTCTCTAACAATGCGTTCGGAAATTTCCGGAACCTAATGCAGCAGATGACCCTTAGTCCGACAATGGGCGACTATCTGGACATGGCGCGGAGCACTCGAACAAATCCGAACGAGAATTACGCCCGCGAGATAATGCAGCTATTTACCGTCGGCCTGTTTATGCTCAATCAGGATGGCACCGTCATCTGCGTCGAACATAATCCTTGCCAGACGGCTGATACGCCTATGTCAACCTACGATCAAAACAATGTCAACAATCTGACAAAAGTTTTGACGGGTTGGTCGTTCTGCAACACGCCTGGGGCATCATGTCCAAACATCGCCCTTGGGACGGTTAACTTCATCGATTCGATGTTGCTGAACACGAGCAACCACGATCTGACGGCAAAAACGCTGCTTTCATACAACGGTTCGACTACAACAAATCTACCGGCATGCGCCGCTCCTTGTACTACCGCCGCGCAGATCACGACATACGCAAACGCCTCACTAACACAGGCGCTCGACAATATCTTTAACCATCCGAATGTCGGCCCGTACATCAGCACCACGCTAATTCAGCAGATGGTGACCAGTTCCCCGTCACCCGCTTACGTTAGTCGGGTGGCCGGGGTATTCAATAATAACGGGTTCGGCGTACGCGGTGATCTGAAGGCAGTCGTTAAGGCGATTCTGCTTGATCCTGAGGCTCGCGGCGATTCAAAAACCGATCCGAATTACGGTAAGCTCCGCGAACCATTCCAGTTTGCAACGAACATATTGCGTAATTTCAACGTCCGGTCGGCCGATGGGGCTTCGCTGAGTGACGGCTACCTTATAGGACGCGGTGAATATACTGGCATGGGGCAACTCCCCTTCCAATCACCGACAGTATTCAACTATTACTCGCCAAGCTATGTTATTCCGGGAACGTCGCTACTGGGGCCGGAATTTACACTGATGACGACCGGCACATCGATCCAGCGGGCAAATTTTATGAACCGCATTGTGTTTAGCGCCCCCGCGATACCGGTAGGCCTGCCTAACGCAACGACCGGCACATCGCTTGACTTTAGCGATCTACAGGCGTTATCGACGGCGGACTCAACCGGCAATCTTCTTTTGGATGAGTTGAACCGGCGGTTGATGCATGGAACGATGTCCACAAATATGAAGAGCACTATTCTTACGGCCGTGACTAATATTGTCAGCACGGACCCGCTCAACCGGGCGAGACAGGCGGTTTATCTTGTAGCGACGTCGTCGCAGTATCAGGTGCAGAGGTAAAAAATATGAAAGAAAATAGACGTGACTTTTTGAAAAAAACCGGCGGCTGTGCACTCGGCATGGTAGCTCTCGCCACACAAATGCATCACCTCGGCGCCATGAGCGCGATGGCCCAAAGGGTGCTGGACGATACGAAAGACAGCCCTGATGCCGGATACAAGGCGCTTGTACTACTGTACTTTCAAGGGGGAAATGACGGAAATAACGTCATTATTCCGAACCACAGCGACGCAAACATCAGCAATTATTCGGCGTATTTCAACGCCCGCAACACTCAGGGCCTTGCTCTTTCGCAGGCCTCGCTCTTGCCGATCGCGGTCCCTCGGCTTGGCGGCCTGACGTACGGCCTGCACCCGAATCTCGGCCCTCAAACGCAAAATGGCACAACGATCGTTAATAACGGAATTTACGATCTTTGGGCTCAAGGCAAACTCGCATCTGTCACCAATGTCGGCAACCTCGTTCGCCCGCTGACCAGAGCTCAATACCAAAGTTCGTCTTTCCAAAAGCCGTATCAGCTTTTTTCGCATTCGGATCAGGTCACACAGTCACAGACTTCAAATGCGGCCATTCATGCACGCACGGGTTGGGGTGGACGCGTGTCGGATACAATGACACCGACCGACAACCCCGGTGGCCTCATCCCCATGGTTACCTCGATCAGCGGCGCCCAGCTCTTTACCTCAGGGCAGACTACGCTGCCGCTCGCGATCGCCGATTCAAATACTTCGTTGGCTAGTGTGCTGAACCCGGCGGGATTTACCGGAACGGGCGGCCCCGCTCGTCTCACGGCTTTTAATTCTCTTAGAGCGCAGGACCTCTCGTCCAATTACGTCGCGGCTGCCAGCCACGTGACTGACCTCGCAATGGCGGCGAACGCGGCTCTCGCCAGTGCCCAGGACGTATCAACGCTCTTTCCAAACACCGGTCTCGGCCGACAATTAAAACAAGTCGCCCGGCTGATCAAGGATGCTTCAAGCCTCAGCGTCTCGCGGCAGATATTTTACGTACAGGTCGGCAGTTTTGACACGCACACAAGCCAGATAAATGGCCAGGGCAGCCTCTTGATGCAAGTCAGTCAGGCGATGCGTTCCTTCTGGGACGAGCTAGTCTTGCAGGGAGTTCAAAATTCCGTCACGACATTTACGCTTTCTGATTTTTGCCGCACCTTCAATCCGGCCGGCTCCGGTAACACGGTTGGCTCCGATCACGCCTGGGGCAATCACATGTTTGTTATGGGCGGTTCGGTTATCGGCGGTGATTTTTATGGCAGCCTGCGGCCGGACGGCACGGGAAATTATTACCCGACGCTCGCCTTCGGCGGCCCCGACGATTCCGACTCGGGAGCCTCAGCTCGCGGGCGATGGATACCGACGACCTCAGTCGATCAATATGCGGCGACCCTGGCTAAATGGTACGGCCTCCCGCAGGATGCCGCCACTCTGTCGGCGGTCTTTCCGAATCTTGCTAATTTCGCGACGGGTACATTCCCGCAGTTGGGATTTTTACCGTAAACGCCGACTTTGTTTGAATTCGATCGAGGCGGGTTACGGCCCGCCTTTTTTTGTTTTCTTATGCTTTCTTGAACTTTGTCGAGGTAGAATCTAAGATTATTTCTTGAGCAAGTGAATTTACCAAACTACATAACCCTCGGCCGGATAGTCGTCGTACCGCTTCTCGTCGTCGTTCTGCTAACGCCTGTCGCGGAGCAAATGTTCGGCATCAGCGGTTACGCCCTCGGAATCGTTTTATTTCTGATAGCCGCGCTTACCGATATTGTTGACGGACAGCTCGCGCGCCGCCGCAATCAGGTTTCGACACTCGGTAAATTTCTCGACCCGATCGCCGATAAACTGCTGATATCGGCCGCTCTGATTGTCCTCGTCGAAAAACATCTTGCCCCGTCGTGGGCTGTTGTCGTGATTCTGGGCCGCGAATTCATTATCACCGGCCTGCGATCGGTCGCAGCCACCGAAGGCATCGTTATCCAGGCACAAGGCATGGGCAAACTAAAAATGTGGGCCCAGTGCGTCGCCGTCGTCGCGCTGCTTGTTGCCGCCGCCAACGGCCCGCCGCCCGTGTCGAATTTCGGACTCGATTACCCTGCACTCTTCTGGCAGGTGGCCGAAGTCCAAACGGCATTCGCGGATCTGGTGAAATTTACGATCACCTCAAATGATTGGAAAGTCTTCGGCTATCTTGTCGGCCGCGGCGCCCTCTGGGTCGCCGTAATCACTGCCGTTTGGTCGATGTACGGATATTTCTCTTTCTTTTTCGTCGAGAACAAACGAAACCGCGAAATGGCTCTGGACAACGCGAGAAAAATCGCTTCATCAGATCACTAAACAAAAAAAAGGCAAAAGTGGATGTCTCCGCTTTTGCCTTAATATTTTCAACTCCTTTTGCTCTACTGGATCTCGACCCAGTCGCCTGGGTGGATCTCTTGAGCGGTTCGCGTGATGACGAGTGTCGCGGTCTTTTCTTTGACGTTGAGAACGACCGCCTCGCCGACTACCTTGCGCAAATCCGATGGGCGATTTTTTCTCACGTCTCTGGTCCTGACTTCCTGGCCCTCGGCCTTGTCTCCCGTTTTTCGGGTCGCCTGATTAGAAAATTTGCCGCCTTTATAGACTTCGCTTTCAAACCCGGAATTCGTCGCTCTGACAGGTTCGCGGTCCGGGTTTAGAAATAGATTGCCTTTCGCCAACGGGCGAAAGATCGTCATATGGTCGCCTACTCGGACATTATCGTCGGCGCCGAGATCAACGTATATAATAAAATCGCGCGTCAGCATTTCCGCACCGTCACGTGACATCAGTATCCGTCCACGAGCCTTGCCCGACGGTTCGCCGAAAATGTCGAGCGCCGGTCGCTGTTCAAATATGGGGCTGGTTCGCTTTTCGGCAAGTTGAACAAGATCACCCAACAAAAAGCCGTCACATGAAGATTTGACCCGAACTACTGACACTTCATTTTTGACATTCACGACCTCTACAGCACCGACCTCCTGCACGTAAAACCCGAGGTCTGTCTTATGCGACCATTTACTCTTGACCTGAGCGCGCGGGCGCACGACGGCAAAAATGTCGCCGACATTCACACCCTTATTCCGGCCCATATTGATATACAAAAAATCGTTCTGCGAGAAATTATACCTGTCGGCCTCGTCCTTGGCACCGATGATCGTATTCCCTGTGCTGATGGGGTTTGTCTGTATAAAGCCGGCGCAGTAAAGATTGTTTCTACCGGCGATGTCCATCGTCCTTTTCGGCTTTTCCTTGACCGACAATGGCCTCTGGGCATTTATCTGGGTTGACGCGAGGGCTGTAAATATCAACATCATCAAACTCAACTTGACGATACGTTCTGCGAATGACTTTTGAAAATTCACGATTTTCTCCTTCTTGGCTTTGTTTTATTCCTCTAAGACGAGGGTAAGAGTCGGAAGCAATAATTGCTGGATACCCGATGGGTACGATTAATTGTACCGTTACTATCGCTGCGGAGTCAACATGTTTGTGCTTTGTTCAACATAATGTTCAGCGAGGTCAATTTGGACAGAACAGATTGATTTTGCTAGTATTTTCGTTTGCGGAGCGCCGGACGGGCGAACCGCACCCGCCGGTGTAGCTCAGTTGGTAGAGCAGTTGATTTGTAATCATCAGGTCGTAAGTTCGAGTCTTATCACCGGCTCCAGTAAATATAAGGGC
>JAYUDV010000027.1:0-16483 GCA_043739565.1 Chloracidobacterium sp.
GCCCAGCATTCGCTTGGCGACGTAGTGTATATCGATATGCCGCGGGTCGGCGATAAATTTACAACGCACGAGGCTTTTGGCTCGGTCGAATCGGTCAAGGCCGTGTCCGAGATATTTATGCCGGTTGGCGGCGAAATAACCGAAGTCAACGATGGCCTAAATGACACGCCCGAGGCCGTCAATAACGATCCCTACGCCGCCGGCTGGATGATCAAGGTAAAAATGGACAAACCCGGTGATGCGGACGCTATGCTATCGGCCGAGGAATACGAAGAATACCTGGCGGCAAGCTCATAGAATTTTTGGAAAGCAGTGTCATGTCGCTATTATTGATAGCTGCTCCGCTATGAATCGGCATTATTTTTTCGGCGAAAGCAATTTTTATAACGGGAGTACAACAAAGATGAAAAAGATTGAGATTATCTTAGGGTTTTCATTTATCCTCGGCATCGCGGCGACTACTTCGTTCGCGCAAAATTATAAGATCAAACAAACCACTAACATGGCCGGCCAAAATATTTCGTCGACCATCTATGTCAAAGGCTCACGAAAGCGAACCGAGAGCAGCGGCATGATGGGTATGGGTGCTGATGTTGCCACGATCGAACAGTGCGATCTGAAACGAAACGTAAAGGTCAGCGACAAGAAAAAGCAGTATTTTGTCGAGCCTTTTGCGACAAACTTCCGGGATACTACTACTTCAGCCGGGAAAATTTCTGCCCCTACAGGCGGTAAACCGACCAAAGGCGGAACTCTTACAATGACCTCGTCAATTAACGACACCGGTGAACGAAAACAGATGTTTGGCCTCGCGGCACGGCACCTCAAAACTTCGATGAAAATGGAATCTTCGCCTGATGCGTGTTCACAGTCGAACATGCAAATGGAGACAGATGGTTGGTACGTTGATCTACCGCAATTTGCCTGCCCCTATAATGTTTCGGGCAACACGGTCCCGTACCAGCGTCCGGCCCGTAACGGCTGCCAGGACAGAATGGTGGTCAAAGAAACCGGAGGCGGCAAACTCGGTTTTCCGCTACAGGTAACGACCACGATGAATGGCGGCGAAGGGAATGGCTTTTCACAAATGATAGAGACGATCGAGTTTTCAAAAGCGGTCCTTGACGATGCACTTTTTGACGTCCCGACTAGCTACACGCTCGCTAAGAACGAACAGGATCTCTATGGCCGGCCAGACTTTTCGGCAATAATGCGCGGTGGCCAATCCGGCGGCGATGACGAGGACAAACCCAAATCAAAATCCACCAAATCGATTCCTGATATGCCGATGCAAAGCGGAACGCCAAGCTCCAAAAAAGCAGGCACGATCCGCATCGGCGTGCTCGCACCGACCAACAGAGGCGGCGAGACGATCTCGTTAACAAATATGCAGGCCTTCCTTGCTCAAAAGCTCACGTCAGGCAATGTCGAGGGCATCGCCGTCAGCAGCGAGGCGGATGCAAGAACGGCGGGCTGCGATTACCTTCTGACGAGCGATTTTTCCAAGCTAAAACAATCGACGGCGGCAAAGATCGGCGGGATGTTTGGAAAGATAACAAACACGGGCGTTAACGGCAATTATGATACGCAAGTCGATTACAAGCTTGTTTCGCTAAAATCTGGACAAGTGACGCTGCAAAATAAGGCGACATCAAAGACTGAAGCCAATGTTGATCGCTCCGCCGAAAGCGTGCTCGAGATAGAGGCCGGAGCCGTGGTTATCGCGGGACTTAAGAATTAGACCCAGATTAACGTTTATTGAAAAAGGCGGGCTTTTGATCCGCCTTTTTCCGTTTGGTATTAAGGAATCGCCGTTTCGGTGATCACGGGCGAACCAAGATATTTCGCAAAGAATCTTACGTACCGCTGTACGCGGTCCATTACATGACGCGGCTCGGTAAAGCCGTGATTCTCACGCGGATAGACGACGAACTCGGCCGGCACGTTCCTTTCCTTCATTGCCTGGTAAAATTCCTGAGCCTGTGCGATTGGCACGCGGGTGTCGACCTGCCCGTGCATTATCATCACCGGGGTTTTCACGTTGTTCACATATTTCATCGGTGAGCGATCCATATAAAGATCCATGGCATTCCACGGCGCTTTGTCCGTATAAAACCAGTTCAAATATCGATGAATGTCGGTTTGCGAGTACATTGAATAAATGTTCGTGAGACCCGCACCCGGACTTACGGCCTTAAAGCGGTCTGTCTGAGTCAGTATCCAGAATGTCATATAGCCGCCATACGACCAGCCAAATGCTCCCATTTTGTCCGCATCGGCGATCCCGCCGGCGATCATCGCGTCAACGCCGGTCATGCAGTCGTCGTAATCGCCTTTGCCCCAACTATTCTTGTTAGCCTGCGCGAATGCGATCCCCTTGCCGGTCGAACCTCGGAAATTGGGCTGCAATACAGCAAAGCCGTTGGCCGCGAGCACCTGCACCGTTCCATTAAAAGCATTGATCGACGCCCCGGTCGGCCCGCCGTGCGGATTGAGCAGGAATGGGACCTTTTGATTCCCAACATAGCCGACGGGCTTTGTCAAAACGCCCTCGATATTGGTGCCGTCCTTGCTCTTCCACTTAACTACCTCTGATTCGGCCATCGCGTATTCCTTAAGCCACGAATTCTGATCCGTAATTGTGTTTATTGAGGAAAGGTCTGCGTTAGCGCGGTAAATTTCGGTCGGCTGCTTTGCTCCTGTCATATTCCCGACGACCGTTTTGCCGTCGGCACTTATCTCGCTTATTCCCGTCACACCTCCGTTCCGCGTGAGCTGGCTGACCGCACCGGACGCCACGTCACAGCGAAACACCTCGCTCGCCTCAAGCATATTCGCGCCAAAGTAGATCGAGCGACCGTCGCGCGACCAGACCGGCGTACCGACGTTGAGGTCAAATTTCGATGCGATCTGTTTTGGCGTGCCGCCGGTCGCCGCGATCAGGTAAAGATTGGTCGGGGCAACGCCGCCGGGTTTGTCCGGGCTGCCCGTGTAGGCGATCCAGCGCCCATCAGGCGACCACCGCGCATTATCGTCCGAACCGGCGTTCTCGACCAGTTTAGCTTTGTCGCCGCTCGCCACGGTCATTACCCAAACATCGCTGAAACCGCCGTCGTCGGCACCGGGTGTCGGCCTTGTTGTATAGCTGATCCGCGTCCCATCGGGTGAAAATTGTGCGTCGCTGACGGTAAAGCTGCCATCGGTCAGCCGCTTTTCCTGTTTCTTTTCGATGTCCCAAAGCCAAAGGTGCGCCATCTTGATGTCCCGGTCGATCACCATCGTGTCGTCCTTGACCTTTTTGCGGTCTTCCTCATCTTTGTTCGGCTGATCGACGGCGGTTAGGAGAAGTTGGTTGCCGTCCGGCGAAAACCGAAAGCCCGCGACGCTGCCCTTGTGAGACGTAACGGCCCATGCTTCGCCGCCGTCGGCCATCATCATCCACACCTGGCGCTCGCCATCCTTTTCGCGATCGGAAAGAAAAGCAAGCAGCTTGCCGTCGGGTGACCATTCGGGTCCGGACGAGCTTTTGTCGCCACGCGTGTACTGTCTCGCCGTACCGCCGCCGGTCGGCACGACCCACACGTGTGTCGTCGCTTTCCACTCCTTATCTTTCTCGGTTTTCGTTTCGCTGACGGTGTAGGCAACCTTCGCCCCGTCGGGCGAGAGACGTGGGCCGCCGACAACCGCAATATGAAGCAGGTCAAGGGCGGTAAGCAGTTTCCGCCCGTCTTTTGCACGCGCCGGTGTCGGAGCTTGGGCGGGCGAACCAGTCGGCTTTTCTTGAGCACCCGCCGCCGAGATTAACATAAAAATGGCAAGTAAAATTGTAGTGGACGAAAGGTGTTTGGTAGTCATTGGTTCCTCCGTGAATTGGCTGATGCAGCGGATTCGGCCGGAAAGCGACCGATGCCGCCCGCTGGATATTTGCATCAATTTTTTGCTGAACTTGATTTTTGAAGTATAGACCTCGCTCTCCGATTGTCAAACATGCCAAAGCGACATCAACACGGCGTTTTCGAATTAGACTTACGATTTTGGTATTATCTTTTATTGAAATTAACTTTACGCGCATAACTATCCCGAAAGCATATTTTAATGAGATATATTCCTAATTCACCCGAAGAACGTGACGAAATGCTTGCCGTCGTTGGCCTTTCTACAGCCGGAGAGCTTTTCCGCTCGATACCATCGAACGTTCAGCTAAACCGCGCTCTAAACATCACTGAGCCGCTTGCGGAATCCGAAGTAATCGCCGCGATGGAATCGATGGCCGCGAAGAATACCGCCGCGACAAAGCCTTCGTTCCTCGGCGCTGGCGTCTATTCGCATTTTTCGCCGACAATCGTCGATCACTTGATACAACGCTCCGAGTTTTTCACCTCATACACGCCATACCAACCCGAGATCTCGCAGGGAACGCTGCAATACATTTTCGAATTTCAAACTTTGATCTGCCAATTAACGGGAATGGAGGTTGCCAACGCCTCAATGTATGACGGCTCGACCGCGATGGCCGAGGCGTATCTGATGGCCCAGCGTGTTACGCGGCGGGATAAGATCGTCGTCGCGACAAGCGTCCATCCCGAATATCGCGAGGTTGCCCGGACATACACTCAGCATGGGGCGGCCGAAATTGTTTCGATCGGATTTGATGAGAAAACCGGGCGATTGTCCGACCTGTCTGCTCTCGACGACAAGACCGCTGCGCTGGTGGTCCAATCGCCGAATTTCTTTGGCTGCGTTGAAGATCTGACCGCTTTGGCGCTGAAAGCTCACGCGGTTGGTGCTCTGTTCGTCGTCGTCGTAACGGAAGCGATCTCGTTCGGCCTGCTAAAATCACCGGGAACTTGCGGTGCAGACATCGTCGTCGGCGAAGGCCAGTCGTTCGGTATTCCGATGGGCTTCGGCGGCCCGCATGTCGGGCTGTTCGCTACCCAGGAAAAATTTGTCCGCCAAATGCCCGGACGCCTTTGCGGCGTTGCGTACGACAAGAACGGAAATCGTGGGTTCGTCCTCACGCTCTCGACCCGCGAACAGCACATCCGCCGCGAAAAAGCGACTTCGAACATTTGCACAAACCAAGGTTTGATCGCCTTAGCCGCAACCATCTACATGGAAACGATGGGCAAAAAAGGCCTTCAGGAAGTCGCAATGCAAAACGCCCAGAAAGCCGCGTACGCGGCGAAGCAGATCGCCGCCATCGATGGATATTCATTGCCGTTTAGCGCGCCGCGATTCAACGAATTTGTCGTGCGCGGCCCGCGTCCGGCTGCTGAAATACTTGAAAAGCTACGGACCAAAAACAGCATCATCGGTGGTCTCGCATTGTCGAGATACTATCCAGACAGACCGAATGAGTTTTTGGTGTGCGTAACCGAAACGATTACAAAAGAACAAATCGACGGCCTGATTAAGGGGCTGCCGAAAGCGTGATAGAATTAACGGTATGAGTCAAGTAATAGAGTTACCGGACAATATATTTAAGAAGCTTAAAAGAAACGCGGAAAAGAATGGCGTGACGCCAGAAGTGTGGATTGAAGATGTTGTGGATAAGGAATTTAGAATTGCAAATCTTCCCAGATTTTCCGATAACGAACGAGCGGCCGCGAATCAATATTCGAGAGAATTGGATCGCCGGTACGCTGAAATGATGAAAAAGAAATACCAAAAAAAGTTGAACATCAATAAGAAATGATTATTGACACAGGGCCGCTGGTTTTGCTTTTGGCTGAGAAACACGATGGTCGATATAAAAAGTGCTTAGCGGTCTTTGAGACGCTTCAAGGTAATCTTATTACAACCTATCCCTGTCTGACTGAGGCGATGTATCTCTTGGGTGAATGGCATTACCAGTCACTCCTCTGGAACTGGATATTGGACGCCTCCATACTTATTTCCGATCTGTCAGAAACAGATTTAAAACGTATGGAAATCTTGATGCAGAAATTCGAAGATACGCCGATGGACTTTGCCGACGCATCGTTGGTTGCTCTGGCCGAAGCTACCAACTCAAACCAAATCTTTACTCTGGACGGGGATTTTGGTGTATATAGATTTAGAGACAAGACCCCGTTTGAAATAGTTCCATGAGCATTAAGAAAGTTACACAGCATCCGACGCAGAATGAGGCGTTGATATTTGAACGGTCGCAAACTGGGCGAGTCGGTTATCGTCTGCCGAAACTCGATGTCGAGGCGACGAGTATCGACGATCTTTTGCCCGCAGATTTGCGGCGTGACGACGATCTCGACGGTGTGCCTGAGGTTTCCGAGGTTGATGTTGTGCGGCATTTTACGCGCATTTCGACGTGGAATTACTCGATCGATCTTGGCATGTACCCGCTCGGATCATGCACGATGAAATACAATTCGCGGCTTAACGAAAAAGTCGCGCGAATCGGCGGCTTCGCAAACCTTCATCCGCTTGCGCCCGAGGAAGAATCGCAGGGCGCGCTGGAACTTATTTATCGCCTGCAAGAGGGTCTTTGCGAAATCACAGGTTTGCCGGGTATTTCGCTACAACCGGCGGCAGGCGCTCAGGGCGAGATGACCGGCGTTATGCTGATCCGCGCATTTCTCGACCAGCGTGACGGTGAGGAATCGAAGGATCGACGCGTGATGCTAATTCCTGACTCGGCTCACGGCACAAATCCGGCGTCTGCCGCAATGTCGGGTTTTACGGTCAAAACGATCCGTTCAACCGCCGAAGGCCTGACCGACATGGATCACCTTCGCGAGCTTTGCGACGAAGGCGGCGTTGCCGGCTTAATGCTTACAAATCCAAACACAGTCGGCATTTTCGAAAAAAATATCACGGAGATCTGCGATACAATCCACGCCGCCGGCGGATTGGTATATATGGACGGAGCGAACATGAACGCTCTGGTCGGTGTCGCTCGGCCGGGTGACATGGGTGTCGATGTTATTCATCTCAATTTGCACAAAACATTTTCGACGCCCCATGGCGGCGGCGGCCCGGGCTGCGGACCTTGTCTTTGTTCGGCGGATCTCGCGCCGTTTCTCCCTGTTCCAAAGGTTGAAAAGAAAGGTGACGGATATACTTTAAATTACGACTATCCAGACTCGATCGGCCGCGTTAAGGCGTTTCACGGCAATTTTGGAATGATGGTGCGTGCTCTTTCGTACATCTATACGCACGGTGCCGAGGGGCTGAAAGAAGCGACCGAGGCCGCCGTTCTCAATGCCCGTTATGTCTCGCACGAGCTTGAAGAAAAATATGACAGGCCCTTCGAATCCGACTGCATGCACGAGGCAATTTTCTCACACAAAAAACAATCGAAAAAAGGCGTCGTCACTCTCGACATTGCCAAACGTCTGATCGATTACGGCTTTCATCCGATGACGGTTTACTTCCCTCTCGTCGTCGAGGGAGCGATGCTGATCGAGCCAACCGAATCCGTCGGCCGCGCTGATCTCGACGCGTTTATCGAAGCAATGATCGACATCGACCGCGAAGCCCAGGAAAATCCCGAACTCGTCATCAACGCACCGCATTCAACCCGTATCGGCCGTCTCGACGAGGCAACGGCGGCGAGGAAACCTGTACTTCGTTGGCGTGAAAACATGGATATTTTATCGAAAAGCGCATAAGATTACGCTATGGAAAACGTTTCATTCGCTCGGCAGCTTCGTTGCTAACACAAGTGAAAAACAAATCGGCCCTCGCAAAAACCGGCTCGGTGTTACGGATAATCTGTCTCACGGCTTGGCTGATGGCTGTTCTAGGTGGCATCGGCGCATATCTAATGTATCCGCAGGCGTTTACGGCAGAAAACATCGCCGCTTTCTTGCTTCGGTTTCAAGGCGAAATTTGGCTTGTTTATTTGGCGATGTCTGTTTTCCGGGGCTTCTCGATGCTTCCGAGTACGCCGCTCGTGGTCGCCGGAACACTGCTATTTCCCGATCAGGCTTTTGCGGTTCTTGCCGTTTCGATCCTGGGAATATTGCTCTCCTCGAGCATGATCTATTACTTTTCGGAGTATCTCGGATTTAGCGATTTTTTTGAGAGCCACAAGCCCGAACTGACATACAAAATAAAAGCCAGACTTGAACGCCCGACAGGATTTCTTTTCATTGCTTTATGGGCATTTTTTCCGCTCGTGCCGACTGACCTCGTTTGTTACCTCGCGGGAACGGCAAAAATGAATTACTGGAAATTTATCGCGGCCGTTCTGGCTGGAGAATTAATTCTCTGTTCGGTTTACATCTTTTTCGGCGGTGTCATCGTCAAATACATGTGATAAGACAGTTTTTATCGTATCCTTAGACATTATTGTTCGATTTTGCATCTTATATTCGGAGGAAATTATTTGTGAAAGATTGTAATGAGATAGTAGATTGCACGGGACGGCGTGAGTTTTTGGTAAAAGCCGCGTTAGTCGCCGGCGGTTTGGTTCTGACCCTGTCGGGCTCCGCATCGGTGATCAAGGCATTTACAAGATTTGAAGATCTGGAAGTGCCAATTGACGGGAAGAGTCCGTTGGCCAAAGTTGGAGGATCTCTTGTTGTTGCCTCAAAGGCCGGCAAGATCATCATCGTACGGACGGGCGAAGCGGCATTTTCCGCATTCTCGGCGAGATGCACTCACAAGGGAGGAACGGTCGAATATGACGCCGGTCAAAAACGGTTTATATGTCCAAAACACGGTTCAACCTTTGACAGCACTAATGGAACAGTAGTGGACGGACCGGCGGACGAACCGCTCGCGTCCTTTCCCGCTAGGGGTACGGCGTCATCGGTCAAGGTTACCGTCGTCCCATAAATAGAGGGACGACATTATCGCTGCGAAAATTAACACTCGCGTAAACACTTTTTTTGTGATTGCGCGGGTTTTATTTTGGGTATATAATCCCGCGCGTTATATAAAATTTATATCCTCGTCCCACGTCCTTACCATTTAGGAGGTTAGTATGCCGCAAGCAGGTCAATCCGTTGAGATAAATGAAGATAAAATGAATGCCTTTTTGGGCAAAGTTGTTGGTGATTTCGGGGCGTCGCTGAGCTCGGTGCTCGGGTACATCGGCTCGAAACTTGGCCTTTATCACGCGCTCGCCGATTCCGAAGGCTTAACACCCGCCGGGCTTGCCGCAAAAACAAATACTAACGAGCGTTACGTCCGGGAATGGCTGATAAATCAGGCATCGGGCGATTATGTTCATTACGAACCCGCAACCGGCAAATACTCGATGCTGCCCGAGCAGGCCGTCGCTCTGACGGACGAGAACAGCCCGTTTTACGTGGGTGGCGGATTTCATGTGGTCAAAGCGATGATGAATGCTCAGCCGAGAATAACCGAGTATTTCAAGGACGGCGGCGGAATGCTCTGGGGCGAACATGATCCCGATCTTTTCGTCGGCACCGAAAAATTTTTCCGTCCGGGATATACTGCACATCTCGTGGGCAGTTGGATACCGGCGTTAACTGGTGCCGAAGAAAAATTAAAAGCTGGGGCTAAGGTTGCGGATGTCGGCTGCGGCCACGGTGCTTCGACAATAATCATGGCGAAGGCATATCCGAATTCGGAGTTTTACGGCTATGACAATCACGCCGCCTCGATCGAGAATGCGCGTTCAAAAGCCGAGGCCGCCGGCGTCGCCGATCGTGTTCATTTTGATGTCGCGTCGGCCAGTGATTACCCGGATAAGGGTTACGATCTAACCTGCTTCTTTGACTGCCTGCATGACATGGGCGACCCGCACGGAGCCGCTAAACATGCGTCAGAAACGCTTGCGACGGACGGCAGCTGCCTGATCGTCGAGCCGATGGCAGGTAACACCGTCGAGGAAAATTTCAACATCATCGGCCGCACATTTTCGGCCGCATCGACGTTGTGCTGCACGTCGAATTCGATGGCTCTCGGCGGTCCCGCCCTCGGCGCCGTCGCCACCGAAGACGCTATCAAAGAGGTAGTAATGGCCGGCGGATTCTCCCAATTCAGGCGAGCCACGGAGACGCCGTTTAATCGTGTTTTCGAAGCGAGACATTAATGGCCGGAGACAAAGTGGTCCGCGAATAACCAAACGCGAACAGGCACTGACAAATCGTTGGCATCACGAGATCGAGATAAGCAGTATAGGCGAGCCCGACCGGCAGTATGTCGGCTGGCTAAGGATTCGTACGAATATCGGGTTAGAGCTTAAGGAGGAGAGGAAAATGTTAATGGGAAAAATATACGCCGCGACCGGAATTTTTGTTATTTCTCTCATGACGGCCGGACTTCTTGCCGCCGAGCGGAACGTAACAGTCGGGCGGCAAGAGTATACGAAAAGTTTGACACCTACACCGACGCCCGCGCCGTCACCGACGGTCAAAAAGTCATTCTCCGAATATCGCGGCGTGGTGATCGGCTCTACTGCGGATGACCTCAGGAAAAGGCTAGGCCCTCCGAAAGAAAAATCCGACGCGCAGGATTTTTACTCTTTTTCGGATAACGAGATCGCTCAGTTCTATTACGATTCGGGCCACCTGGTCACGGCCATCATGATCACCTATATGGGGAATCTGAATTCCGCCCCTTCGCCGAAAGATGTTTTTGGCGAGGACGTGCCGGCAAACCCGGACGGCGGCATATCCAAAATGGTCCGGTACCCGAAGGCGGGATATTGGATCTCGTACAACCGCGGCAGTGGCAGCGACGCTCTTCTTAGCATCGCTATCCAGAAGATGTAATATTTTTTCGATGACCCATTTTCCATACCGAGACGGTTTGTCTCAAACCGGCATATCTAATAAAATTCTCTACAACTAATCTCACCGGACGCGCCTTGTTTATGAGGCGGTATTATTTATGACCACAATCGGAATCCCCAAAGAGATCCACCCCGGCGAAAAGCGCGTTGCGGCCACGCCGCAGACCATTATTCGTCTGCGGAAACTCGGTTTTGAGATCCAGGTCGAGTCTCACGCAGGCCATGGCATCAATTGCATCGACGGCGAATACCGCGAGGCCGGTGCGAAGATCATCGATGGCACGAAAGATCTATGGGCGACATCCGACGTGATACTAAAAGTGCGTCCACCGGAACAAAATACGGAACTCCACATTCACGAAGCCGATCTGATGAAAGAGGGTGGTTGGCTGATCGGTTTCATGTGGCCGGCACAAAATCGCGAGCTGCTTGATCTCCTGGCAAAACGAAAAGCGACCGTTTTCGGGATGGACTGTATTCCGCGCATCACACGTGCCCAAAAAATGGACACGCTCTCGGCGATGGCAAATATCGCCGGTTATCGAGCCATTATCGAGGCGGCAAATAATTTTCCACGATTCTTTGGCGGTCAGATCACGGCTGCCGGGCGTATCGATCCGGCAAAGGTTATGGTTATCGGCGCCGGTGTTGCGGGACTTTCGGCAATCGGTGCGGCGCGTGCATTGGGAGCGATCGTTAAGGCGTTTGACCCGCGTTCGGCGACCAAAGATCAGGTCGCGTCGATGGGCGCCGAGTTCCTCGAAATAAACGTCGAGGAAGAGGGCGAGGGCAAGGGCGGCTATGCCAAGCAGATGTCCGATAATTTTCTAAAAGCCGAGATGGCGCTCTTCGCCGCACAGGCGATGCAGGTCGATATCATTGTCACAACCGCTCTGATACCCGGCAAACCGGCTCCAAAACTCATTACTCAGGGTATGGTCGAATCGATGAAACCCGGCTCGGTCATCGTCGATCTCGCCGCCGAACAGGGCGGCAACTGTGCGTTGACCGATCCGGGAAAGATCGTTCATCACAAGGGCGTTACCATTGTCGGCTACACCGATCTGCCGTCGCGAATGGCAAGTATGGCCAGCCAGCTTTACGGCTCGACAATCGTTGCTCTGATCGAGGAGCTATGCAAAAGCCCGCAGAGTGTCAGTAGCGGTGTCGGTAGCCCGCACGTAAGTAAGGGCTCCTCGCCGGTTGAACAGCCCGCTCAGCTTAACGTAGATCTCAACGATGAAGTGATTCGCGGTGCTATCATCCTTCACGAAGGCAAGGTTTTGTGGCCACCGCCCACGCCGCAAGCCCCGCCCGAACCGGGTGTCCCGACTAGAAGCTCGGCGAGCAAAGGCGTGACAGTACCGGGATCAGTAGCGACCGGGGCTTCTCATGGTGCTGATAATGGGTCGGGCATCAACCCGTTCGTCCTCGTCGCCGTCGGCGTCATATTGATCGGCCTCGGCTTTGTCGCCCCTGATAAGACGTTGTCGCATTTTACTGTCTTTATGCTCGCGTGTTTCGTCGGTTTTCAGGTTGTATGGAGCGTCAAACCGGCCCTGCACACACCGCTCATGAGCGTCACCAACGCCATCAGCGGCATCATCCTCGTCGGCGGAATGCTCCAGCTAATCGGCACAAATATGAATCTGACAACGATCCTCGGAGCCGTCGCCGTCCTCATCGCCGCGATCAACATTGCGGGCGGATTTTTGGTCACGAATCGGATGCTCGCGATGTTTAGGAAGTGACTTTGACTCTCCATAAGAATGAGTCTGAAAATGGAAATCAGATGATTATCAAATGTCTAAGAAGTTCAACAGAGCTGAGGCTTTCGGAAGACGAGGGGTTGCGAAAATCAGACGGATCTGAATCCTATTTGGTTACCATAAAAGGAGAAAATCTTGATGCGAGTTTGAAAGTCTACGCTTTTGATCCAATGAACAAAGGACTCGACAGATTTTTGAATAAGATTGCTGAACAATGGCGTGGATGGAAAAACGAAGAGAAATGGAGATCGCTTGAAGGCGAGTTCGCTTTGGTTTGCAAACATGACGGTGTCGGTCATATTGATATTGAAGCAACGCTTTATAGTCCTGGAAGCTGGACTGTTCGAAATACCTTTCATGTTGTCGCGGGCGAACTTGATCAGATAGCATCCGACGCAAAACGATTTTTTGATTTCGGAAAAACGCCTTTTATCACATAGTAAATGCAAGCTAGCCTAATAACAATCGCCTACATCGCCGCGAGTGCGTTGTTTATTTTGAGCCTCGGCGGCCTGTCGCGGCAGGAAACTGCGCGGCGCGGGAATCTGTACGGCATTCTTGGTATGCTGATCGCTCTGGTAGCGACGGCGGCGGGCATGCAGATTGGCGGTTTGCCCGTGTTGGCGGCGGCGTTAGTTCCCGGCTTGGTTATCGGAGCCATTCTTGCGTCGCGGGTGCAGATGACCTCGATGCCACAGCTTGTCGCGGCCTTGCACAGCTTTGTGGGATTGGCTGCGGTGCTGGTCGGTTTCGCGACGTATCTTGGCCCGCCGGATGCGAAAATGTCTGCGGGCGAGATCAATTTGCACCTCGCCGAGATCGTCATCGGTGTCTGCATCGGTTCGATCACGTTCACCGGTTCGGTTATCGCGTTTCTCAAATTGCAGGGTACGATCAGCGGCAAACCGTTGATGATCCCCGGCAGGCACTTGATCAATATAGTGATGCTGCTTGCTACTATCGGACTCGGCGTCGCGTTCTTTATGTCGCCCAGCACAACCGCCGGGCAATGGCCGCTGCTGATCGCGACGATCATCACCGGTATTCTCGGCGTTCATTTTGTGATGGCGATCGGCGGAGCGGATATGCCGGTGGTCGTCTCGATGCTCAACAGCTATTCGGGCTGGGCGGCGGCGGCGGCTGGATTTATGCTGGGCAACGACCTGCTGATAATTACCGGTGCTCTCGTCGGTTCGAGCGGTGCGATCCTCAGCTACATAATGTGCAAGGGCATGAACCGCTCATTTGTCAGCGTTATGCTTGGCGGCTTTGGCACCGAAGGCGGTACAACCAGCACAGCGGCCGCTCCGCAGGGCGAAGTCCACTCTATCGAAGCCGCCGGTGCGGCCGATCTGCTCCAGCAGGCACGAAAGATCATCATCATCCCAGGCTACGGCCTCGCAGTCGCACAGGCACAGCATTCATTGGCCGAAGTGGTGGAAATCCTTCGTGACAAGGGCGCGGACATTAAATTCGCGATCCATCCCGTCGCCGGACGCCTGCCCGGCCACATGAACGTTCTGCTCGCCGAGGCCAACATCCCTTACGACATCGTTTTTGAGATGGACGAGGTCAATGACCAGTTCAAAGACACCGACGTTTCGTGGGTGATCGGTGCCAACGACATCGTCAATCCGTCCGCGATGGACGACCCCGGCTCGCCTATCGCCGGTATGCCCGTCCTGCATGTCTGGGAAGCCCGCGACACGATCGTCATGAAACGCTCAATGGCCAGCGGCTACGCGGGCGTCGATAATCCGCTGTTTTATAAGGACAATACGCTAATGCTGTTTGGTGATGCCAAAAAAGTTGTCGATGAAATTCTTACTGCAATGCGAGGGTGAATGAGTCGTTGGTTGATCCGAATAGCGGGAGGCTTGGTTGCGGTCACCCTAATATTCGCGCTGCTTTTTTGGCATTTATGTAATGTTGCGTGCGAGAGCTATGCAGCAACCGCCCGTCCGGGAACTGTGCTCGATGATTGCGTTACAGTTTCAGTTTGGTTCTATCTTTTCCTAATGGTCGTAATGATTTCGATAGCGATTCTTTCGATGGGAATCGCAATCGGTGCCTATTTCTGGAGTCGAAATCGCGCAGCCCAAACTGTTTCATTCATCGCCGACGATAGATAACTTCAAAAGCGCCAACCGCTCCACTACATTCCCCTTTACAAGATGCTCCTCGATGATCTCCTGCACATCCTCGGGTTGGACTTGTGCGTACCAAACACCTTCGGGATAGACGAGGACGGCGGTGCCGATCGAGCAGAAGCCGACCGAGCTGCAATCGGTCAGTACTACTTCGCCAAGAGGGTTACGGCCTTTCGACGCTTTACCCTGACGCAGGCCCCTGGCTTCGAGTTCGCGCGCAAACGCCGCCTTCACCTCAGCCGAGCCGACGGCCGAACAGGATTTGCCGTTACAGATAAAAACGTGGCGTTTTATTGGGGCTTGCGTCACGGGCGCGAGCTTTTCAAGCTCCGCACGGTCGTCGATAAATTTCGGCTTAGCCATGTTTATAGGCTAGCAGAAAACAGATTTGCCCGCGAATAACACTAATAAACGCGAATAAGAAATATGATATGAGAATCAAATCTCTCTATTCGCGCAGATTCGCGTCATTCGCGGGCACAATTCTTATCCTAACCAGCGGCCTCGACCATATCCAGCCCTTTGACAGTCTCAAAACCCGGAATGATTTCGGTATCAAACCGTGGCAATGACGTGGTAGCGTGTTTGTATCCAGACAGATCGAGGTATAGCTTTCGCTTGAGTATCTTTTCCGATACGCCGGCAAAACGTGCCAGCGGGTACTTGATACCTTTGCCGAAAAGCTTCTTTCCCATCATTTGATAGTAGAACGGCACGCCCATCTGCCATTGCCAACGCGACCTGGCAATGTCGCCGCCGATATAATCGACATTATATCGCCAGCATGTGAAAAAGAATTCCCATTGCAGATCGGTCATATCGATCAGCTTGACACTCTCCTTTTTCTGCATTCGCGTATTTTCAAGCGGGACAAACCACGTCGGGACGAATAATGCCTTTGCCCCCTGTAGCGCGTACAACAGATCCAGCGATTTTTTAGTGTCGTCGTCGGTTTCCCCCGGCAGCCCGATTATAAACGTGCAAAACGGAAACCAGTTGTGGCGGTTCAAGATCTCCATTCCCTTTAAGACAACATCCGGCCACTGGTGGGCCTTATACGGATATGCCTTGCCCTTCATAAACTTCTCGAACAGCCGCGGGCTGCCGGTCTCAAGCCCTATGATCGGATTGACCATCTTTTTGTCCGGATCCGTCGAATCATTGTGATGAACGTGCGAAAATGGCACAACGTACGGCGACAACCGCTCGATAAGGTCCGGGTGACGGACCACTGGGGCCATCGTGATGTGCGATGTTTGGAGCGTCTCGATTCCCGGTATTGCTTTCACCGATTTGAAAAGATTTATCAAGGCATCGGTATTCGGCGTAAAGTTGGGATATTGCTCGTATAGAAACATATCCTCGGACGCAAGCATCAGCTCGGTCGCTCCTTCCCCGGCGTTCACACGGGCGCTTGCCATAATGTGCTCCATCGGAAAGCTGCGGCCGACCTTTACCGCCGGCGAACAAAATTGACAGCCTCGTCCGCAACCGCGTGTTATCTCGACGACGCCAAATGTTGAGCGGTGCTGAACAATCGGTATTTCCTCAACCGTCGGCTGATCGGTTTTCGGTATCTTGATTATCCTTTCGAGTGTCGGGTCGCCGTCGATGATCCGCTTAAATATGTCAGAAAAAACACGCTCGATTTCGCCGTCGATGAGGTAATCAACATTAAATTCGTCGAGCCTTCCAGCCTTTTCGAGCTGCCATGAGCCAGGACCGCCGATGACGATCTTTGGACGATATTTTTTGAGAACCGGATGCGTGACGATCTTCATAAACTCCGACGCATTAAACGGCATCAGATTTTCGCCGGCGAGTTTTGAATATACGTCGGTTGCGTATGATATTCC
>JAYUDV010000028.1:0-6967 GCA_043739565.1 Chloracidobacterium sp.
TTGGCGGATAATCTGCAAGACTTGAAATACGGCGAATTCGCGTTTCCGATCTTGCATAACGTTGACGCGGCTGTAAATACTGATGCGGCAGGCGTCTACGATAAACTCGTTGACCAAGTTTCGTCGCCGGTTCTTTGGTGGCAAACGATTGAAAATATGGCGGCGAACGGCGTTGAAAAATTTATTGAGATCGGCCCGGGAAAGGTTTTGACCGGACTCGTGCGACAGATTAATCGAGAAGTTGTTTACGCTAACATTGAGAATTCAGAGGGCTTAAGAAATACTATAGAATCGCTATAATTACAGATAAAATAAGGAGAAAATATGTCAGAAGTTCAGGATAAGATCAAACAGATAATCGTTGACGAGCTTGGTGTGGACGAAGCGGAAGTTACCGAAAATGCACGCTTTATTGAGGATTTGGGTGCCGATTCGCTCGACCTCGTCGAACTCGTAATGCGGTTTGAAGAGGAATTCGATATCGAAATTCCCGACGAAGACGCCGAGAAAATCCAGAGCGTTCGCGATGCTTATGCGTACGTCGAACAGCACAAAGCAGCCTAATTGTTAATGGTGAATGTTGAATGGTGAATGACGAAGTTTTTTTCATTCACCATTCACCGTTCACCATTCATCATTAAATTATGAGACGTCGAGTAGTAGTAACAGGGCTCGGAGTGGTCACGCCTATCGGAAATGACGTGTCGTCGACTTGGCGCGCATTGATGAACGGGGAAAGCGGAGCGGATTATATCCGTAAATTTGATGCTGAAAGATATTCCGCTAAATTCGCTTGCGAGGTCAAGGATTTTGACCCTCTTAGTTTCCTTGATAAAAAGGAAGCCCGCCGGATGGGTGCTTTTACGCATTTTGCACTGGCTGCATCGGATGAAGCAGTCAAGCACAGCGGTCTCGTTATCGACGACTCGAACGCTGAAATGGTCGGAACCTATATCAGCTCCGGAATAGGCGACTTCTGGGCAATCGAGCGCGAGCATGAAAAGCTGCTCAACTCTGGGCCGGATCGTGTTTCACCATTCTTTATTGTTTCGGCGATCGTCAATTTAGCGTCCGGTAATGTTTCGATCCGACACGGAGCTAAAGGACCGAATTCGGCAACCGCAACCGCCTGTTCCGCCGGAGCACATGCTATTGGCGACAGTTTTCGTATTATAGAACGCGGCGATGCCGACGCGATGATTTGCGGCGGCGCCGAGAGTGCGATCACGCCGATGTCGGTGGCGGGTTTTGCTTCGATGCGTGCTCTTTCTACGCGGAATGACGATCCAAAGCGGGCGTCACGGCCATTCGACCTGACACGTGACGGATTTGTCATCGGCGAAGGTGCAGGTTTGCTGATCCTGGAGGAACTGGAATTCGCAAAGAAGCGCGACGCCAACATTCTGGCCGAGATCGTCGGTTACGGCATGAGCGGTGACGCATTTCACGTAACAATGCCGGATGAAACGGGTTCGGGCGCGATCCGCGTAATGCAGCGTGCTTTGAAGGACGCCGAGCTTTTCCCCGAACAGATCGGGTATATCAACGCACACGGCACTTCTACGCCGTACAACGATAAATTCGAAACGCTCGCGATCAAAAAGGTTTTTGGGGAACACGCTTACAATATTCCAGTTAGCTCCACCAAATCTATGACCGGTCACGCTCTCGGTGCCGCCGGAGGTCTCGAAGCGGTTTTTTCGGTTAAGGCGATGCTGGAAAACAAACTGCCGCCGACGATCAATTACGAATTCCCCGATCCGGATTGTGACCTGGATTACATCCCGAACGAGGCCCGCGATGCTACGGTTGATTACGTCCTTTCGAACAATTTCGGATTTGGCGGGACGAACGCGTGTTTGATTTTTAAGAGGTACTCGGAATAGAGTGAATTATGCGAACACTCGAATACACATTTTGGCAGGATGGTGAGTTTTTTCTTGGCCATCTGAACGACTATCCTGATTACGAAACACAGGCATACTCAAAAGATGAATTAGTAGAAAACCTTAAAGATCTGCTCACTGATCTTGAGTCCAGCGAAATTCCTTTTATTCGCCGAGTAGAGGATCTGGTCGTCGCTTAATGAAACGACGTGATCTGATTAAAAAACTTGAGGAAATCGGTTGCGTCCTGGTCAGACACGGCGGAAAACACGATTACTACACTAATTTTAAGAGCAGACAATCCCAACCCGTTCCTCGCCATAGTGAGATTAACGAACGGCTAGCTCGCTCGATAATAAAGAAACTCTCTGAAGAAAAATGAAGATCATTGTACTAATGAAACAGGTCGCCAATAAAGATGCGGTTTTGCGTATCGCGAGCGATGAGAAATGGATAAATGAGGCTGATATTTCGCACCAGACGAATGAGTCTGACGGCTATGCTCTTGAGGAAGCACTGCGAACTATAGAGGCCAAGGGCGAAGGCGAGGTTGTCGTATGTACGCTCGGGCCGCAGGGTGCAAAAACGGTTATTAAAGACGCTCTCGCGCGCGGGGCCGACCGGGCGATACATGTGGTTGTCGAGGACAGCAAGACGCTTTCGCCGTATCAGATCGCGAAGGCAATTGCGGACGCGATTCGCGATGAGAATGCCGACCTTATTTTTGGCGGATTGCAGTCGGATGACGCTAGTTACGGCCAAACGGGCGTTATTCTGGCCGAATTGCTCGGCATACCCCATGCCACCATTGTGATCGAGGTTGACCGCGAAGGTCTTGGCGATACGCTTCGTGTCAAACGCGAGCTTGAGAGCGGTTGGTATCAGTGGTTTACCTACAAGTTGCCATCGCTGATGACAATTCAATCGGGCATTTCGCAGATTCGCTACGCCTCGCTCAAGGGCATTATGGCCGCGAAGAAGAAAGAGATTCGCGAAGTGACGACGACAATCGAGGCTTTTGCTTCAGCGTCTAAGATCGGACGAGTTTACCTGCCGCTAAAATCCAAGCAGACACAGATGCTCGGTAACGGCGATGCTAAGGCTGGAGCGGTCGAGCTGGTTGAGAAACTCCGGACTGAGGTTCGAGTCCTTTAAAAGTCAATAGTAAATCGTGAATCGTAAATAGAAAAAACAATTCCTATTCACGATTTATGATTTACCATTAACGAATTTTATGATTTTAGTTTTCATCGAACACAAAGACTGCGTTTTGAACAAAACCTCGCTTGAGGCGATCACAGCGGCGCAAAGCATTGGAACGGATCTTGGCTTAAAGGTTTCGGCCGTCATTCCGTGCGACAAGGACTGTGCGTTGGCACAGGAGATTTCGAATTATGATCTCGAAAAGGTCATCGTCGCCAAGAATGACAAGCTGGGCACATACACGCCGGACGGCTACACCGATGCTTGGGAGCAAGTGATTAAGGCCGTCAATCCGCAGTACGTCGTGATGTCGCATACGTATCAGGTGCGAGATTTTGCACCTAAGATCGCGGCGCGACTTGCGAAAGAGGTTGTCGGCGATTGTATTCGTTACAAGGCTGACGGCGGAAAGCTTGTGCTCACGCGGCGTATATTCCTCGGCAAACTCGATGCCGACGTTACTATTGGCGGCGACGCTCCATACTTCGTGACGTTTCAGTCGGGTTCGTTTCGCGGTGAGAATGCCGAAAAGGCCAACGGTGGACGCGCGGCGGTTGAGACGATGGATGTCACGGTCGGCGAGATTCGTATGACGCCGGAGGCACCGTTTCAGGAAACCAAAGCGACCGTCGATCTTTCAAAGTCCGAAATCATCGTCGCCGTCGGACGCGGTATCAAATCGCAGGAGAATATCGCGCTTGCTCAGCAGCTTGCGGATGCTCTGGGAGCCGATCTTGCGGCTTCAAGGCCAATATGTGACGCCGATTGGCTGCCGATAGATCGTCAAATAGGCTCGTCAGGTCAGACGGTCGCGCCAAAGGTTTATATAGCTCTCGGCATCTCGGGCGCGATCCAGCACATCGTCGGCATGAAAAACGCAGGCACGATAATCGCCATCAATAAAGACTCCGGGGCCCCAATCTTCGACATCGCCGACTACGGCATCGTCGGCGATCTTTTCGAAGCCGTCCCGGTGATGATCGAGGAAGTGAAAAAGGCAAAAGGATAAGATAAGGATTTTTAGCCACGAATTACACAAAAAGCACGAATAAGAATTTTAATCCTATTTGTGTAATTCGAGACATTCGTGGCAAAAATTCTTACTCCGAGGCGGCGGCTTCGAGGTCGGCGATGATGATCTTGTGCATTTTGAACATCGCCTGCATCACCCGACCGGCCTTTTCGCGGTCGGGGTCGCCGAGCAATTTCATCAGGATTGGCGGGACGATCTGCCATGAGACGCCAAATTTATCGACGAGCCATGAGCACGGCTGCTGCACGCCGCCATCGCTCAAGCCGTCATAGAGATGATCGATCTCGTCCTGTGTTTCCGCGCTGACCATCAGCGACATGCCTTGCTCGAATTTGAATTTTGGCCCGCCGTTAAAGCAGTTGAAACGCTGACCCGCGATCTCAAAAGCGCCGCCCATCACCACGCCGCCCGGTCCGGGCATCGAGCTGACGATCTTTGCATCTTTGAATACCGAAACGTAGAAGTTCATCGCCGCTTCGGCCTGATCGTTGAACATCAGAAATGTCGTTATTTTTTGCATAGAATGATCTTAATTCGTCTGTGCTTTACTGTTCAAGCCCTCGAATAACGCGAATAAAAAATTATTCCTTATTCGTGTTTATTCGCGTAATTAGCGGGCAAATCTTTTTTAGATCGACGCGGCAATGGCTTCGTCGAAGATCTCTAATGCTACATCGACATTTTCCTTTGCGAAAATGAGCGGCGGAGAGAAACGGATGCTGTTTGGGCCGCAGCCGAGGATGATGAGGCCGCGGTTGAAGCAGGCCATTTCAACGGCGTCGCGGAGTTCGGGATTAGGCGCGAGATTTGTGTCGTCTAAAGATGCGCCCTCCCTCGCGTCCGGGCTACTGCCCCGAACAAACTCGACGCCGAGCATCATTCCCAGGCCGCGAACGTCACCGATCACGTCGTACTTTTCTTTCAGCTTATTCAAACCGGTTTCGAGATAGGCACCGACCTCGCGGCTGTTATCGACGAGGCCGCCTTCGAGCAGTTCGATAGTTTTTAGAGCGGCGGTCAAACATACCGGATTTCCGCCAAATGTCGAGGCGTGGGCACCTTTGTGCCAGTCCATAATGTCGGCACGGGCAACGCACGCACCGATTGGCATGCCGGAGCCGAGGCCTTTTGCAAGACATAGAATGTCGGCCTTTATGCCCGGATGATGGTCGAGTGCGAACATTTTACCCGTGCGGCCCATGCCCGACTGAACCTCGTCGATGATGAGCATGATGCCGTTTTCGTCGCAGATTCGTCTCAATTCTTTTACAAATGCAATGGGCGCGGGAATATAGCCGCCTTCGCCCTGGACGACTTCGAGGACGATGCCGGCGACTTCTTCGGGCGGCGTTGTTGTCTGGAAAAGCTTTTTTTCGATCCAGTTGATAACGTCGCGAGTGACGACTCCTTCGTCGGTTGGAAGGCCTGTGACGAAGTGACGGAATTTATTCGGATACGGGATGTGAACGACATCCAGAGCCTGTCGCATAAAGCCGAGCCGCTGGGCTTTTTTTGAACTCGTCAGACTCAACGCACCGAGCGTTCGGCCGTGAAAAGAGCCAAAAAACGATATAAATTTTTGCCGCCGAGTGTGATACATCGCGAGTTTGAGCGCGGTCTCGACCGCCTCGGCGCCGCTATTGGCAAAGTGAGTCCTGGTCGGGCCTTCGATCGGGCAAATCTCTTCGAGTTTTTTACCAAGCTGCGGCATGTGGCGGTAATAAAAATCGGTGCCGCAGAGATGGATCAGCTCGCTGACCTGTTTTTGGATCGCCGCCACAATCTCGGGATGGCAATGACCCGTCGAGCAGACCGCGACGCCGGCATTGCAGTCGAGAAAAATATTGCCGTCCGGATCGGTGATCCAAACGCCGTTCGCGTGATCGGCAACCAGTTTATAATCCGGCCGCGGATAGCTCGGAGTGACGTATCGGGCGTCGGCCTCGATAATTTCGCGGGACTTCGGCCCCGGCAACTCGGTTTTGATTGATGGTCGTTGTAATTCTGTGCTTGGGGTCATGATATTTCTCCTTACGGTTAGAGTGCACGATTTATCGTGTCTTTTGGTTGGAAATCAAGACAAACTAAAGTTTGAACTATGAACAAGAGACTCACGAAACGATTCTCGATATCGGATAGAACACGATCCAAATCTCGTCTTCTTCCAGTGTTTCCATCAAAAAGCGTTTCGCAACTTCGAGAAATGACGTAATTTCCGCATTGTCCTCTTCGTTATCGGCATCAAGATCGAAATCGCAGAAAAGCACACGAATTGCATCCTCAGCGACATCGACACGATTCGACGATACAAAAAGGCCGGCAAACGGGGCGGTTAGAGTTGCTCCGCCGCGCTCATAAGCAAATTCCTGTCCCATCCAGTCGAGGGCTACTTGATAGGCTGAAATATCTGACCTAAGAGGAAGAAAAATCTCAACGCGAGTTCTTTTCTCGATCGGCACGCCATTGCTCCAAAAACTTTGCAGCACGTTCGGGAAATCCCTTCATTCGTCGAAGGGTTTCCTCCCTTGAGTTTGACGTGAAATACGGATGTATCGGGTGCCGAAACTTGTCGGAACTCTTCTCGTCAGTCGTTTGCTGTTTTGTTTTGTTTTGTGTCTTATTCATTCCTAAAATACATTGATCTAAAATCATAGACGTTTCGAAATGAAATGGATCAGTCGCCAGCGAAGAGATTCGCACGCTGTTTTATGGGACGGAGTTTTGAGATACAACGCGGTGTCATAAGAATTGGTGAAGCTAATATAACAGAATGTTTGATGCGTTTCAAAAAGCGAGACGAGCATGAAACAATATAGTTATGGAAAGTTCGAAGAAATTCACCAAC
>JAYUDV010000029.1:0-6939 GCA_043739565.1 Chloracidobacterium sp.
TTACGGCAATCCGACGGTCGATGCGCTTGCCGAAGCGGTTCGCGTACTCGAAGGCGGTGCCGTTGCCCGTACATATGCGTCGGGAATGGCCGCGTTGCACGCGGCGCTGCTCGCGAGTGACCTGACAACCGGCTCATATATTATTGCGTCGCGCGATCTATACGGCGCGAGCTATGACTTGATTTACAAGATTTTTGGCGCCTTTGGCGTCAAGACGCAGCTTGTCGATTTCGCTGAACTCGACGATCTGCGACACAAAACGGAGGAATTAAAGCCGCGTGTGCTGCTCGCCGAGACGATCTCAAATCCGCTGCTAAAGGTGCTCGATGTCGCGACGGTCGCTGAGATCGCGCATTCCGTCGGGGCGAAACTTATTGTTGACAGCACGTTTGCCACGCCATATCTCGCGCGGCCGATCGAATTCGGTGCCGATCTCGTTGTCCACAGCGCGACCAAATACCTTGGTGGCAACGGCGACGCGACCGGCGGCGTGGTGATCGCTCGTGACGCGGCGGACGAATCTGCGTTGACCAGCGCAATGAAGCTCGCCGGTGGCATTTTGAGTGTTTGGGAAGCACATTCGATCTCGCGCGGCCTGAGAACGCTTGCCCTGCGGCTTGATAAGCAATGCTCGAACGCCGGACACCTCGCCGATGCGTTATTTCGACATAAAGCAATTAGCAAAGTCTATTACCCCAAATTTTCCGACGACGGCGTTGCGGAAAAGGTGCTCCGTCGGCCCCATTACGGCGCTTTGCTGTCGATTGTTTTGGTGGATGACACACGGGCGGCGGCGTGGCGGTTTATGAATGCGCTCAAGCTGTGCATCCGTGCGACGACGCTCGGCGATGTATTTACGACCGTTTCACATTCGTCGTCGTCGTCTCATCGTGAGTTGACCGAAAAGCGGCGAAATGCACTTGGCATTACCGAGGGATTGGTGCGGATCTCGGTCGGCATCGAGAATGTCGGCGACATTTTGGCCGACATCGAACAGGCGCTGGAGAAGTAGAGAGTGGAGAGTGGAGAGTGGAGAATGGAGAGTGGAGAAGAAAGGGCAAATGCTGAGACTTTTAGAGAGACACCTTGACGCGATCAAGGCACACGCGGAGGCCGATTATCCGCACGAATGCGGTGGGCTGTTGCTCGGGCATCTGGATTCGGGGAATGGTAAAACGATCGTCGAGACCTTGCCGATGGAGAATACGGCTGATGTCGCGAGACGCCACGACCGCGTGGTGATCGATCCGCGAGCGTTAATGCTCGCCGATAGAAAGGCTCGCGAACGCGGTCTCGACGTCATCGGTTATTATCACTCGCATCCGGATGACGAGGCGGTGCCGTCGCAATTTGACCTCGATCATGCATTGCCGGTCTGGTCGTATATCATCGTGTCGGTTCGCAAGGGCAAGGCGGTCGATCTTCGGTCGTGGGAGATGGAAAATGACCGTTCGAAATTTAACGGGGAAACTATATTTTCGGAATAAGTTATAAGGGATGAGTGATGGCTGAAAACTCCGATCTGCTCTTCGCCTTATCACTTATCACTTATTTCGTTGGAGAAAATGAGGAATAATTAAAATGCCAATAACAATCTTAATACCAACACCGCTGCGGCAGTTCACGGGCGGAAAATCAGAGGTCGAAGTCACGGGAAATAATGTCGGCGAGGCACTAAATGCTTTGACAACTGAGTTTGCCGAGCTTCGCAAACATTTGTACACCGAACAGGATGCTCTGCGAAATTTTATAAATGTTTATCTTGGTGACGAGGACATTCGCTATCTCGATGGTGCCGATACGCCCGTCGCCGATAATGAAACGCTTACCATCGTGCCGTCGATAGCGGGTGGCAATACGACAGCCGAGGCCCGCGTTGCGGACGAACTGCCAACATTAACTACTGAGGAATATCAACGTTATTCCCGTCACCTGATCTTGCCCGAAGTGGGTTTAGAGGGCCAGCGAAAACTCAAAAATGCCCGCGTTTTGACAATCGGGACAGGCGGGCTCGGCTCACCGCTGGGTTTGTACCTTGCCGCTGCCGGTGTCGGGACTCTTGGTATTGTCGATTTTGATGTTGTCGATCAGTCAAATCTCCAGCGGCAGATCATTCACGGCACAAAAGACGTAGGTCGGCCAAAGATCGCGTCGGCAAAGGATCGTTTGGAAGATTTGAATCCGAACGTAAAAGTCGAGGCTTTTGAGACCGCGTTGACGAGCGAAAATGCCCTGGAGCTTTTCAAAGAGTTTGATGTTGTCGTCGATGGCACCGACAATTTTCAGACGCGGTATCTGGTCAATGACGCTGCCGTTTTGACGGGAAAGCCGAATGTTTACGGCTCGATCTTTCGATTTGAGGGCCAGGCGAGCGTCTTTTGGGCGGAACGCGGTGCTTGTTACCGCTGTTTATACCCGGAACCACCGCCGCCGGGTCTTGTCCCAAGTTGCGCCGAGGGCGGCGTGCTTGGCGTTTTGCCCGGGATCGTCGGCACGATACAGGCGAATGAGGTACTCAAGGTCATCCTCGGTGCCGAGGGAATTTTGCTCAATCGTCTTTTGCTCTTTGATGCCTGGACAATGAAATTTCGCGAACTAAAGCTCCGAAAAAATCCAAACTGCGAACTTTGCGGTGAGAATGCAACGATCAAGGAGCTAGTCGATTATGACGAATTCTGTGGACTCAATGCTCCAACGGAGACTCCCGCGTTTGACGAGATAACGGCAACCGAACTTAAAGCTATCTTAGATAGCGGCGGCGATATACAGATCATCGATGTCCGCGAGCCGCATGAATTTGAGGTCGCGCGGATTCCCAATACCAGACTGATACCGCTGGGTGAGGTCGTTGCCAGGTCGGCCGAGATCGACTCCGACCGTACGACCGTTGTTCATTGCAAAGGTGGAGTACGAAGCGCTAAGGCAATCGAGGCTCTCAAAAACGACGGATTTAGCGGACGCCTGATAAATCTCAAAGGCGGAATTTCGGCGTGGTCGGACGAGGTCGATCCGACGGTGCCGAAATATTGAGTATAAGGAAATTAGCCGTAAAAAGGCGCAAGAAGGGCAAAAAAATCGTTTGAGCTTCTTGCGCCTTTTTTCGGCCAATCTCATACTTAAATTTTTATTCTTGTTTAATCGGAAATTTCTGTAGTTGTGAGTAAAAATTCGCATCCGACGGTAATGAAATTTGGCGGCACGTCGGTTGGTGACGTGGCGGCTTTTGAGCGCGTTTTTCATATTGTTTCGACGCAGATCGAGCGACATCCGGTTGTGGTAGTTTCGGCGATGACAAAGGTTACGGATGCGCTGCTCGCGGCATTTGAAACGGCTAAAAAAGGCGATCATGCTGCGTCAATCGCGTCTCTTGAACCGCATTTTGAGCGTCACGAGCAAGTTTGCGACGAATTTATTTCAGCGGGCGGGCCAAACGGATTTCGCGGCGAATTGGATTTTGCATGCAGCGAACTCTCGGATCTTCTGATGCGTGTTTCACGCCGCAGCTTGCCGCTCGCCATGCTCAAAGATGCGGTAGTCTCATACGGCGAACAGTTATCATCACGGCTTTTGGCCGAGGTTTTGAAATCGAAAGGTATCGATGCCCGCCAGGTCGATTCGCGGCGTTTGATCGTTACCGATGACGAATATGGTTCAGCTCATCCGATCTGGGACGAGACGGAAAAGCTTGTAAAACTTGAGCTTGAGCCGTTGATCGCGGCCGGCGAAGTGCCGATAATGGGCGGCTTTATCGCGGCGAGTCGCGGCGGCGAGACGACCACATTGGGACGCGGCGGCTCGGATTATTCGGCGGCATTGATTGCGGCGGCCTTGTGCGCTTCGGAATTACAAATCTGGACAGACGTGACCGGCGTGATGACCTGCGACCCGCGAATCTGCGGAGACGCTCAAACGATCCCGATACTTTCATACGAAGAGGCCGCGGAACTTGCCTATTTCGGAGCCAAGGTACTGCATCCGAAAACGATCAAGCCGGCGGTCGATCACGCGATTCCGGTGCGGGTTTGCAATACCTTTGAGCCAAACGAGATCGGCACGATGGTGCTCGCGAGTTCCGCCGAGGCGCCAAACAAGATCAAATCGATCGCTCACAAAAAGAACATTACAATTTTGCGAATAACATCGGCGCGAATGCTCGGCAGCTACGGTTTTATGAGTGCTCTGTTTCAGGTCTTTGAGCGTTACAGGACGGTGATTGACGTTGTTTCTACGTCCGAGGTCTCAGTCGCACTGACGCTCGACAACGCCGACTCGCTCGATCAAATAGTCACCGAACTTTCCCGCCTCGGCGACCTTGAGGTCGAACCCGGCTACGCCGTTATCTGCGTCGTCGGCGAGGGTCTGCGGGCCAGCACAGGCCTCGCCGCTAAGATTTTCTCAACCATCAACGACGTAAACATAGCCCTCGTTTCTCACGGTGCATCCAGCGTCAATCTGACGTTTGTCGTAAAGGAAGAATTTGTAGCGGACGTAATAAAAAGGCTCCACAGCGAACTCTTTTAGAAAAGGCCAATCGACAGAAGATATTTGAGCGGTAATAGAAAAACTGGGATGGCCGCAAACGCGATCCGCGCAATTCGGCGATATATCCGTTTGGACGACAGTTTGCGAAAATCACGCCGCACAAAAACCGTGCCCAGGGGAAAGATCGCGAAGTATACGATATGATTACACACGTCCAGAAAATATCCGATTGTTCCGATTATGGGAGTTCGCGAGCAGTCATTGATCGGATAACATCCGGCCACAACCCCGATGAGCGTATTCAGGACGAGCATCAGTAATGCGGTAGTTGCAAAACAGACAAGGGCAAGCAATAGCAATCTAAGTACGGCGTTCACAGAGAGCATCCTAGCAGATTAACGGAATCAAATGAACCTTTTAGACCTCACAAAATCTCTAATGAATATTCCGTCGGTCTCGGGCGACGAGGAAGCGGTCGGGTTTTATCTGCGTGACTATCTTGAATCGCTGGGCTGGACGGCTGAGTTGCAGATGGTTTCAGAGGCGCAGAATAACGTCATCGCGTATTTGAACGACACACCGCGAGTGTGGCTTTCGACGCACATGGACACGGTGCCGCCGTTTATTGCGCCAACCGAGGACGATGAAAAAATCTATGGCCGAGGTTCGTGCGACGCGAAAGGAATCATAGCCGCACAGATCACGGCGGCAGAATTGCTTAGAAAAGAGGGAATTGAGGACATCGGTTTGCTTTACACTGTCGATGAAGAACGTGCTTCGACCGGGGCAAAGGTTGCGAATACGCACCCAATAGCCGCTAAATGCAAATACATGATAAACGGCGAGCCGACGGATAATGATTTGGCAATTGGCTCCAAAGGAGCGTTTCGGGCCAAGATCAAAACAACGGGCAAGGCGGCGCACTCGGCCTATCCCGAGCAGGGCGATTCGGCAATCGAGAAGCTGCTCGATATTTTAGAAGATGTTCGCCATACAAAATTTCCCAATGACGATTTCTTTGGCGAGACGACCTGCAACATCGCCACGCTCGACGGCGGCATCGCACTCAATGTCATTCCGCCAAATGCCGAGGCTGGGTTGCTAATACGGTTGACGACGCCGATGGAGCCAATCCGCGACGCTTTGACGAGCCTGATCCGCGGTCGAGGCGAGCTTGAACTTTTGTCTTACAGCCTGCCGGTCAAGATGCTCGCAATCGACGGATTCAAGCAAAAGGTCGTGCGTTTCACAACGGACATCCCACATCTCGGCAATTGGGGCCAACCGCTCCTCCTCGGCCCGGGATCGATACTCGTTGCGCATTCGAAGGATGAATTTGTTTTGAAACGAGAACTCGAAGACGCGGTCGGGCTGTATGTCAACTTGGTTAAGAAGTTATTAAACGCAGAGACCGCGGGGAACGCAGAGTCTTAAGAAAACCTCTGCTTTGCTCTGCGATCTTTGCGTCCTCTGCGTTAAAATCCTCTTATGAAAATTGCATTTATCGGCTGCTGCGCCGGGCATGCTCTTACCTATTCATCTCCATCACCACCGCGAGAGGGGATTGCCGGATAGTCGGGCATCACGAAGGCCGTCTTGCCGGTCGCATTGTCGAATACCTCCAGCGTTGGAATGACGAAACCCGATCCGTTTGCAGAACCGCAGCCAACACAGCTAGGAACTTCGGCGCGAATTTGCACCCGTGCGGGGGCTACACAGCCGCCGGGACAGTTGAAGTTCCCTCTTAAGTCGAGAAATGCTGACTGACCGGAAGCGAGCGTTACCATTGACTGACTGGGTTGCCCTCCATCCACGTTTGTGAAGGGAATGCCGCTGCTATTGACGAACTTTAGTTCCACTTGGACTGGCGCGCACGGCGGGTGGGCGCATTTTTTGGTATTGACGACGTTGAGGCGTGCCGTCTGGTCGGCGGTAATGCCAACCGCGCCAAAGCTAAAAATGGCACTACAGCCGCTGGGACACCTTGGCATAGCGCGTGCGCTGACCTGATTGTTTAAGACCCAAATAATTACAAGGGCAAGCGATGCCGCCACAGCCATTGCCAGAAGTTTTGTTGTTGGTTTGATTTTTCTCATGTTTTTATCCTTTTAATTTAAGTGTATTGCTTCGGCTGACTGGAATTACAATCAGCCTAGTCTTAGTTTGTAACTGTTTCATTAATGAGTTGATTTATTCATCTCCATCACCGCCGCGAGTGGAAATTGCCGGATAGTCGGGCATCACGAATGCCGTCTTGCCGGTCGCATTGTCGAATACCTCCAGCGTTGGAATGACGAAACCCGATCCGTTTGCAGAACCGCAGCCAACACAGCTCGGCACTTCGGCGCGAATCTGCACCCGTGCGGGGGCAGCACAGCCGCCGGGACAGCTGAAGTTCCCTCTTAAGTCGAGAAATGCTGACTGACCGGAAGCGAGCGTTACCATTGACTGACTGGG
>JAYUDV010000030.1:0-6926 GCA_043739565.1 Chloracidobacterium sp.
CAAGCCGACCTGATGGTCGTAAAAGGCAATCCAGCCGCCGACATCAACGATATCGAAAAGGTCGAGATCGTTTTTAAGGACGGCATCGGTTATGACACAGAAAAACTGATCCAATCGGTGCAAGGCTTGGTCGGAATTCGCTAGGATCAGTCGAATAGTATTTTGTCTTGACCTATTAAAACTGATAGGCTATTGTCTTTCATAATGTGGCAGATTCGTGAACACAGATCGATCGCGGGAACGTGCCGCAAGATTCCGCCGCAGGTAGTTAAGAAATATGAGCTTTGGAAAAACATCGTGTTCCGGCATGGCCCCGAAAAACTTAAGGAGTTTCCTGGGTTTCATGATGAGCCATTGAAAGGGGACCGAGATGGTCAGCGTTCGTCACGTCTCAACCTACAGTATCGGATCATTTATTCTGTGGAACGCGAGATCGTCACTGTTTTCGTGCTCGATATAACACCGCATAAATATTAAAATGAAAATGAAAGTGCTAAAGAAAAATGAATTTATTGCCGCTCGGCCACACGTAGAACTCTCTACTGGCGAGGTTATCCGTATGCTTCGCGAGCTAAAAGGATGGACGCAAGACGCGCTTGCGGAACGTTCCGGTATAAGTCCTACCAATCTCAGCCTCCTTGAAAATAACCGTGTGGATATTGGAAAAAAGCGTGTGCTACAGTTGGCCGAGGCTTTCGGAGTTCACCCGGCAACAATAATGTTTCCGGAATTTGAAGCAGCCGAAATAAGAAAGGCTGCGTAGATAACGGAAAGCCAGACCAATTCAATACGCCTTCGTCAGTTCGACACCCATGTAGTAGTGCTTGATGATCTCGTCGGATTTACGCCCATTTTCGGTAGGCCGAAGTTGCGAAACAAAATCACTCCGGCATGGCCGTCAGTTTAATTTCCGTCTTGCCGGCTTGCGTCATAGCCTTGCCGTCAGATCTGGCGGAGAGTAGAATGGCATAAACAACTTTCAAGATTTGTCGCTAATTAGGAGGTTTGATCAATGCACTCGAAAAGAATTTTACTTGCCGGGATTGCACTTTGCGTCATTACGCTCTCGCCTCTCGGCACTCTCGCACAAACGGCCACAGATTGTCGGCGAAAAATAGAACCACCACGCAAAGGGACTATTGATCTGACGGGAGAATGGATGGACAACAGCGTCCATCTCAAGGTTCGTATCAACCAGCGTGGCAGTAATTTGGGTGGCTACTTTGGCGATGTGGTGGCAGCCTACCTGACCCCTTATAAATGTGCTTACCCGGCCTCAACGGGCAGCGGCGGATCTACACCTACCGAGGTTAAACTCGATAATGATTTCACCGGACACCTCAAAAACAATAAGATCGAAGAAGGAGAGGTATATATCTGCCAAACGCAGACGCGAGGTAAAACTAACGACGAAACAGCAATGCCGGGTACCTTTATCCCACACCTCGAAACTTACAGCGTGGTTGTTACGGGCCAACTGAAAGACATGACGGTCAGCGAAGACGGCAACTCTATGCATGGAACTTTTGACGACCCGGCTAAAGGTAATCAGCCTATCAGCTTTACCCGACTGTCAAAGCCCGACAAATCGCAGTATTACCCGGTCGGCTTTATTTGGACGACCGCCTCGACTAAGATATATCCAGTTTCATCAACCGACTCGATAGTCAAATACAAGGTTTCTCCGGGGACTAGACTCATCTTCGAGGATGTGAAATTGGATGCTGAGGGTAATCCCACCTGGTATTTCGTCTTACGGCTTGATCTCGCACCTCTCGCCGGTTGGATTCCGGCAGCCAGCGTCACCTGCAGCAATGCGAGCCCAAAAGTTCCGGGCAAGGCCCATTAAGCGTTTCTGACTCAGACAACTGATTTAGGGATCAACTATCAAGTTTTTCTAATACCTAATACGCCTTTGTCAGCTCTACGCCGGTGTAGTAGTGCTTGATGATCTCGTCGTATTTGACGCCCATTTTGGCGAGGCCGTAGGCGCCGTATTGGCACATGCCGACGCCGTGGCCCCAGCCTCGGCCGGTGAACGTGTAGCCCGCGACCGTCGCGCCTGAATATCGCTTATTCATTACAAAAAGCTGTTCGTTGAGCCGCAGGGCCGAGCGGATCTTGCCACCTTTTAATGATTTAACTCCGTTAGAACCGATTATCTCAAGCTCGACGGCCCGGCGTGAATAGCCGCGTTGTTTGACGTTTAAATCGTAAAGCGTACCGATGCCGCGTACGTATCGCGAGAGCCGTGACTGCACCTCGCCCGCAGAGAGCGACTTTGTCCAAAAGAGCCACGGCGAAGCGTTTTCGGCCGTCGTCGGCGTTTCGGTCGGCTTGATCTCAAGATATTTGACCGCACCGCTCGCGTCGAGCTGGTAATTTACTTCCTCGCCGCCGACCAGCGCCGCTTCGCGAACCGGATACATATTGCCGCCAAATTGTCGGAACAGGAAAACATCCGGCCGCACCGTCAATTGCTTTTCCGATTTGCCTGATTTCAGCACCAGCTTGCCGTCAACCGAGGCCTTGGCCGTCCCGCTCATCATTTCGGGCATCCATTTTTTCTTCTCGTAAATCTGTCGGATGAGCCGCAGCATCTTGGCACGCGAAAACGCCTTGTTAGGCTTGAGCGTCAAATCCGGATGGATCCTGAAATAGCCGTCGCGGAGCAGAACCGCGATGTCCGCACGGCTCGCTTTTGGTATCTCGGCTGCGTCATCGAATGAAAGTTGATAATTCACATCCGAATCGCTCAGCATCGTATCGCCGTAGCCCGGAGCATAGATAAACCCGGCAATTATGCGAGCGAGTTCCGTCGGTTTGGCCGTATTTTTGTCAACATTAGGAAACGTCTTGCCAAATCTGCCCGCCAGTTGATTGAGCCAATTCGACATTTCGTTTTCGTTAGGAACGTCCTCAAACCAATCATCCGTCATCTGCGGCGTCGAAAGATAAAAGCCGTTCATCGCGAGTCGCGACATTAGTCGGACGAGTTCGAGATTGCCCTCGTCGCGGAGTTTTGCCGGATGGCGGATCGTTTTGATGAGGAATGGCTCGAATTGGCGATGCCCTTCGAGCGAACATTCGACGCCGCGCAGATACGGCTCGGCAAACTCAAAAACATTCTCGCTGTTCTCCGTCCGACCGCCGCAAGTTGATGTATAAAGGGCGTTTATCGGCTTGCCATTATAGGTCGCGATGATTCCGCGTGTCGAGGTCACGGCCTGCGTTCCCATTTTTGTTTCAATCGAAACACCCTTGTAAACCTGCGACCAAACGGTCGGGACCATATCAAACCCCTGCTTACCGTAGCCGCCGATATTTGCGATAGCGTATGTCCGCGCCGCCACGGCCTGCGCCTTTTGAGCTTCGATCTGCGGTAAACCAAGCTCACTCGGCACGACGCCAAGCAGATAATCCTCGAGCGGAACGACGTTGACGACCGTTAGGCTTCCACGGCCGTTTACAAAAACCTCGATCTTGCCGCGATACGCTTTCCCGTTAAGCCGGACCGGATTTAGACGCTCGTTCACCGAGCCGAAGGCGACTGATTTCAACGACGAATACGATGCCGACGAGATCGCCCCGTTGATAATAACCTCGCGAAGATTCGGATCGACGGCTCCGGTAACGGAGGCTGTAGTCGAACCAGTTGTTTTGACTAGGCTTCGAACATCGCTCTTACCCGCAGTCTTTAGCTGCTGCGACAACGCGACAGCATCGGCCGAGACGATCTGCTTTTTCTCCGTCACGGTCACCGCGTCTTCAAATCCCTTTTCGGTAAGTTTCGCCTTCAATTCATCGGCCTCAATGCTCGTTGCCTTGACCGTTCCGACCCACACTTTCCAAGTATTTGCGGCCGGATCGAGGCTGGCCAACGCCGTTTCACCAGTCGCGTCGCGAATGTCCTTAGCGAGCGTGTCCGCGTCAATCTGCGATGGCAAATTGTGAAATTCGATGCGGTAACTCTCGATCTCCGGCGGCCGGTAAGCCCGTGCCGAAACGGTCACGTGCGTCGTCGCCAACATCTTGCTCGGCTCATCCGGGCTGACCGCGACAAGCGACGAATCGCCGCTCGTGATCGAAACCGATCCGGAATTAGTCGAAAGCCCGATACGGATCAGGGGTTCGGATTGCAGTTTGTAATATTCGACCTCACCGTCGGCATGCGCAATCGAAAATGTAAAAAAGACGAGAAAACAGACAAAAATCAGACCACGAACGTTCATATATTGATGATAATACTTAGAACAATAAAGTGAAAAATAATTTATCCTTTGCGGGGTTAGATACATCAGATATATCTTGCGCTAACGGCCTCTATCGCGGATAATTACGAATATAAATTATGAACGGTACATATTCTGTCCGCGATTTGCAGCGTCAACCAGCTAAACTCATCCGCGAGGCTAATAGCCAAGCCGAACCCATAGCTATCACTCAGCGTGGTCAGATCTCGGCGGTTTTGCATTCTGTAGATCTTTACGAGCAGATTGAAAAAGACTTGATTCGACTAAAAGAACTCAAATCAAAGCTGCGAATCGACCCTACTTCTCCAACGCATTAAAAATAAACGGAAACGTCGCCCAGCTTTGCCCTCGGTGTTGCGGGCGGAAGGCGAAGAGAATGATCCTGCCTTTGCCGTAGCTGGCCTCGGCGAGAGCGGTTTTGCCGTTGAGGTATTTTTCGCCGAGCATCCAGCCTGAGAGCAGGGCGTTTTTGCTGGCATACCGGGCGACGGTTTTGACCTTTTTGTCGTCCGTAAGGTCGAACGCAGAGCTAGTCGTAAAGTACGCCGCCGTCTCGTTGCCCAAACCCTTAGCCAACGTCGAACGTGTATCGACGTCAAGCTTTACGACCGAGCCGGGATTGTAAAATTCGCTTCGCTTTAACCCGGCGAGTACGTTTTTTATCGGCAAATTGAACCGCTTTATGACCAACTCACACGAGTCGTCAAAGCAGATCAGCTTACCGCCGTTCTCCACAAATCTCTTTAAATTCGCGACACCCGCCTCGCCAATTCCACCAACGAATTCCTCCGAATAACGCTCACCGCTAAGACCTTGTACGATCGTCTTTTCGTTGTCGGCGGGCAAAATGATAGTGTCCACATCGAGATTGCCCGACCGAAAATCTTTATCAGAGATCGAGCGAAATGGTATTTGAAAAGTATCGAGTACAAACCGCGTCCAACCTTCGTCCATCGAGCCGGTAAATCCCTTGTAAAGTCCGATCTTAGGATTTGTTTTCAGCGGATTCGGCTGCTTGGCAAATGGTCCGCCGCTTGGGACCAGATTCATAACCGCACGGGCCTGATCGATATTTTCGACCCGTTTTAGCGAGCCGCGCGAAGCGTCGAGATCTCGTATCTGCCATGCCGCAACGTAATCGACGCCCATCTGTAACGGCAGCGTCCAGCCGGCGACGTCGTATGGCACCTCGGCGTCGCCATCGCGCCCGCGGCGGTCCGGGTAAACTTGTTTTTCAAACAGGCTGAGCACATTATTCTTTTGCGGCTGATTTACAAATACCAAAAAGCTGCCGAGCGGCTGCTCACCCATTTCCACGCTGCCCTTTTCCCGTACGACGTGCAGTTCCCTCGTCATTTGATAGACTTCCATTCCCTGCGCCATCAAAATTTCGAGAAATCGCGAGACCGTTCCGGCGTTTGGCTGACCTGCCGTGACGATAAAAGCCTGCGGATCGTCCGGCTTTGCGGTGAGATTTGCCATGCCGTATTCATAAAAATTACGTAGGTATCGCGGCCTAAATTTTGACGCCATTTGCAGCAGAGCGCGGCTCGCGGTCATCTCGATCTCGTTGATATCGGCCGGCCGCCACAGGCCGCCTCGCCACACGTCGGGAAAGTTGGTTGCGGATTCGAGCGGTGACGCAAGCCCGCGGACACCACGGTTTTTCTTGAGGTCGTCCAGGGTCACATTTAGCGGCGTCATCAGGCTCGCGCTCGCGGCCTCCGACAAGATGCCGATTGAATTGTGAAAATACGGCGCCGAGCGAAATCCGCCGTGCCACCACGTGTCGTAGGTCGAATTCGTCGCCACACCCGCGATATTCTTAGCCTGCAAATCTGCCGCCATCTTGTAACCGATGAGGCCCACCTCGCGCAGTATCGACGGCGAAACGCGCGGATTTGGCGGGTCGAAAAACGGCGGTATTATAAACCTCGAAGCGTTTTGCCCCTGCTGGTGAATATCGTAGACAAGCTGCGGAAACCATTGCTGCCAAAAGAGCTTCGTGATCGCCTGCGTTTCCGCAAGATTCAACATAAACCAGTCGCGGTTGTCGTCGTGGCCGGCGTATTTCTCATACAGTTTCGGTAGCCCGCCGGTGCGACGTTGCAGCGAGTCGGGATTACGCATGTACCAGTCGGCGACCAGCTCCATGCCATCAGGATTCACCTGCACTGCGAGGACGATGCAGTCATCGAGGATGCGCAGCGTTTCCGGGTCGTTCATCGAAGTCAGCTGCCAGACAAGTTCAAGTAGCTGGTTGGCGCCGAGCACTTCGTCGGCATGAAGGCCGCCATCAATCCAGACGACGGCCTTGCCGCTCTGTGCCAGCTTGCGCGCTGTAGCGGAATCGACGCGACCGCGCGCGAGCGTAGCGCTTGTCGCCCGATACTCAGCGAGCTTGGCAAGATTCGCCGCACTCGAGATCACGGCCATCAATTGAGGCCGTCCCTCCGCTGTGCGACCGATCGTGTCGAGCTTCATGCGCGGTGATTGTTTCGCCAACCCCTCCCACCACCGTTGCAGCGCCGTGTAGTTGGGAAGGAAGTAGTCGGCGCCGACCGTATGGCCGATTGCTTCTTGCGGTGTCATGAGGCGGGCCTGCCCGGTCAGCGGAACAGCGCAGAGCGAGAGCAAGATCAGCGAACGAAGAGAGCGCATGGTGATGCCGGG
>JAYUDV010000031.1:0-6920 GCA_043739565.1 Chloracidobacterium sp.
TGCGGGGCCATCTTTAGCGACTTGAGGTAATCGACCGTTTCTTTCACACTGACTTTTAACTCCTTTACAGACTGCGAATCGGTCGATGAAACCGGAGCGATCTCGGTATATTTTTGCAAATAATTGAGTCCCTCCTGTTCCTTTTCCTTATCTTCTGGCACAACCGCAGCCCCTTGGGCAAAAAGTGAAAGACCTAAGCCGGCCAGCGCCTCGGGGTAATCCGGCTTGGTTTCCAAGACGTGCCGGTATGCCGCAACGGCTTTAGGAAAATCACCCGAAAGGCGCATAATGTCACCGAGGGCCATCTGGGCCGCGAGTTTTTTCACCGGGTCGTTTTCAAGTGCTACATAGGCTGTAATCAAAGTTTCTGCATCGCCCGACTTAGACGTATCGACACCGCCGACAGCCTTTAATCTATGAATCTCGGTAGCGACCGAGTAAAGATCAGCTTTAAGAGCTTCGCGCCTTTTTTGGTCGGCGGGGTCGGCGGCCGCCTCTGCTTTTTGGAATACGGTAATAGCGTCTTGAAAAGCCGCAAGTGCGTCGTCGTAATCTTTGTTCGCCGCCTGAAATTTTACTTTTCGGATTTCCGGATCCGGCTGAGTGACGCCTTCCTTGTAAGATTTGAAACCCTTCGATTTAAGGGCCATGATCTTTCCATTCAAAAGGATAGGCGTACTGCCCACATAGTCGGGCACAGCCGCGACGCCCTCGCTGAATTTGGCAATCGCGAGGTCGTAATTCTCTGCTTTCAGGGCAGCATTTCCTTCTTCGTTAGCTTTTCGGGCCGTTTCATCGGCCGATTGAATCTTTTTGTTCTTTTCGTTAATCTCGGCGTTCTTTTTCGCGAATTCCGCTTGTTGCTTTTTTTGCTCAGCGGTCGATTCGGCCGGAGCGTTCGTGGAGTTACCCGAGCCGGTCTTTGCGGCGGCGCCTTTTCGGACATCGTCTTCGGTCAACTTGCTTCCGTCGCCAGGGACCATGGTAATGACGAGCTTTTCCTGACCTGCTTTTACGCCGGGAAAGACCGTCGGCGAACAATTCGGAGCACTTAATGCAAACGCAAAAGTGCCGCCAAACGGAATTCCGGCAAAACCAAATTCGCCTTTTTTATTAGTCTTGGCTGATGGAAAGCCGGATTTGATATCGATCCGGTAAACTTCGATTAACGCGCCAGCGACAGGTTCACTAGTACCGTCAGCCTTTTTAAGCTCGACCGTACCGTTAACAGGGGCTGTTTGGCCAAAACCCGTGATATGTCCGATGAATAAAACGGCTCCAACTATAACTAAACTAAACTTTCGCGACATTGAATTCCTCCGAAGATTAACAAACATCTGATTACGGCGTTTCTAGGATGCCTGACCGCAGACAAGGGTTTGTTATTTTCTCCATATTCTACCTCAACCCACCGGAAAAATTGAAATAGCGTGGGCGTGCTGAAAAAAATTTCCAGATTATGAGAGATTCAAAAACATTTTACGCTGTGGTATCTTATCCATTCAAAATGGCCGAAAGACGGCAGTGAGAATTTTAATGACGAATAGAATATATAACTTTAGTGCCGGTCCCGCCGTTTTGCCGCAACCTGTCCTCGAAAAAGCCCGAGACGAACTGCTGTCCGTAAACGGCATCGGAATGAGCGTGATGGAGATCAGCCATCGCTCGACGAATTTTGGACAGATTCTGGAGTCCGCCGAAAACGGACTTCGCGAACTTTTATACATACCTGCCAATTACAGCGTTCTTTTTATACAGGGCGGAGCCTCGCTACAGTTTTCGATGGTGCCGATAAATTTTCTTGCCGCAGGTCAAACTGCGGACTATGTGGTCACGGGTTTTTGGGGCCGGAAAGCCGTGGCGGAAGCTCAACGTTGCGGTAACGTGAACGTGATCTCATCGACCGCAGATACCGGATTCAGGTCGGTGCCGGAACAGGTGGAGCTGAATTTCACTCGGGACGCACGGTACGTCCATTATGTGGCGAACGAAACGATCGAAGGCGTCGAATTCAAATACGACATTGACGGCGGCGGCATACCGGTCGTTTGCGATATGTCGTCAAATATCCTTTCAAAACCGGTTGACTTCGGTAAATACGATCTCATCTATACGGGTGCTCAAAAGAATATCGGCCCGAGCGGTATCGCAATCGTTATTATCCGCGACGAAATGCTCGACAAGATACCTAAGGGTCTACATTCATTGCTAGATTATCGGGCTATCGCCGAAAACCGATCGATGGTAAATACGCCGAACACCTGGGCCATCTATTTGGTCGACCTTGTCTGTAAATGGCTCAAAGGTGAGGGCGGTGTGGCGGCGATGCAGCGACGAAACGAAGAAAAGGCGGCCGTTTTGTATAACGCGATCGATTCGAGTGACGGTTATTACCGCGGCCACGCCGATCGCTCCGTTCGCTCCGTTATGAATGTCACATTCCGCCTGGCGTCCGATGAGCTCGATGACCGGTTCTGCACCGAGGCAACCGCGCTCGGGCTTGATGGACTAAGAGGGCACCGTTCGATAGGCGGTGTTCGAGCGTCGATCTATAACGCATTTCCACGCAAAGGTGTCGATGCACTCGTCGATTTTATGCAGGATTTCGCACAGCGAAACGGTTAGCGATAAAGTCGGAGCCGCCAGCCGAAGCGGGCTGCTTGAACATTTAAATCAACCGCGTTCGGATCACCCGCTGACGCAGAGTGGTTCTGACACGGATGGCTAATCCAGACTTGCGAGGGTCTCTAATAATTTCGGCTCGTCGATCTCGGCGACTGTACGAAGATCGATGACGATGCGATCCTCGACGATCCGGGCAATTACCGGCGGATCGGATGCCCTCAGCCGCTGTTCCAGTCTCAATACAGAAAGTTCTGTGTGTGTTAAGGCAAGTAGTTTCGTTTTCAACTCAACGACCGGTGCAGCACCGCCGCCGATTGCGGATGATCCGTCAATGATCTCAAAACGCAAATTGCTCTCCTCGCCCATTTTCTCGCCCAGTAACCGAGAAAACTTTACCACTCGTTTCTCGATATCCTCGCGGCTCGCCGAGAGCATTTGCAAGACGGGTATCTCGTGGACTGCGGTACCACGGCGATAGGCCTCAAGCGTAGCTTCGAGCGCCGCATATGCGATCTTGTCAACACGTAGCACACGGTATAAGGGGTGCGAGCGAAGCTGCTTGATCATCTCACGCCGGCCGACAATGATACCGGCCTGTGGACCTCCGAGCAGTTTGTCGCCACTAAACGACAAAACATCCGCACCTGCGGAGATCGAATTGCTGACCACCGGCTCATCCGTCAATCCAAAACCGCTCAGGTCCATCAACGCCCCGGAGCCGAGGTCTTCGTAAAGCAGGAGGCCGTGTTTGTGTGCCAGGTCAGCAAGTTCGGATACCGTTGGGGTCGAGGTAAAACCGACAATTCGGTAATTTGACGGGTGTACACGCAGAATCAACTTAGTGTTTTGATCTATGGCTTTTTCGTAATCCGAGAGTTTTGTCCGGTTTGTGGTTCCGACCTCACAAAGGGTAGCTCCGGATTGCGACAATACGTCAGGAACGCGAAAATCGCCACCGATCTCTACGAGTTCTCCACGCGAGATCACAACACCGCCGCGGGACGCGAAAACGGTTAAAACAAAGAATGCCGCCGCCGCGCAATTGTTTACAATCAAGGCGCTTTCACCCCCGGTCAATTCGGTTATCAGAGCCTCGACACGACCGCCTCGACCGCCGCGTTTGCCGGTTTTGAGGTCGTATTCTAGCGTGCAATAGCCTGCGGCATTGCCGACTGCTCGCCTGGCATTTTCGGACAAAGGCGCGCGACCTAGATTGGTGTGAAGAATAACGCCGGTCGAGTTTATTACTTTGCTGATTCGCGTTTTCTGCTCGAATGTCCAAAGAGCATCGAGCCTATTTTCCGCGTCCTTAAGTAGATATTCTTTCGTCAGTTCTCGACCGGGGTTTTTAACGATCTCTTGCCTAACGGTTTCGATCGCTTTTCTAGCTATAGCCGCAATAAATTCTTCGCCGCCGGTATCCATCAGATTTTGCGCCGTCTGGGAGCGAAGCAGCTCATCAACCGAAGGCAGATGACGCAGGATGGAATTAGTCGCAGTTGCTTTGGCTGATCGCATACAAATATCTTAACTGAAAAACAACAAAAAAATGGAAATACATGGATTTTAGAGGTTTGTTTAAAAAGGGCCTCTTCCGCACACCTCACCCCTTGGGAATCATTTCAAATGGCAATAATTGGAAATAAATTATACAGAGACGTTTTTTCAAAAAACGAGGAATCCGCCGACATAGATCAGCAGCTTTCGTGGATGGAAGACGACATTCGCAAGCTCAAGATCGATTTCGACATTTATTTTAACGGCACCGTGAAGCGTCCGCCGCTGGAGGCGAGAGCACGGCTCGATTCTTATATTAAACGACTTGCCGATAATCGAAATCTGTCATATGCGCAGCGTTATTTCTTTAACACCCTCGTTGCGCGGTTTACGTCATATCGTGAGTTGTGGCGGCGAACGCTAAAAGCGAAAGGCGAAGAGCTCGTATAAAAAATGAGGCCGTGAAAAACATTGACAAACACTTTGTAATGGCATATTATTGCAATGGCTTTCTCGTTCCGCTCCCTCGCTATTTGAATGCTTCCGGTCTAAAGAAATTTTAAAATAAAATGGCAACTAAATATTAAATTTAGCCTACTTATAGATATTTCGGGATCATCGGCATCGACAGGCATATCCTCAGGAGGATCATAATAATCATGAAATCAGTCAAATTCTTTATCGCGTCGCATCGGCGGGCAATGCTCTTTTTTGGCGCTGTTTTTTGTATATCAATCTTTGGAATCAATACCAGGCATACGAATGCAGAACTGAGGTCTCCTGTCATAACGCGTGCTTTCAGGGTTGTTTCGACCACCGCGACGCCAGGAACCCAAGTAAGTGTGTCGGTCGAGCTGGATTCTAACGGTGATGAGGTTGCTACCAGTTTTACCTTAAATTTCGATCCGACAAAACTCAGCGCTCCGGCGGTGACGCTTGGTTCGGGCGTTCCTGCGGGAACCGCTTTGACAGTGAATTCAAATCAGGCTGGGAGCGGCCGGGTCGGCATACTAGTGGACTCCTCGAATTCTTTTTCAGCATCGGGCCCGCCGCGTCAGGTCGTAATGTTTAGATTCAATGTTGCGGCCGGAGCTACGGCCGGTGCCTCCGCAATCGCTTTTGGAAGTTCACCGACCCCGCGAAGCACGTCGGATCCCGATGGTAATGGATTATCCGCCACTTATCAGGACGGCATCGTCGACATTCAGCCGGCACAGGCGAGTACTTTTAGTGTGGGTGGCCGCATTACCAACCCCAACGGACAGGGCCTTAGAAACGCGATAGTCTTTCTGCAGGACCCCCAAGGCGCAAGACGAACCACGACGACCAGTTCGTTTGGGTTCTATCAGTTCGACAATGTCCTCGCGGGCGGACCCTACACGATTGGCGTTACATCCAGACTCTATCGGTTTCAGTCGGTTTCGCTCAATGTAAACAACGATCTTACCAATGTTGACCTTGTCGGTCTGGAATAAGCTACCTTTTTACGGTGCTCCCTGCATATGTTAGTAGCGGCCTTCGGGCCGCTTTTTTGTGCGACGGCTAGGGTCGAAGAAACTCGATAAATAATTTTTGCGCTGCCCGATTTAGGTGTGGCGGAACGAAGCCTATTTGCGATCATTTTTGATTGACTCGACTCTCGCAAAAAAGGTATTATTCTTTTACCCCTTAGTTATGACACCCTGTAGTTTTTATTATCAAGGCGGGAACCTGTAGAGATTACCCTTCCTTTTGTTAATCTTGGAGGAATAAATGAAGTCAGCGAAGTTTGCAAATATATCGAAGAATACACGTGTGTTTACACTAGGCCTTTGCCTGGTGTTTTTTGTTTTGATTATGGTTGGTTTGGCGTTTAATGCTGAGCGGCTACTTCCGTCTGCGACCGTATCGGCGCAAAAGGAGACAGTTCCCGCGATGGACACCGAGGGAGGGGCAACAAGGCAGCGAAATGGCATCACCCCGGCGACGACTGAAGGGCCGACTTTTGCAGCTTGTTCGTTCAGCAACGGCGGACTAAACCCGCAGCCGCAGACCGAAAGCGGCGTGGCTGCTCCGGCGGGCTTTTTCTGGAGCGAGCTTCAACACAATACGGGGAACTTGGCGGTCGCGAATGTGAGCGCGGGCTTCAGCGCGATACAGGGTGTTAACCGTCTGGCGGACAATTTTACTCTCACTCAGCCGTGTACGATTGCCAGCGCATTCTTTTACGCATATCAGACAGGTGGCCCGGCAAGCCCGTCGCCGTTCACGGCATACACACTACGGATTTGGAACGGCCGGCCAGGCGATCCGGGTAGTGCCGTAGTCTTTGGAGACACGACGACAAACCGGCTTGCATCGTCTGTTGATACGACTTATTTCCGTATCTTTAACACGGTGGTGCCGCCTCCCGGCAGTATTCAGGATACAACGCGCAAGATTTGGCAAAATACGGTAACCGTCGGTACAGCGCTTCAGACGGGTTCTTACTGGCTCGACTGGGCCTCGACCGTCACCGGTGGCGCCAATAACTTCCATCCGGGTAAGACAATTGCGGGTGCACGTAACGCCCCGGGCGACAACGCACGGCAATTTTCCGTGAGTACCGGATTATGGACAGATGTGGTTGATTCCGGAAATCCGGCGACGCCGCCCGATTTACCGCAGGACTTCCCGTTCGATATCAACGGATCCACCATCAACGGAACTCCAACGCCGACGCCAACCCCGACACCGACGCCGACGCCTACTGCGACCCCGACGCCAGTACCGACGCCGACGCCTCCGCCGTCATGCAGCGCGCCGGCAGTGATCTACGG
>JAYUDV010000032.1:0-2646 GCA_043739565.1 Chloracidobacterium sp.
GATAAGGGCGACATTTGCGACACTTGCGTCGTTCGATCCGTTTGTCCTAGTCAAGAGCGATGCTTGCATCTCACCGCCAGTGAAGGCAGAAACCTGAAAGGTGAAGAGGCTTGGTCAAATATCAACGGGCGATTTGGTCGTTTTCCCATCGGCGTAAGAAAGGTGGGCCATGTCGCGCAAAGCGGCGAAGCGATTCATCTTGATAATCTGCTTACGACGGAAAGTTCGTGGATAGTTGACCGTGATTGGATACACGCTGAAAAGATAAATGGCATCGCCGCACACCCGCTAAAATTTCAGGATGATATATTGGGTGTTATAGCGGTCTTTTCGCGGAAAAACATTAACCCGGAGAGTTTTGAATGGCTCCGAGTCTTTGCAGAACAGGCCTCAATCGCTATCGCAAACGCTCGGGCCTTTGAAGAGATCGACAAGCTCCGCAGCCAACTAAAAGAGGAGAACGATTACCTTCGTGAAGAGATCAGCGAAACGACCCCGCACAAGTTCCTCATCGGCGAGAGCCCGGTTTGGACAAAGATCGTGCATCAGATCGAACTGGTTGGTTCGTCTGACGTGACAGTTTTACTTACTGGCGAGAGCGGAACCGGCAAGGAAATGGTCGCGCGTTCGTTGCACGAAGCTGGACCGCGACGGGACAAGCCTCTAGTTCGCGTAAACTGTGCCGCGATCTCGCCCGAACTTTTTGAAAGCGAGTTTTTCGGTCATGTAAAGGGAGCTTTCACCGGAGCATTCAAGGACCGGGTCGGACGGTTTCAACTTGCCGACGGCGGCACTATCTTTCTGGATGAGATAGGCGAACTCCCACTCGCGTTACAAGGAAAACTGCTGCGGGTGCTGCAGGAACGCCAGTTTGAACGAGTAGGCGAGGACCGTACACGCACAGTCAACGTTCGCGTGATCGCCGCCACTAACCGTGATCTCTGGACCGAAGTAGAAAATGGACATTTCCGGCAGGACCTCTTTTATCGTATTAGCGTCTTTCCAATTCATTTGCCGCCGCTACGCGAACGGCCCGAGGACATCGAGCCGCTAGCAAGGCACTTTCTGAACACATTGACCATTAAATGCAAGAAAACTTCGCTAAGATTATCAGCCGGCGACATCAAGGTCCTGCAGAGTTATTCATTTCCCGGTAATGTACGTGAACTGCAGAACATAATGGAGAGGGCGGTAATAATGGCACAGAGTGGTCGCCTAAACTTCTCGCTTCCGGAGATCATCAACCGTCTCGTCCTCAAAGATAGCTCATCATTGGTAACAGTTACAGAGTTGAAAGCGACCGTTAGGAATTACGCCGAACTAAAGGAATTAGAACGGGAAAACCTTGTCGCCGCTCTTCGAAAAACCCAATATAAGATATACGGACTTGAGGGCGCGGCTGAAATGCTTGGAATTAAGCCAACGACTTTAATATCCCGAATCAAGGTGATGAAAATTCCAATGCGGCCGTAGCCAAACGTCGGTGGGTCGGGCAGAATCGGGATCAGCTCCTGTGTTGTAAGCGACAGCCTCAGCGAGGCTATTAGTGACGTGGGCGAATTTAGTGTATCAGGTCCAGAAACTATTACACCGTTAACGGAGTCGTAACAAATTACTTCGGAATCCGTGTTCGAAAAAGCCGCGCCATTCTGGCACAATCCTCCGTCAATAAACTGTAGTTTTTTGACACTCAATTTAACTCAACTAAAAGAACCGTTTTGCCGTAAGTTATTGAAAATAGTGGTGGAGACGAGGGGGATCGAACCCCTGACCTCTGCAATGCCATTGCAGCGCTCTCCCAGCTGAGCTACGTCCCCGGACTTAACAATGCAAAGTGCAAAATAAAAAATGCAAGATGCGCGAAGTTCTGAATTTAGCGAAAATCCCCGGGCGCGTCAAGTTTTGGGCTTTAGCGACCCTTGAAGACGGGTTTTCGTTTTTCGAGAAATGCCTCGACGCCTTCCTTTTTGTCTTCGGTCGAGAAACAGATCGCGAAAAGGTCAACCTCGCGTCTCAGGCCTTCATCAAGGTTTGAACGCGAAGCAAATTTTACCGCTTCCTTCGACAACTGCAATGCAATAGGCGCTTTTTCAGCGATCTTTTCGGCGAGCTCCATTGTTTTTGCTTCGAGTTCATCGACGGAATAAACGTGATTGACCAAACCGAATTTGTGAGCGGTTGCTGCGTCTATCATGTCTCCCGTCAAGGCCATTTCCATCGCTCGGCCCTCGCCGATCAGCCGTGGCAGACGCTGTGTGCCCCCGCCGCCGCACATTATGCCGAGATTAATTTCGGGCTGCGCGAATCGGGCGTTTTCGCTAGCTATACGCAGATCGCACGCCATAGCAAGTTCATTGCCGCCGCCGAGACAAAAGCCGTTGACCATCGCGATCACCGGTTTTGGAAAGGCGTCAATAGTATTGAAAAATGTCTTTTCGTGAAATAGGTCACGCTGCGTAATCGGCGTCTGGCCCTCAAATTCGCTGATGTCCGCACCCGCGATAAACGACTTCTCGCCAGCACCGGTTATCACCAAAACCCTTACCGAATCGTCTTTACGCAGAGCGTCAAGCGCCGCCACGCCCTCGGTGTGAACTTTTCTGTTTAGAGCATTTAGCTTATCGGGGCGATTGATCGTGAGAATCG
>JAYUDV010000033.1:0-16240 GCA_043739565.1 Chloracidobacterium sp.
CCTGCAATTCATCAAACTTTACCTTCGACCGAGCCGCCCACCGCGCCGTCATCTCCAAACTAGCCTTTGTCGCGTCGTAACCGGCGTCACCAGGCGGGCATTCGTCAAAGACCATTACGATCTCCGACCCGAGCGCCGCCTGAATCTCCATCGAGACCTCAGGCGAAAGAAAATGCTTGCTGCCGTCGAGATGCGAGCGAAACTCAACACCCTCTTCGGTGAGTTTTCGCAGATTGGACAGCGAAAATACCTGAAAACCGCCCGAATCCGTCAGGAGCGAACGATTCCACGACGTAAATTTATGTAGGCCGCCGAACGATTTAATGGCTTCGATGCCCGGTCGCAGAAAAAGATGGTATGTGTTGCCTAAGATTATCCGTGCGTCAAGTTCGTCTTCCAGCCACTCGAACCGAATTCCCTTCACCGCGCCCTGCGTCCCGACAGGCATAAAAACAGGCGTCTCTATTATAGAGCGCCTGGTTTTAAGTATCCCCGCACGAGCGTTGCCGTCGCTCGCGGTTATTTTCCAGTCAATTGGGTGCATAAGAGAAGAGGTTTAACGCAAAGACGCCAAGCCGCAAAGAGTTTTAAAAATGTAATCCGTCTGCCGAATTCTTTTGCGTCCTTGCGTCTTTGCGACTTTGCGACTTTGCGTTAAAAATCATTTCCGCTTGCCGATCAGCGACCAGATATCAGGCGCTCCGATGGCGGTTTCGGTGACGAATTTGCCGTCCGCGTTGACCAATACCGCCGACGGTGTGCCGTACATACCGAATCCGGCGGCCGTCTTGTGTCCCACGTCGAGAACGACCGGAGATTTGAGCCCGAGCGATCTAAGCTGTTCCCGATCGCCATCGGAAAACAATATGAGATTTGGCTCGTCGTCACCTTTCGACGTGTCCCAGGATCGAAGATCGTCCATCATGTTTACGCAGTGCGGACAGGCTGTGCTCCAAAACGCAACCAGTGTCGGTTTTCCTTTAAAATAATCGTTACCAATCGTTTTTCCGCTCACGTCGGCGACCGAAACGTCCGGCACGCTTTCACCAATCTTGATCGCCGAATGCGAGTGGGCGTTGGTATTCGTAAAATATGAAAACTCACGCTGTGAGTCTGCGACAATCAGTTTTTCAACCAACTCGCGAATTGCCGTGTCGCCCGCCGCGGCATGGCTCGCGACACGTCCGTCGGCATCCATCAGCAACGCCGTCGGCGTCCATTTCGCACGGAGAAGATCGGAAATCTCACGGTCTTTTTGCAGCAGGATCAATTTGTCGGCGTCACCTGCGAATTTTTCCCGATTCTCGTCCGCGTCGCCGCTGCTCACAAATACCAATTTGATCTTGCCGGCCAGGTCCCGTTGCCACTGGTCAAATTCGGGAACGAGAGCCTTGCACGGGTTACATGTGGGGCTAACGAACAAAAACAATACGGGAGTTTTCTCAGTTCGAAGGCTGAGAACCGGGATCATTTTGCCATCAAGATCGGGCAATTCAAAATCCGGGACGACGGCACCGATCGGCATACCTTCGTTTGGATGTCCGGCGTCCTCGCGTTCGACACTACCGCCGTCACGGGCGACCAGCTCCATCAGCTCGATGCGGCGCATAATCTGCGTTTGCTGTCCCGATATCTTTTTTAGGAAAAGCACCGCCGCCAAAAGCAAAGCAACGACGGCGAGACCGACAACAAATTGCATAATATCTTGATTTGAATTTACAAGGCTCAATCCCTGAGTGGTGCGACCTTGTAAAACGAGAAACGCCGACAAGATAAGAAATGCTACGTTTCGCAAAACGCTAGATGGCCCGACCGGTTCGCTGTGGATCTGGCCAAAACAATGGCAATCGGGTGCATTGCCCTTTGCCATCTGATAGAGCATTCCGACCGTAAAAACCACAAAAAGGCTAGACGCCCCAATCGCGCCAAACCATGAGGTCGGTACAAACAGGAGCATGCCCGCAATGGCCAATTCGGCCGCAGGAAGAATATATACCATCGGCCCTGCAATCACTTTGGGCAATCCAAAATCGCCGAAAGCCTTTTCCGACCCGGCAGGATCGAACAGCTTTGCGATCCCAGCAACGCCAAATATGGAAGCTAATAATAATCTTAGAAGAAGTAAAGCTATTTCCATTCTGTGATGACCTTTTACGAAGATATTATCTCAATGACAATCGACAAACCAAACACAACTACTTTTTCTTCCCCTTATTTTTATGCCTCTCAACCAATCTCACCGGTGTCGCAAAAAAGTCGAATTCCTCACGCAAACGGTTCTCGATATAGCGAAGATATGAGAAATGCAACCCGCCCTTGCCGCCCGACGTAAACAAAATAAACAACGGCGGACGGATGCCGGCTTGAGTGAGAAACTGGACCTTGAGACGTGAGAAACCACCTTTTACGGGGGCCGGCGAAGCTCCGCCCTTGGGCTGTGTGACCGCATCTTCGAAAAACCGGTTCAGCATAGATGTCTGAATACGCAGAGTTCGAGCCACATTGGCCTGAGCGACGAGCGGCAATATTTTGGCAACTCGCTGGCCGGTCAAAGCTGAGATCGTCACGATCGGCGCCCAATCCAGAAACTTCATCGCCATCCGAAGCGAGCGTTCAAATTCGTAGATCGTATTTGTCTCTTTTTCCTCAAGAGCATCCCATTTGTTTACGGCTAGAATTATCGAGCATCCCGAATCGAGCGCGTAACCGGCGATATTGGCGTCGAGGTTGGTCACGCCCTCGACCGCGTCGATGATCATTATGGCGACATCGGCGCGTTCCAGTGCCTTTCTCGCCATTATCACGGAGAGCTTTTCGGCCATCTCGACAGTCTTTCCTTTTCGCCGGATACCGGCCGTGTCGATGATCAAATAATCCTGGCCGTCGACCGTCAGATGGGTGTCGATAGCGTCGCGGGTCGTACCGGCGATAGGCGAAACTATAACGCGCTCCTCGCCGAGGATCTGATTGAGCAGCGAAGATTTGCCTACGTTCGGACGTCCGATGATCGCGAGCTTGATCTCGGATCTCTTTTCTATCTCGACCTCGTCGTCGAAGACTAAATGCTCAAAAACCATATCGAGCAGATCGCCAATCCCCGTGCCGTGCTCGGCCGATATCGGCGACATTTCAAAACCGAATTTATAGAATTCACCGGCCTCGTTCTCGACCGTTTTCGATTCGACCTTATTGGCCGCGATTATCACGGGTTTACCAGTATTACGCAGCAAAACACCCAATTCTTCATCAAGCGGTGTCACACCTGCTCGTGAATCGAGCACCCAGATGATCGCCACCGATTCGTCGATCGCATGAGAGGCCTGCTTGAAGATGTTCGATGGAATAATCGCGTCGTCGTCAGGCACAATACCGCCGGTATCGACGAGCCGGAAAGACTTGGCTTTCCATTCGACATTGCCAAACATACGGTCGCGCGTAATGCCCGGCTCATCGCCGACGATTGCCTTGCGGCTGCCGCAAAGGCGATTGAAAAGCGTTGATTTGCCGACATTTGGCCGGCCGATAATGGCTACGAGCGGTGATTTCATACGTAAGACTTAGATTCTAGCAAACACGGTGTATAATTGGCGAAGTGATTGAATCTGAGATTGACGCCAGCGTTCATCGCACCCCGCGCGAAGTTCAACTGTTCTGAGCTCGGCTTTGCCTAAGGACATCATATTTAATATGGCAATTCGGAAATTGATCGGCATCTTTTTTTTCTTCCTCGCATATTGTGCATCGCCCGATGCTCAAATCCTGTCGCCGGCAGCTCCGACGCACGCCGACATTCTACGCGGTGAATACGGACGATACCGGGCAAACAACGACTTGCTGTCTTACGATCTCAATATTCGGGTGGATCCCGACAAAAAATTTGTGAGCGGCAAAAACACGATCCGCTTTAAGATGCTTAAGGACGACACTCGTATTCAGCTTGATCTCTACGACAACCTGAATATCGACAAGATAATGCTTGGTGCGAAAACGCTCAAATATTCACGAGATTCCGGTGCGGTATTTATTGATTTCGCAAAACTACTAAAGGCTGGAAGTATTTATTCGATCGACTTTTACTATTCGGGAACGCCGCAAACGATCGGTAGGTTTGGTGGTTTTACTTTTTCAAAAGATCCGGCGGGACGTCCGTGGGTATTTACCGCTTGCGAGGGCGAGGGCGCGAGCATCTGGTGGCCGAATAAAGACCAATGGCGTGACGAGGTCGAATCGATGCGGTTGAGCGTCGCGATACCAAATGGCCTTACCGATGCATCGAACGGGCAGTTTCTCGGCAAGACCGATCTCGGCGACGGCTACACCCGTTGGGACTGGCTCATACATTATCCGATCAATAATTACGATGTTGCACTAAACATCGGCAAATATGAGCATTTTTCCGATCGCCTGGGTGATCTGCCGCTCGATTTTTACGCTCTGCCGGAGGACTTGGACAAAGCCAAAAAGCAGTTTGCGCAGGCAAATGGAATGCTTGAGGCGTTTCAACACTATTTCGGCGAATATCCATTCAAAAAAGACGGTTACAAGCTGATCGAGGTTCCGTATTCGGGAATGGAGCACCAAAGCGCGGTCGCCTACGGCAACCACTTTGCAAATGGCTATCTCGACCGCGATTGGACAGGAGTCGGGATCAGCCTCCGATTTGATTTTATTATCATCCACGAAAGCGGCCACGAGTGGTTTGGCAACAGCGTAACCGCCGCCGACCGTTCCGATATGTGGATCCACGAAGGCTGGACGACGTACCTCGAATGTCTATATGTCGAATACATGTACGGCCACGATGACTATCTTAAATACACAAATGCCTTAAAGAAAAAGGTCCAAAATCACTCGCCGATCATCGCGACGCGCGGTACAAACACGGAGCCGCCGCAGGACCAGTATTTCAAAGGCGCTCTTTTTATCCACACCATTCGGAGCATCGTAAACGACGATAAAAAGTGGTTTACGTTGATTCATGATTTCTACCAGCATTTCAAATATCAGACAATCATGACCGAGGATGTAGCCGCGTATTTCAATCAAAAGACCGGTAAAAACCTGACGCCCATATTCAACCAATATCTGCGACACACCGCGATCCCGACGCTGGAACTAAAGTTTGACGAGGCAAAAGGGGAAGTGTCGTATCGTTGGAAGGCCGACGAAGCCGGATTCGCGATGCCGATTAAAGTGGGGACGAAAGATCACTGGCAGGTCGTCGAGCCGACGACGGATTGGAAGACGATGAAGTCGATTGTCACGAAAAGCGACTTCGACGTTGCGACGGATCTCTATTACGTAAATGTCATCAAGTCGATTTAGGAGCGGGGGCAAGCCCACTCTTTGCAGTAAATGAGGCCGCCTTTTCAGACAGCCTCAAACACATCGTGCTTAAACCTTCACATCTTAGTAAGTTGCAATATTGAGAATGGTCCCGATGATCGATCCAAGGATCGAATATTTGCCATTAGAGTAATTGCCGTAACGGTTGCGGCTGTAAAATCCGTCTTCATATCCGCGTTGAAATCCCTGACGGAAATAGTATTGATAGTCATTTAGCCCCACGTAATAGCTGTCGTAGCCGTACGAGCCGTCCTGATAACCGTACGAATTGTTGTAATCAGAATTCCAGTTGTCGCGGCGATCAGCCTGACCGGCGTAGAAACCTTGTTCGTAGCCGTTATTTACTGCATTTCGGAGCATCTGAGCACCGTACTGGCTTGTGTAGTAATATGAGCCGCCTCGATTATACCGGTAATTATCGAGCAAATTGTCGTAATAACGGGCCTGCTGTAGTTGAATTTGGTCGCGCCGAATACGATCCCAGTATCGCTGCTGATAGCGGAGACATTCGTTGCGTCGCTCCTGCTCTAACCGGCGGTCGCGATCACGCTGTAGATTTTGCCAATTTCCCCATTGCTGGTTGTATTGATTAACACGCTGGCGTTGAATCTCCTGCTGCTGCTCGCGGTTGTATTGCTGATAGTTTCGGCCAATGTTTCGATTATCTCCATTCTGCCGGCCATTTTGCTGCCAGACATTTTGATTCCGATTCTGATTCTGCTGCCGCTGTTGTTCCTGTCGCTGTGCTACAGCCCGCTGGCGCTCACTCTGTTGTTGCAACTGGCGATTTTGGTCGTTTTGTTGGCGTCTTGCATTTTCCTGAGCCTGACGATTTTGGTCATCGCGCTGCCTTCTGACGTGTTCCTGCGCCTGGCGATTTTGTTCGTCACGTTGTCGCTGAGCGTTTTGTTGCTGTGCCTGGCGATTTTGGTCGTCACGCTGACGCTGAGCGTTTTGCTGTTGTTCCTGATTCTGCCGCCGTTCCTGCGAGCGATCGGCATTGCGATTCTGCTGCTGAGGCGAAGTTCTATTCTCGTGTTTTTGCGAACGATCCTCAGCCGGTTTATCCGTCTTCTGTTGATCGTCACGCGACCTGCCCCGCTGCGCACTTACATCCGCAACCATAAATAGTCCCGCAGATAAACCCATTATAAGCGTTAAGGCCGTCCGCTTAATTATTCTTGTATTCATTATTGCCCCCAAAATCTTAGATCTGTAACGCCGGGCGTTCCCGGTTTCAAAATGAATAATGGCAATCGCCGTTCCAGAGAGCTAAACGTACGAAAACATTGCGATTGGGAATAGAAGTGTTTGAAATTCGATACCAAAACGTTACCCGCGATGACGATTTGGTTACTTTGGAGGCGATCAGGCCTTAAGAAATTGGTAGGTCACAATGACATTGACCAAACCGTTCGCTATTTCGGTACGCACTGCCTTAGCGCTCATCTTTAAATTTCCCGATTTGGAAACCGGAAAGGCGAACGAGAGCTTATCCAACGTAAGCACCTCGATCGGATTGAGTTTTTTGTCGATCGAACCCTGCAGCATTTTTGCGATCAGCGTACCGCCGACGCCGCCTGTGCCAGTTAGATTTACATTCAGAACATGGACGCGACCGACCAGACGCTGGCCTTCCCTGTCGAATGCAAGATCGATATTCGATTCCGCCCAGCCCGAAAACTCGACGCAGCCGACAAATGGCGGAGCATAGCTGCCCGAAAATGCCAGCGGCACAAATATCTTGCCCTCGCGAAAACGCACTGCCGTTCGAACGCCGTTCATTTCACGAAGGATTTTGATGGATTCGTTGCAAACAGGCTGTTTACCGATACGGTGCGGAGACCGCGGCGAAGATAATAAAGGAAAAAGAACAGTGGAAAGAGGAAAATACGCCGTTCTAAATTTTCCGTTTTCCGTTTTCCGTTTTACATTGCTTTCCTCCGCGTCTCCCCGATTCACGCCATTTTTAGCAATCGAAAACTCCGGCGGATCGAAATTTTGATATATCGAATCCAGGAGCGCGTCAAAGAATGCTTCGTTGAGACTGACCGTGACCTCAGCCTTTTGAGCATTAGCCGCCGTGAATAACAAAAAGACCGCCAAACAGGCGGCAGATGCTCGTTTGTATATCATCATTTCTCATCCTTGAAAAAATCATCGGGCAGGTTCTCGCCGTATGTTCGAAAATAGAGTTGCTCTTTGAATTCCCGCGCGGAAAGCGTGCTCGGAAGTGAAGCAATCACGGCACGACGAGCGGTGGCAAACATGCCAAACATAAATTTCGCACGTTCTCGCGACGACCTTTTCATCCAAAGGTCGTTTTGCATCTCTTCGATCTCTTGTGAGGTGTCACTCAGCATAATTCGCCAACATCTTTACACACTCGGCTAAGATGTCTTCCAAACCCAATTTCTTTGCCCATGAATTAACATATTCTTGATCGTAATCATTTCTGATAATACTCGCCACATCACGCATCTGCGTTTCGGACCGAGACTCATTTGCCCAACTCAATTTGGATAACACCAAATCCTCTTTTCCGATAACCCAAATATCGAAGCCAGAAAAATCGATTTTTCGCCTATTCGAAAAAGCCGCTTTCTGAAACGCTGTATCCTTACGCACAACGCAGTCAACCTTTACCAGTGACTTTTGATGAAGAATATTAAACATGAATTTCCGAGAAATCGCATCACTCACTCGGCCATGCGGAACATAATAATCCGGCTCAAATGTATCAATAATTCGTTGCCCGTCCGAATATTTTAATTCCATTACTATGTCGATGTCGTTGGTCATCCGCATCATGGCATATCTGGACATTGCCATCGAACCTGTAAGCATGTATGGGATCGAAAGCCGGTCAAACCGTTCGGTAACGTCCTTAAGAACGAACTCCTGATCTTCGTAAAGTGTCACAATCCGCTCCTCACGACATCATGCAATCTCAAAAGCCCAATACAACGCCCATCTCCATTAGTAACCGGCAAAACCGAGATCTGCGAAGTCCGGTCCTCCATCAGCCTCAAAGCGTCGAAGGCGAGCATCTCCGGCGAAGCGGTGATCGGCCCGACGGTCATCATATCTTCGGCACGCAGCGATGAGAACTTGTCGGGCGGCGTTCGCTCGATCGTCCGGCGGAGGTCGCCGTCGGTAATTATGCCGAGAAGCATTGCACCGTCGTCAATAACATTGACGGCCCCGAGAGCATTTTTCGAGATCGCTTTTACGACGTCAAGCCAATTTGCCGACGGGGTAATGCTCGGGATCTCGTGCATAAGATCGCTGACCGTCAGCGTCAATCGCTTGCCGAGGCGGCCGGCCGGGTGATTTGCCGCAAAATCCTCGGCCGTCAGCCCTTTTGCGTCCATCAGGGCCATCGCCAACGCATCGCCGATCGCTAGAGCAACCGTGGTCGATGTCGTCGGTGCAAGATTTAGCGGACAGGCTTCTTTATCGACTGATGCGTCGAGAACCGCGTCCGACTGACGGGCAAGTGTGGAATCGAGATTGCCGACAATCGCTATGATCGCTACACCTCGCTGCCGGAATGTCGGCAGGATCGCAAGCAGTTCGTCCGTCTCACCCGAATTGCTGAGGGCAATCACAACGTCGCCACTCGATACAACGCCAAGTCCGCCGTGCAAAGCATCGGACGGATTAATAAACAGCGAAACCGTGCCCGTGCTGGTCAATGTCTGGGCGATCTTCTGCCCGATCACACCTGATTTACCGACGCCGCAGACGATGACCTTACCATCGCAGGCGCCAAGAATACCTAACGCGGATTCGACGCTTGATTGATCGAGATGCGCCGCCGCGCGATCTATTGCCGCAGATTCGAGCTTTAATATCTCGATGACTTTCTCGTAATTATTTCCCACGTTTATTTTGATGGCACCGGCGCAAGAATATCGAGAACGATCTGCCATTTGCCCTTGACCAGTTTCCATATCTGCATGGAATTGCCTTTTTCAAGCACCTTGCCGCCCTCCGACATCGTGTATGTGCCCAGATTATAAGAAATATCACCGGCGCCGAAAAAGATGCTTCTTTTGGCAAAGGCGACGATCGACTTGTTACCTTTCAGTGAGGCGATAACCGCTTTCTTACCGATGACCGGAGCCTTATTTTCGCGGAAAATTCGTATTTCATCGGACGCATACAAGCCAAAGGCCTTGCCTAAACCGCTTTCGCCCGCCGTTTGCAAAAAGCCACTTGCGATATCCGCGGGCGACGTGTTTTTTTCATTCGCGTCCTTTGGTTTCTCAAGTGAGGTTGACCACTCGGTTGAGTATTTGGCTGGTTTATCGTGCCCAACGCCGATGTCTAAGACAAATTTATATTCGCCGGCGGGCTGCCGGACCCAGACCGTAATGAATTCCCCAAAGGCGGTCGGAGTGTCGTCCTTGCCTTTCGGCCGGAATTCCCAGTTGCCCGTCGTATACCCGATTATGCCGTTTGACGAAACATCGGCGTAATTTGGAGCCCAGGAAAGCAAACTTTTGGAATCTGGTCGGGCACTCCAAAATGGTTTAGCGGTCATTCGATCAGGGTTGAAAACGAGCGCGTCGTCCGCCATATTCGCCAGGAACGCGGCTTTTGTTCCCTGTTCGGAGGCAAGACGCGCAAACGAATGTTCGGTATCGACGAGCTTTTGCAGATCGCTTTGGGCGGCGACCGACAAGGCTAAGAGCAGCATCACAACAAAACTAAATGTTATTTTCATATTTCTGGACTGATAACCTGAAAATATCTTGGCGCGTTACGCTTCATTTATCAACCAAAACGCCGACTATGTGGCATCTGAGGGAAAACGGCGATGCTGGCCGTCGATTCCAGATAAATATCCTTAACGATGTAACCGTTACCCGTCACGCAACGTATCAAGAATTATTACTATCTAAATAACCAATATGAAAAAATATTTAATCGTCCTCTTTTTAGTTTTGTTCAATTGCCTGCTCGCCTTCGGACAGCAACTGTACATGCCGCGTAATATAAAGCAAGCCTTTGACGCCGGGACGAGATCACCGGACGGCAGACCGAGCAAAAATTATTGGCAAAACAAGGCCACCTACAACATCAACATAAACGCCGCTCCGCCAAATCGGACAATTTCAGGCACCGAGGAGATTACATACACAAATAACAGCCCAAATACACTCGAAAACCTAGTTTTCCGGCTCACTCTGAACTCGCACGCGCCCGAGGCTCCGCGCGAGATCCCAATCTCAACCGACTATCTGACCACCGGCGTTCACATCGACGAATACGGAGAAAACGCCAAGGTCAAGGCCTGGCAGCAACGAAAAGGCAACACCTGGCAGGGCGTCAAGCTCGATCAAAAACTCGCGCCGCACGAATCTGTGAAAATTACGTTCAAATGGCACTACGACGTGTCGGTCGAGAGCGGCCGCGAAGGCGCCATCGACCCGTCGACCTTTTTCCTGGCGTATTTCTATCCACGCATTGCCGTCTATGATGATACGAGCGGTTGGGACACCGTCAATTTTACCGAGGGACACGAGTTTTATAACGACTTTAACGATTACACATTTCAGGTTACGGTGCCAAAAAACTTTATTGTTTGGGCGACGGGCGATCTTTTGAACGCAGACGAGACACTCCAGCCAAAATTCGCCGACAGGTTCAAGACATCGTTTACCAGCGACGACGTAATCCACGTTGCCACATTTGACGAACTCACGGCGAAATCGGTCACGTTGCAGACTGATAACTTGACGTGGAAATGGAAAGCGGACAATGTCTCGGATGTCGCGCTTGCGGTCAGCGACCATTTTATCTGGGACGCAGGAAGCGTGATCGTCGACAAAGCTGCAAACCGCCGGGCCAGCGTCCAGGCCGCATACGACAAAGAATCTAAAGATTTTGAAAAAATGGTCGAGTACGGAAAACACGCTCTCGACTGGACGTCAAACAACTATCCGGGCACGCCGTATCCATTTCAAAAAACGACCATCGTTCGCGGTTTTGCGGATATGGAATATCCGATGATGGTCAACGATAGCTCGCAAAAGCAACCGGATTTCACGCGTTTTATTGTCGAGCACGAGATACTGCACTCGTGGTTTCCGTTTTATATGGGAATCAACGAGCAGCGTTATGGCTTTATGGATGAGGGTTGGACCACGGCTTTTGAAAACCTTATCGCACGCAACGATATGGGACAGGAAAAGGCCGACAATTTCTTCAAGCTGTTCAGGGTCAATGGATGGATAAAAAACGCAACCGCCGACGGCGATCTGCCGATCATCACTCCCGGAGATGCGATGGTAGGTAACGGCTTTAATAACAACGAATACGGTAAGGCCGCTATTGGCTACCTCGCTCTAAAGGATTTGCTCGGCGACGCCGAATTCAAACATTCCCTGCACGAGTTTATCGATCGGTGGCACGGCAAACATCCTCTGCCATGGGATATGTTCAACACTTTTAACAACGCATCGGGGCAAGACCTGAACTGGTTTTTTAACAACTGGTTTTTCAGCAACGGTTATATCGATCTCGCTGTCCAGAGCGTTACCCCGACGGGTGCGGGCACCGACGTCAAAATTAGAAATATCGGCGGCTTTGACGCGCCGGTTGATCTGGTCGTTAAATACGACGATGGAACAACCGAAACGCTGCATCAAACACCCGCGATCTGGAAAATCGATCAAAAAGAGGCGACCGTCAGCATCGCGTCGAAAAAGAAAGTAAAGTCGCTCGCCCTCGACGGCGGCATATTTGTGGATGCGAACGAGGCAGACAATCATTGGGAGGCTCCGTAACATTATTCTTTATCTTGTTGTTTTAGGCCCTCAAGTTGCGCATTAGAATAAGGAGGCTGCCCGAAAACTAAGTTTTCAGCCAGCCTCTCTTGTTTTACCCGTTTTTACGACTTTCCAGATTCACGCTCTAACGTTCTTCAGACCTCGATCTTATTCGACCCGAACAAAATCCGTTCCGCTCCGACCGAACGTTTCGGGGTGATACATCTCCTCGGCCTTGGCGGGCGGGACGACGAATTGTCCCGGTGTTGTGGCTCGCGCGACGTATGAGTAGTTGTAAACGCCTTCCCATAATAAGGATGTAAACGCCTCGGCCCGCTCATCTCGGAAATTTTGATGCTCAAACCAATTCTGACGCCACCACCATGTGTTGTAACCGTATGATCTGCTTCCCATTTCGACAACCGAAGTATTTGGCTGGGCGTCGCGCGGTATCACCTCAGTTGTCGCGAGTTCGGGATTTAGAATCTCGAGGCCCGCAGGCAGCGGATCGACCAGGGCGACGTGATAACGCCGTGCCTGGGCGACCATCGTCAGTCGAATACGAATACGGGCACCGGCCTTGATGGTCCAGCTTCCGTCGGCGTTCTGTTTTACATCGTCCTTATCGTCAACCGCTTCGTATTTGCGCAGGACCGTAATACCGTAGTCCGCCGGTTCAAGTTTCAGATTCTTTGGTGCATACTTCATTCCAATTCGATAATACAAGCGTCCGGCACCTTCGCGATCGAGTATTAAGTTTGAAGTGCCGCCCTGTTCGGTTAGGTACGACATCGGGATGTTGAGCTGATGTGAATCAACCGAACGCCCCTTAAACGTCTCCTCTCCCGCGTAAGTATTCCCAAGCCAAATCCGCGTCACAAAATCGGGCGTGACCTTTTCGAATGTATTGAAATACTTGTCGAGCGCGAGCAGGATAAAGACGTTCTCCTGCGTGTTTGACCACGCACCTCTTGTACGGTGATCGAGCAGGCCGCGAACTAGCTTTGGAATAAGATCGTTCTTTGGATCGGCCTTAATCAATGCCTCGAGCAGGACGCCATCGGCACGGCGGTTTGAGTACATTATGAGCCATGCACCGTCGCCGTAGTTTGTGACGAAATTCGCCGTCGCCGCAGTTTCCGTCGTGCGGTTCATAAGATGACGGATGATCGCCTGCACTTCGACCGACGAATTCGGATCGTTAGCGAGCACCGAAAGTATCCAACCCAACGCTTCGAACGGCATCTTCTCGATCGTGGCTTCTGCCAGGAGCTTTTTCGCCTTCGCCGCGTCTTTGTCGCCCATCATGTCGCGGACATAAAGTGCGTAGGCCGAGATCGTCCAACGTACCTCAGGTGACTGTTTGTACCAATCGTCATAGTGTTTCTCGACATCCTTTAGGTAAGGCTTGGTCTTGTTTATCATCTCGTCAGGCACCATGTAGCCTTTTGCTTTGGCCAATGCCAATGCGTGGGCGACGTGAACGGTCAGGAACGGATATTCATATCGCTCCTTATCACGTTTCCACAAGCCAAAACTGCCGTCGTTTCGCTGCCGCAACTGCAAAATCTCGATGTCGCGGGCGAAATATTTATCAAGTTCCTTAGCCGTCGGCATATCCTTTGCCTTGAACGCATCAAGAACGTCGCGCATCGCGGCAATCGAGATCATTCTCGACGAGATCTGCTCCGAGCAGGCGTACGGATAATTCGTCAGATAGAGGAACGCATCGGTCAGTTCCTGCAATTGTGTCGACGAAGTTGTGACCTCCAATCCGCCGAATTGCGGGAACACATCGCCCGGCATCTGCACCGGCTGAATGATCGCTCCGTTTTGATCGGTCGTGCCGTAGGTCGCAAACGCCTCGGTCGTCGCCGGCGTCCAAACGGGCAGCGAGATCTCGGCCGCGTCGTTATATTTGCCCGACGAGACCGCGATCTGAAACCGCGCAATTCCGGCCTTCATCGCAGAGACAGGGAACCGCACCTCGACACGGTCGTTTGCCTTAACGAGCACACGCTTGCCGAGACTCATGCTCCCCTCCTTGTTTAGGAGGGGTGCCGCGTCTGCGGCGGGGTGGTAGTCACCCAAAACCGCATTAGTCGCCCGAATCGCCACATCGACAGCCATGTCCTTATCAGTCTGATTTTGAACGACAACCGGTAGATCAATCTTATCGCCAAAATTCATAAATCTCGGCGCGGACGGACGAACCATCAATGGCTGCTTCGCCGTGATCGTCGATTCCGCCTTGCCAAATCGCTTGCCCGTATCGACCGAGACCGCCGTGATGCGATAACGCGTCAAATTGTCGGGGATTTTAATATCGACAACGGCGTGGCCGTTCGAATCGGTCTTGACCATCGGCGAGAACAAAGCGAGAGCATTGAAATTCTGTCGTAGGTTGATCGGTGTTTCGGGAGCCTGTTGGGCGTTTGCATCTTTATCAACTCCGTCAATCGCAAAATTAGCGCTTTTCTCATTCTTTTCTTGTTGCTCGAATCTACCCGATGCAGTGGGCTTGTTTGCTGACGCACCGCCCACGGATCGCATCTCTGAGACAGAATCAGCCATAACGCTCGCTGAAGGCGGCGGCGGCTTTTTAACATCATCCGGATTTCCAAGCAAGACATCTTTCCGCAAATGATAGTCAGTCGTGCCGGTCCCGCGAGCCGTGTAAAAAGTGTCCATCGGGTCGCCGATCGTGTATCGTGACAGGGCCAGCACGCTCTCATCAACGACGATGACTGCAACCTCGCTGTTGCCGACCGGTTCGCCGCGATTGTCTTTGACCTGCACATCGACCTTTGTTTCGCCGCCGGGTGCAAGTGTCTTGTCCCGTGGCTCAGCCGAAACCGTGAGCTTACGCGATGCTGTCGAGATTGCGAGATTGATGTTCCCGCTTGCAAACGCGGGCCGTTTAGCGAGTTTTGCGTCAACCTCGCCTTTGTCATTCGTCCGCGATGCGGCGCCAACGAGATCGATCTGGGCCGTAATATTTGGCAGATATTTTTCATCGAGAGGTATCTTAAGCGTGATCGACGAATCATTCATCGTAAACCGCTCGGTTTTGACGATGCCGTCACGGCGAAGCGTCAGTACGCCCTCAGCCGGTGTAAACGGCGAGATCACAAGCAACTCGGCCACATCGCCCGGTGAAAAATCTCTCTTAGACGGTATGATCTGCACCTGTTCCTGCTCGACATTGCGTTTCGGAGGCGTTTTGCCGCCCGGAACCCAGACCGTCAACTCGCTCTCGTTAAATCTCTCCTTGTCATCCATCACGGTTGCGGTGATCGTGTACCTTCCGCCTTGTTTGGCAATAAAAGTGCAGTTTTGTGGTTTGTCGGCGGATTTGACGGTGCATGTTTGTTCGTCGATGGTTTGTTCTTTCCACGAGCCTTTATCAAATGCCCAATCCTTCAAAACAGCCTTGATCTCGGCGTCGCGTCCAGTGACGAGATTACCGTCAATGTCTGATACGATCGACTCGACCTCGATCTTCTCGCCCTTTTGGACGAATGTCCGAGGCGTTTTTATACCGACGTACAGCGACGACGGATGAACAAGCAGCGAAGTGGAACTCGACCACGTTTGGCGATTAACATCCATTACCGATGCCGCCGCCGATATTGTGTAGGGCCGGGCCGGATTGACCGATTCGAAATCGATCTTGAGCAGATGCTTGCCGCTGGCGTCGGTCACGCCCTTGAACGTCTGCGTCGAACCGCCGTAATTGCCGCCGCGTCCGCCACCGGCAAACTCGCCATAATCGTAAATTCCCCACCACGGCGTCCATGTGCCGAACGTGTAATCGCCGCGATTCGGAGGCGTGTAATTCGTCGGATTCGCGGTGACGGTCCAGTTAGCGTCGGCATTGGCGAGACCGCCGCCGGCGTAGTATTTAGCCTCGACCGCGACATTCGCCTTGCCGCCAACAAAGAATGGGGCCTCGGATTCGACCTTTGTCGTTACCTCAAATTCCGGCCGCCGAAACTCCTGGATCTGAAACTGATGCTGATATTGGACGCCGCCGTCGCCCGGAACGGTAAAATCGATATGTGCGTACCCGAGGTTCGCATTGTCCGGGATTGAAAACTTGAGATCGAATGCTC
>JAYUDV010000034.1:0-6901 GCA_043739565.1 Chloracidobacterium sp.
CGCCTTCGTCCGCCGCTGCTTCTAACTGGTCATAGTTTAATTTACCTTTCGTGCCGACGTCTTCGACCCAGACCATTGTTTGCAGTGCAGTTTGTTCCAATTTACCTATCATGCCGACAAAGATCGCGTTGCGGTTGGTATCCAGCAGTGACTGCATAAGATCGCCGAGCGTCATCTTGCCGCTGGCAAGAGCGATCTCCTCAGTTTCGGGCATGCCGCCGTCGAGCAGCAGCTTTACTTTCTGCAGGCCCTTGGCAGCCCGCTCCTGCACCGCATCGTTCGATTTATAATCGTAATCATCGATCTCGGTCTTTTTTAGCAGGTCTGCGGGATTTTTAGCCTGCAAGACATAATTAGCGTCTTCCTTTAAGCCGTTTACGAGCACCATTTTTGGTGGCCTTGGCATTGAAGATTCCTGGGCCGACAGGTTTCTGCAAGGAATCGCGATCATAACCGCAAACATCATCACCCAAACCCACAAGGCAGATCTATTCATTTTATTTCCTTCCTCCAAAGTCTCGTAGTGACGCCTGAAAATCGACGCGTGAGGCGAACAGTCTTACCTACAGAACTCAAAATCCTGCAATCGACTGCCCAGCGATAATTCGACGGGCTATTTTCACGAAATCCCTACGGGACAATAAATCAATTACTGCTGTTAACGTAGAGCCTTAACTCGGCCATTATGCGGGATGACGACCGTTTACCTTGACCGCCAAACTCTCAGATACGAGGCCTTACGCTCATATCGGAGATTATAGCTCCCGGCGCCAAACTCTTCGCACTTGCCGCTGCCGTTGCCGCCGCCTTCATTTTCACAAACGCGAACGCGATAGCCCGGCGAGACAAAAACGGACGAGGCGCGGTCATTGCCGATCTGGTTTAGCTGGCCCTGATCGTTGCGATATGTGCCGACGTTAAAGGACTGTTGGTTTCCCGATTGGCCTCTATTTGAATAAAGGATCACGCCTTCTTCATCCCACCAACCGTTTCCACCGCCGTTGGCCCGCCGAACCTGAACAAAGGACGCCGTATTATCATATCTAAGGTTGACGCTGCCTTCGCGATATTCTTCGCAGCGTCCGCTTCCGCGGCCGTCTGTGCCCTCGTCCTCGCACAAGCGGACGCGATAGCCTCGGCCCACGATTATAGATGATGCTTTGTCATTTCTAAGGTTGCCTAACTGGCCCGCGGCGTTTAAATATACGCCCGGCCCAAATGTCTGAGAGCGTCCGCGAAAATCGCGATCCTCAAAAACAGTAAGCGCCGATCTCAAATTTCCGCCGCCGAATCCGCCGCCGTTGCCATTACCGTTTCCGGACGATCGCCACACGCGGATATATGAAACGGACTTTTCGTACCGAAGGTTATGAGATCCCTCGCTGTATTCTTCACATTTCCCTTCGCCTTCGCCATTGTTTCCTTCGTTTTCACATAGCCGGACGCTGAATCCGCGTGAAACGTTGACGGAGGAGGCCTGATCGTTGCGAAGCGACCCGAATTCGTTCTGATTCGAGCGATATGTGCCGACGCCGAACGATTCGCTGTTTCCGGACGAATTTCGTCCTTCGTAAACGCGAACGGCGTCGTTTCGACCTCCAAACTGAGCGTTTAGACCCAAGGGAAGGATAAGTAAACAAAACGCAAAAAGAAACTCGATGTGAATATTTTTTCTACCTGATTTCATAACTGCCTCCATTCGACTACAAAACATTAAGAGCGAATTGATTATAGACCTTTTCCAGCGATATATTTAACCAGATCACGAACGCGGCATGAGTATCCCCATTCATTGTCGTACCACGAGAGGATTTTGATACATGTGCCGTCGATAACCTTAGTGTTTTCAGCATCTACGATCGATGAGTTAGAGTTTCCCTTGAAGTCTATCGAAACAAGCGGTTCTTCGCTAAACGCGAGAATTCCCTTCATCTGGCCGTGGGCGGCGTCTTTTAGCGTCTGATTGACCTCTTGGACGGATGTCGGGCGTTCGACGTTCATGACAACGTCGACCAGCGAGACATTTGGCGTCGGAACGCGAACGGAAATGCCGTCAAACTTGCCCTTCAGCTCGGGGATAACAAGAGCGATAGCCCTTGCCGCACCGGTCGAGGTCGGGATCATCGACAGAGCGGCGGCACGCGCACGGCGAAGATCTTTGTGCGGCAGATCGAGCAGTTGCTGATCGTTTGTATAGCTGTGGATCGTGTTCATCAGGGCGCTCTTGATGCCGAATGTTTCATGGATAACTTTCGCCACGGGAGCAAGACAATTTGTCGTGCATGAGGCGTTAGAAATGATGTGGTGATTGTGGGGATCGTACATTCCCTCATTTACGCCGAGTACGATCGTCACGTCCTCGCCTTTGCCCGGGGCCGAAATAATGACCTTTTTAACGTCGCCGCGCAGATGTTTGCGGGCGTCCTCGGCCTTGGTGAATAGGCCGGTCGATTCGATCACGATCTCGACACCGACCGACGCCCAGTCGATCGCGGACGGATCGCGTTCCGAAAAAACGCGAAAAGTGTCGCCCTCGACCGTGATCGAGCCTTCGCCGTGGGTAATCTTATGATCGAGATTGCCCATGATCGAGTCGTATTTGAGCAGATGGGACAATGTCTTTGTGTCCGTCAGGTCATTTACCGCGACAAATTCGACCTCGCTGTCGCCGAGACATGTCCGCATCACGTTACGACCGATGCGTCCGAAGCCGTTGATACCAACCTTAATCGCCATTATGATTTATATTCCTCCAAAGAATTACGTATATTACAAACTTTACGATAACGCACCTTTTCCGGTTATTCAATCGACTGTTGTTTGCCGCCGGATCGCTCCGGGCCACAACCGCCGGCGCCAGATTCTTGAAACAATCGGATTTTCGCAGACGTAGTAAGGGTTTGAGATTTAAGCAATAATAGATAAAATCAGGTGTTTACGCCGGAGCTGTCCACCCATGAAACTTTCGCGATACCGCAATCTTCTATTTCTGAGTTTATTTGTCAGCATCGTTTGCGTCGGCTCTGCGGCCGCTCAGGACGCGCCTCGAGAAGCAAAAAATATCGGCGACCCGCGTCTGGCCCCAGTCGTCGCCTCGCCGGCCGAACGAAAGATTGCGCCGTCCGCATCTATCGGTTATACGCCGTCAAATGTAAATCGCGTGGGTGTCCAGACCGCTCAGCCGGTGCCGATTGCGCTATCCGACGCGATTCGCCGGGCGCTCGAAAATAACAATGACATCGAGGTTTCGCGTGACGACGTGCGATTTCAGGAAACGCAGGTCCGCTCGCTGCTGGGAATTTACGATCCTGTTTTCACCGCAACGCCAAATTTTACGCGGAGCCATACGACAGGACAGGCCGCGACCAAGGATTTTCGCGCCAATGCCAATTTCAGCCAATTTTTCGAACGCGGCGGTGGTAGCTATCAGGTATTTTTAAATAACCAGCGAACCGAGAGCGCGTTTGGACAGGCTCAGGTGAGCTCGGGCACAATCTCCAGCACCAGCAGCGCGACATATTTCTCGTCGCTTGGAGCAAATTTTACACAACCACTTTTCCGGAATTTCAGGATCGATACGCGGCGGCACGGGATAATTATTGCCCGCAAGCGTCTCGAACAGACGGATACCGATTTTCGGCTAAAAGCGACAACGACGATCTCGTCGGTCCAGCGGGCGTATTGGGATTTTGTGTTTGCCTTGCGCAACCAGCAAAACCAGGTCGCGAATGTAAATCTTGCTAGAGAAAATCTGCGTCAGATCGAGGTCAAGATTGACGCCGGGGCGGCGGCGCCGCTCGAACGGGCTGAAGTCGCGACCGAACTCGCGAACCGCGAGGGCGATCTACTACTCACGACGCAGCAGGTCGAAACCTCTGAAAATACGCTCAAGCAGCTCGTTATCCGCGATCCGCTGTCGCCCGAGTGGATGCAAACGCTTGTACCGACTGACGCCCCGGCGTTTAGTCTCGATCCGGTCAGCCTTGACGATTCGATGAAGGACGCAATGGACAACCGGTTTGAATTAAAGCGTCTTAAATTGCAGAGAGAGATCAATGCGGTCGATATTGATTTTTTCAAAAATCAGATCAAACCGCAGATAGATTTTACCTCGACGTTTTCGCTCAACGGTTTGTCACGGAGCGGGACGAATTCGGCCTTTACGACCAATCAACTGACAAATTCGCAAGACCTGTTTCTGTTCAATTCGCTAAATGCGACAAGGACGACTCTGCTGCTGCCGGTTTTCGTCAACCCAAGCCTCGTGGTCCCGGCGTCGCCATCGTTTCTTTTTGGCGGATTTAACCGGTCGCTGGCAAATATTTTTCGCCCGGACGCGCCTAATTTCGCGGTTGGCGTTACGATTTCATTCCCGTTTCGCAATCGAACGGCGAAGGCAAATCTTGACGGTGCGAAAGTTCAGGAGCATCAGCTCGACGCCCAGACTCGCGGCGAGGAGCAAACCGTGATCGTGGAGGTCAGAAATGCGGTCCAGGCCGTCGAAACGTCGCGTCAGCGTGTGCTGACGGCACGCCGCGCACGAGAGAACGCCGAGATACAGCTTGACGGTGAGCGAAAACTCTACGACGCCGGACGCTCGACGACATTTCTTTTACTGCAACGTGAAAATACACTGAACAACGCGAAAAACGCGGAAATCCGGGCCGAGACCGACTACAACAAATCGCTCGCCGATCTCCAGCGTACAACATCAACCGCATTTCGCGTAAACAACATTCAGATCGATTCGCCGGTCAAGATTCCAAAGTAAAAGCGGATTAAAGTGATATAAACGAAGTGCCGTAGATGCGGCACTTTTAGTTTTGGCTCAAGTCTGCGAAAATTCATACCGTGCAAATCTCTGCCGTAATTATTGCATTCAACGAGGAAGCTAAGATCGCCGATGCGATACGGTCTGTCGATTGGGCTGACGAGGTGCTGGTTGTCGATGCCGCCAGCACGGACCGGACACGCGAGATCGCCGTGAGCCTCGGTGCGCGAGTCATTGAGGAGAATTGGAGAGGGTTTGCCGCTCAGAAGCAATTTGCCGTCGATAACGCCGCTTACGATTGGATCTTAAGCATCGACGCCGACGAACGCGTTTCGCTGAACCTTAAGGATGAGATCATTGAGATACTTAATTTTACCGGAAAAGTGGCGGACGGCTATCGGATGCCGAGATTATCGACCTATATGGGATGCGAGATAAGGCATAGCGGCTGGTATCCGGACTGGCAGCTTCGGTTTTTTGACCGCCGTAAAGCGCGTTGGAAAGACGTTGCCATTCACGAATCGGTCGAGATGGCAGACGGAGCGAGCGTTGGCAAGCTTAATGCCGATCTGCTGCATTTCAGCGTCGACAGCGCTGCCCAGCACGCTCTGATGATACAAACGCGATATGCACCGCTGTCCGCTCAGGCGATGCTGGCTCGCGGGACGCGTACGTCGCCGCTTGCAATTGCATTGGCTGGACCCGCCGCTTTCATTTCTACTTATCTATTAAAAGCCGGATTCCTCGATGGTTTTCCCGGGCTGTGCATAGCGTATTTTGCCGCGTACAACGTCTTTCTCAAGCACCTTTTGCTCTGGGAGCTGCAAAACGGAGGTAAATCCTCTAAATGATCGCGGGCCGTGACAACTTAATCACCCCGAACCTCATCAAATCTTTCAAAAGTCGGTGTTTTGCGTTATATTCGATTCAGACGCAGACCAATCTGCTTGGCCGAGAAAATATGAAGTTCCCCATAGTTACGATTTTATTGGTCATCGCATTCAGCTTGCCGGTTTTTGCTCAAAAAGGCGTCGATGCCCAGACGAAAACAATCAAGGATGAAGGCAATAAGGTCACAACGCGCAGTAATGACGCTACGCATTCGTTCGATTGGGGAAAAGGCAAGACCAAGGTTCGAGACAGGCTGCCAAACCCGACAAAACTTACGGCTCGACGCGACGCCCTGATAGCATCGATCATCGACGTGCTTCGCGAGCAAAAGATAGTCGTCGATGACGCTTCGTCGAGAATGAAGGACGGCATTATTGTCACGCAGCCGTTCGTTTTTGCCAAAGGCTCGGTGATCACGCAAAACGAGCTTACACGTTACGCAGTGCTTGAATCGACGGATTCGGCCTGGACACGGGCCCAATACACATTGACCATCGAGGTCCAGTCGATCGACGGCATCCAAAATAACGTCTCCGTCAACGCTAAAATTGAGGGCCGTGCGAATAACGGATTGATGTCGGAGTGGCTAACCGTTAGAAGCTCGGGCGTCGCCGAAGACGAATTTCTCGCAAAGTTGATCGAGGCCGTTACCGGGACCTCGCCGGATCCGGCACAGGACACCGGCCATTAAATATCGGAAGCCGCTGAATTTTTAGTTATGTGGTTACCTTGTCGAATAATTCCGCTGATTATCCTACTCGCCGCGTTGACCGTCGGGGCATGGGCGCAAAATATCGAGGATTCGAAGAATCCCTTTCCTAAATTCGATCAGGATAAAGAGGCGGCGCCGAAAAATTTTCAGGAAACGATGGAAAAGATGCGTATCGAAAAAGACAAGAAGGACCACGATGAGATGATCGACCGCGGCGACGAGGCCCTGAAAATAACGGATCAACTGGAAAAGTCGGTTGAGCAGACCGGCAAACTTTCGAACGAGGACATCGTCAGGCTGGCTCGTGTGGAAAAGCTGGCAAAAAAAATTAGAGAAGAGCTCGGCGGCAGCAACGATGATGACAAATATGACGACGAGACGGGAATGCCGTCGCTGGCCGATGCGGTTAAAACCCTGAGAACGTCTACAGGGACGCTCTATGACGAGTTGAAAAAAACTACTCGCTTTACAATCTCGGCGGCTGCGATCCAGAGTAGCAACATGGTGCTTCGGCTTACGCGGATGCT
>JAYUDV010000035.1:0-2618 GCA_043739565.1 Chloracidobacterium sp.
CGGTCATAACCCTGCGGTACAAATTCGCCCGGCATATCGGCGTGCGCCGGTGCAAGCGGCTGAAACACGCCGAAAACCCGATAATTGCGAATCGCCCACGGCGTTAGGACTAAAATAAAAGCGAAGGAAAAGACCACGCCTTTCAAACTCACTTGCAGAAATCTTTGAAAGTATGTCGGCAAGCTTTCCGTATTCAAAAACAAGCCCGAAATGACCAGCGTCAAACCGATCGCGGCGGCAAAAAGTCCGCTGTCCGGACGCAAAAGGACTGCCGAGCCCGCGAGCAAGCCTGTAAGCATCCACCACAGCAGAGATTTTTTTGCGCTCACGGATTTAAAGGCGAGCGTCGCCGTCAACGTCATTGCCGCCATCAGAAAGGTCGTCAGGGTTTCGGTCAAAAGCGTCGCCGCGTAAATCGCGATGAACGGACACAAAGCTGCGAGACCAAATGTCCAAAGCGCGTTTTTCCGTTTTTTCTCCGCGTCTTCCGTCCAAAGCAATCCGAGCAGCGCGACGATCACACATGTTCCCGTGTCAAAAACGGCCTGCACGATACGCACAGCCGTGTTGTTATCGTGTCCGAAAACAGAATAAACGGCGGCGAGAAAAAGCGGATAACCCGGCAGGCGGATCAAAGTCGGCGTGAAAGGCGCTTGCGCGTCGACCGAATAGACGTTTTGTTCGAGAATGTTCTTCGCGAGTTGCGAATAAACTACACCGTCGCCCGGCGCGTCACTGGCCAGAAAATAAGCGACACAGATCCTGGCGGTAAGCGTCAGGAGAGCGAGGGAAATGCCCAAAATCCATGGAATCCATTTCTTTTGCCAAAGTTTTCCTAACAATCTTTATCAACTCCATGGAACGAAATAAAATTAGAATATATCCGAAGCCCGACTGTACGCTTACTTTGCCGCCGCTTTGGCTATTTGCCGTATAGCCCCGAGATGATAGGCGGTATGTGCGACTAGGGACATCGCCATCCCGACCTTGTCGCTATGCCAATCCTGAACCTCTACAAGGCATCGCAGCGTACTTTCATACGACCGCCGGACGCTTTCGAGCAGAGCTTTCCATTCGTTTTCGTCGACCGTTTCGATCAGCCAGCTGGCGTCCCAATTTACCGTCTCCGTGCGGCCATTGATAAACTCGCAAAGCCGGTCGAGGTAAAATTTTGCGTGCTCGGTCTGCCCTGCGATCGTCGTTCCGTGAAATTCCATCGACGCAGCCTCAGATGAAACGTCACTCAAAGTCGCAAAAATACCGACGCCTCTGTCGAGATACGCACTCGGTACGCCCTCGGGCGAGCCTTCAAAAGTTTCGCGGAGTAGATAAGCCACCGATTCTACAAAAATCTTGGCGGGGACGACGCTATTTTCTTTTTCCATTTGTGCTAACCTCTTCCTCGGAATGCTCGAAAACGTAGAGAAATTTTTGAACCTGCTTGCCCAAAGCCTGGAGCAGCGCACATTCGTGAAAATGACTTTAGGTAATTATAAGGGCGCGGACTCGCATCTGCAAAAAATCCACGTGCGGCTGATCGAGACCAAAAAAGGCACGCGGCTCTTTTTTCTCTACCGATACGAAACGCGCGACACCGCGAAAAATTTTGACTTTAACACCGGCATAGCTCTGATCAGCGAGGCTATCGATGTTGGGTTTCACAGCGGGCATTTATTTACAACGCAAAACGACTTTCAACTCGATATCGGCAAGAGCGGCAAATCGCGGCTAAACAGCGCGAAACCGACGTTTAAGGCGCCGCCGGCCCTCGAACACGACCGCCAAAAGACGGTTCAGATTGACCAGAATGCCTTTTATCTCAGTGCTCTCGGCATCACGACTGACGGCGGCGAGGTCCGCGCCGCTCAAGCCTATAAATGGCGGCAAATTAATAAATTTGTCGAGATTCTCGCAAGCCTTGTCGAAAAATCAGAGTTGAAGGATCGTTCACGCTTAAAGATCGTCGATATGGGTTCCGGCAAAGGCTATCTGACTTTTGCCGCATACGATTATTTCAAAAACCATCGCGGCATTGACGTCTCCGTTACCGGAATCGAAGCCCGCGGCGAGCTTGTCGGGCTTTGCAACGACATCGCCAGATCAAGTGAGTTCGACGGTTTGAGCTTTGTAACCGGCACGATCGACTCTTACGACGTGGGCGAGATCGATGTCCTGATCGCGCTTCACGCTTGCAATACCGCGACCGATGACGCTATCTACAAGGGCATAACTGCTAAAGCAGGGCTGATCGTCGCCGCACCCTGCTGTCATCAGGAAATTCGCCCGCAGATCGTGCCGCCGGAGATGTTTAAAAACATCCTGAAACACGGCGTGATGCTCGAACGCGTCGCCGAAACCTTAACCGACGGTCTGCGTTCGCTGCTGCTTGAACGCGAGGGGTACGCGACCAAGCTTTTCGAATTTATCTCGGTCGAGCACACGCCGAAAAACAACATGCTCGTCGGCACGCGGCTGTCCAATCCAAATTCACGCGATGAATTCGACCGCCAGATCAACGAGATAAAAGCTTTATACGGCATCCGCGAGCATCATTTGGAAAAGCTACTAAAATCAAAGAGCGAAACCACAGACTCACACGGATAAACCCGAGATAATAT
>JAYUDV010000036.1:0-2614 GCA_043739565.1 Chloracidobacterium sp.
ATCTGTTGGCTCTGCTTGGCGGCATTTGCTGCGTATGGCAGTTCGGGATTGATGGTGCGAGCGGCGTCGGACTGGATGCCGTTCATTTCGCCCTTGACCGGGCCCATCACCCAAAACACTGCAATCAATACAACTACGATGAACGGCCCGAATGACGAGATATACACACCGATCATCAGGAAAAATGGATGAACAACGTCATCCCAAAGCGAAAATTCGTCAAACGACGGCATAAAATTCTCACGCAGCTTGCCCTGTGAGAAATTCTCAACCGTATTCGCCAAAATACCGAATGTGAGCGTATTCGCGAGCAAAAAGCATATTAGGGCCGAAAACATCATGAAAATCCCGCCAAATCCAACCACAGACTGGCCGATCGAGAAGAACATAAACATCAACGCGCCCATGACGAGGCTCGCCTTGAACTTGAACGGATAAACGATGCTTTTCGCAAAATCGCCAAAGCCAAAGCCTTCGTTGATCGAGGCCTGGATAACTTGTTTGCGACCATTGTTAGCCTCACGCTGTGCCAGCGATTTGCACATCGCGCCGCAAAACGGGCAGATCTTGACCGTGCCGCCGTACGAATTTGGACACGCTTTACAAAATGAATTTCCGCAAGTGTCGCAGATGTACACGGCCGGAGCGTCCGGATGCATCGAACATGCGTCCGCGACAGAGGTCGGGGCGGCAACCGCGATCTGTGGATTGACAAATTGCTGTGGCTGTTGGGCGACACCGAGTATCTCGGTTGTCGTCGTCGAAATAACCGGCGGCGGCGGTTCGGCGGCGTCTTTTGCGTTGAAAAAATCAACCAACGATGGCACTTTTCCCGCTTCGATCCAGCGCAAATTCCCTTTGCGAACGCGATCGATCCGCAAAAGCGAGCCTTGCGTGATCCAGGCGGCCATCTCGGCGAAACTGGTCGAGAAAACCTCGTTGTTTGCCTCAACCTCCCATACTTCCTGGTTTGTCGCAGCGTCCATACGTTAGTCTAAGCCACAAGTCTTACCGGTTCTGCGTCCTCAGCTTCGGCCTCGGCCGCACGTATCGCGGCCAATTGACGGACGATGCCATTTGCAACTTCGCCGGCGTTACATGCGTCAATGAGGGCCTCGACGACGTCAGATTGGTACCTCGTGCCGACAAAGCTGCGGAGCCGTTCGAGCGCCGGCTGCAGCTCCATTCCCTTTGAATAAGGCCGGTCGATGGTCATCGCGTCAAATGTATCGGCGACCGAAACGATCTTGGCCTGCAGCGGTATTTGATCGCTCGTGAGGCCGTGCGGATAGCCCTTGCCGTTGACCATTTCGTGATGCATGACCATGCCGGGCAGAAAGGCCTTCATCGCCGGGATTTGCGACATGATCTTGTAACCCTTTAGCGGATGGGTTTTCATGATCTCAAATTCGGCTTCGGTCAACGCGGCGGGTTTCTTGAGAATTGCGTCGTCAACCGCGATCTTGCCTATGTCGTGAAGCAGAGCGCTGATACGCAGTGTTTCAAGCTCATCCGCCTCCATTCCCATTCGCTTGCCAATAGCGACAGATATGCGGGACACGCGTTCGGAATGGCCGCGAGTGTATTTATCTTTGCCGTCGATCGCCGCTGCCAGCGCCTTGACCGTGCCGACAAAAAGCTCACGGTTTTCTTCGGCGGCTTTCGCGAGATTTGCGATCTGCTCCTCGATTTTATCGGTCATGACGTTAAACGTAAGCCCAAGCGTTCCGATCTCTGTTCGGCTGTTTGTTTCAACGCGTGTTGAGAAGTCGCCCGCACCGATTTTCTTTGCGGCGGCGGCGAGCTTTAATATCGGAGCGGTCATAAAGCGCGCACCGACAAATCCGACAACCAGCGCGCACACGGCAAACGCCATGCTGATAAGCCACGCCTGCGTTCGCATTTCGCCGACCGACGCGAGAGCTTTTCGCTCATCCTGCATTGTAATGACACCGAAATTGTAGCCGTCGCCGATCTCGGCGGTCGAATAAGCGCCGATCATATCGAAGTTTTTACCATTGTACGTGGCGGAGAAAGGCACCAGCGCGGATTGGACCTGGCCGCCCGACTCTTTCCATTCCTGTACGATCTTGAGGTCGCCCATTGGTTTATTTGCGGCGGATAAGGTGCGGTCCGGGTGAAAAACGGCATTGCCCGTTTGATCGACGACAAAAATGATCGGCAATCCGGCTTTCCACAGGTCTTCGTCCTTTGTTGGGTTGATGCCGACGACGCTTTGCGAGATATTTTGAAGCGAGGCGATGGCTACAATTGTCGCTGCATTCGAGCCGTCAATCGACACCTTTGACGAAAACGACATCACGGAAACGCCCGAAGCGTCTATCTTTCGCGGCTGGCCGATCGCCAGTTTGCCCGTGGGCTTTGCATTGGCAGCGTCGGCAGAGATCGATTCGACATCGTCGCGGCTGAGAGCTTCACGTCGAAAAACCGAGAGCGAATCGGCGTTGGCCGGTTTGATATTGAGTGCGACAAGTTCGGGATTTTCCTTTAATATCGCGGCGAGCTTGGCTTCGGTCTTGCCAGACGAGATGACGGCGGGGTCGTGCGAAAGCTCGAAAGCGCCTGACAGACTCGACACAATTGAGCCGAAACG
>JAYUDV010000037.1:0-41523 GCA_043739565.1 Chloracidobacterium sp.
GGCCGCAAGGTCATATTGACCTCAACCCCGGTGTGCAGACCGACGCCGCTGATATTTATCGATTTGGCTAATGTGGTTTGGTTCATTGAAATACGTGTATCTGTACTTCCTACTACAAATTCCGTGCCAATGGAGACGACGTTGGAAAACGTCCAGATTCATTGACATTTGCGTTTCGCACGAACCATAAATGAACTCGAATTGTTGCGTTCACGCCACATTGTTGTGGTCGGATTTACTATTAACGATTCTCGAATTACAATTAGCGCTAAGTATGGCAATAGAAACCGCCGGTCAAAAGGCCGCGAAAATTACAAAGATACGCATTGAAAATACGTCGACGCTTACGTTGCCCAAGGATACTGAGGGCGCGATCAATAAAGTGCTCGATTTCCTGCCTATCGAACAGTATCGTGGCGTCGAAAAGATAAAGCTCGTCGATTTTATAAGCGATCCTCGTCTGAAAAACATGGAAACGCCGATTAAGGGCGATCTGCCGGGGCTTTATCATCCACGGGCCGGTAATCAGGCGCCGTGGTTCGAGATGTCGATGGCCGCTCTACTGATGCCGACGGAGGGATACGTTAAAAAGTTTATGGCCAAAAGCTCTTTCAAGGGCAATATCGCCGGCCTATTATTCTCGCTCGTAGGCCAGCACTATTTTCTGACACAAAAACATTCTGTAAAACGTACAAGCCTCGAGCCGCAGATCCGTCAATACGCCGAAAAAAATCTAAAAGTCTGGAGCGAAAAACAGTCGCGGGGAAGCTGGCGTGCAAAGCTATTTAAGCCAGTCCGCCCGTATTTGGAACGCTGGGCAAAATGGCTGAATAAAAAGGCGGCGGAATCGCAGAAGAGTTAGTAAATCGTCAATAGATTAAGAAAAGATGAATGGTTTATGAGACCTCACGAGCAACTGGATGTTTGGAAGAAGTCTGTTGATTTCACAGTGCAGGTTTAGACGATTACAGACAATTTTCCTAAAGACGAGAGATTTGGTTTGATTAGTCAAATTAGACGAGCGTCGGTTTCGATCGCTGCGAATATTGCCGAAGGAGCAGGTCGGCGATCGGATAAAGAATTTCTAAACTTCCTTTCGATGTCTCAAGGATCAGCGAGCGAGGTCGAAACAGAGTTGTTGATCGCGTTTCGGTTAGGATATATTTCTGATGATGTTTTTCAAAGTTTGATGCAGAACATGGATGAAATTGGCCGAATGATAACCGGATTGTGTTCTCACATCAGAACCAAATTACAAAAGTAACCATACTTCTATTTACGATTGACGATTTACTATTTACTATTTACGACTATGAACTATTGGATGGTAAAGCAGGAACCGGATGCATATTCCTGGGACGATTTTGTAAAGGACGGGGCGACCGATTGGACTGGCGTTCGTAACTTTCAGGCCCGCAACAATCTGAAAGCAATGAAAAAGGGCGACAAGGTGCTTTTTTATCATTCGAATGTGGGGAAAGAAGTTGTCGGCATCGCTGAAGTTTCGCGTACCGCTTTTCCTGATCCAACGGATGAGAAATGGGTTGCAACCGGGCTAAAACCTGTCAAACCATTGAAGAAGTCAGTGACACTCGCTCAGATCAAAGCAAATCTCGCTCTTGCAGACATAAAACTCGTACGGCAATCACAGCTTTCGGTGATGCCGCTCACCAAGGACGAGTACGAAGAGATCTTAAGTATGTCGAGATAGGCCACAATTATGCTGAAAGAGGCCGTAACCTATTATCACCATCTGCTCGACGATGCCGATCTTGCATCTGCATCGCAGCGGCTACTTGACGAGCAGCTCGAAAGCTCAAGATTAATTTTCGGTGGCAGGCGGCTTTCGCCTTATCTCCGTCCTCATTTCGTGACGGAAACCGACTGGTCGCGAATAACCGCAACTTGCGAAACGATATTCGGCGCGCTCCAAAAAGTAAAGGACGTCGCCGTCACCGATGACGCTATGCTCGACGAACTCGGCGTAACCGAGATCGAACGCACGCTGATAAAGATTGACCCCAAATACTCTCATGTCTCGCCGACATCGCGGCTCGATTCGTTTTTGACCGACGATTCTTACAGCTATGTTGAACTAAATGGCGAAAGCCCCGCCGGGATTGCGTTTTCAGACTCGGCGACGGAGATATTTAAATCGCTTCCGGTCATGCAAAAGTTCGCCGAGCGATATGACGTGCGAGGCCTCGAAGGCTCGTCGAAGATGCTTGATGTCTTGCTCAAGTGTTATGCCGAGTTTTGCGGCGGCAAGCCCGATCACAAACCGGTGATCGCCATCGTCGATCTCAAAGATCTGCCGACCATCAAGGAATTCGAGCTTTTCCGCGACTTTTTTGAGGCAAATGGCTATAAATCTATCATTTGCTCGCCCGACGAACTGGAATTCAACAGCTCGCGCATGTCATGCAACGGCGTCGAGATAGACATTGTCTATAAACGCCTTCTGGTGAACGAATACCTGCCGATCATGGACGACCAGCCAGCCCTGGTCGACGCTTATCGGGCCGGTGCGATCTGTATGGTCAACAGCTTTCGCGGCAAATTGGTTCATAAAAAGGCGATCTTCGCCGTGCTAACCAACGAGCGATACAAACATCTTTTCAACGACGATGAGCTTGCAGCGATATCAAAGCACGTCCCGTGGACGCGAAAATTCCGCGATGAAACCACGGTGAGTAAAAGCGAGACTATTGACCTTGTCGAATGGACGCGATCAAATTCGCATAAATTAGTTTTAAAACCAAACGACGATTACGGTGGGCACGGAATCCTTATTGGGTGGAATTCTACCGAGTCCGAGTGGGATGATGCGATCGCTCTTGCGGTGAAAAATGGCGATTATTTAGTTCAGGAACGTGTCAAAACGGCAAAGGAATTCTTCCCGATGATTACGGATGACGCCGGAAATTGGGAGATGGTCGAGCAGCTTGTCGATCTCGATCCATTGCTTTTCCTCGGCAAGGTTGGCTCGGCATTCACACGACTGTCATCGAGCGAACTTGCAAATGTCTCCTCCGGCGGCGGTATGGTGCCGACGTTTATTATCTCCGAAAAATGAAACTCGCTCAGAATCAAACCCGACTTCGCGAACTTACCGACGAATACCTGCGTCTCGAATCCAAGCTCAAACTCGGCGGCGGGCTAGAAAAGATCGAGAAGATCCACAAACAAGGCAAGCTGACGGCCCGCGAACGCGTAGATCTGCTGCTCGACCCCGATACCTACAGACAGGAGATCGGCCTGCTTGTCGCTTATGACCAATACGACGGCACGGCTCCGGCGGCGGCGGTTGTGACGGTTGTGGGCAAGGTCAAGGGCCGCGAATGTGTAGTTGTTGCCAACGACGCGACGATCAAGGCCGGGGCGTGGTATCCCGAAACTATCAAAAAGATCCTGCGGGCGCAGGAGATTGCAATGCGCAATCGCGTGCCGATCATCTATCTGGTCGATTCGGCGGGTGTGAATTTGCCGTATCAAGGCGGCGTTTTTCCAGGGCAATACGGTGCAGCGCGAATATTCTATTACAACTCGATTATGCGTCGGTATCTCAAGGTCCCGCAGATCGCCGCCGTTATGGGTATGTGCGTCGCTGGCGGGGCGTATCTTCCGGCTCTGTCGGACGTAATTTTGATGGTCGAAGGCACATCCTTTATGGGCCTCGGCGGTGCAAACCTTGTCAAAGGTGCGACCGGCCAGACCATTGATAACGAAACGCTCGGCGGTGCAATGACCCACAACGCCATCTCCGGCGTCGCGCATTACCGCACAAAAAATGACAAGTCATGCCTCGAAAAGATCCGCGAGCTCGTTAGTGAACTCCCAGCTAAAGAGCAGACTCGCGTCTCGATCACTGATGTCAGTAGCCCGACCGTGAGGAAGGGCGCATCATCACCGACACTCTACGAAATCTTACCCGAAGATCATCGCGCCCCATACGACATGCGCGCCGTTCTTAATGCCTTTCTTGACGATGATGATCTCGACGAATTCCAGGCCGATTTTGCCAAGGAAATGATCTGCGGCACGGCGCGCATTGGCGGCATTCTGGTCGGCGTGATTGCCAATTCGCGGGGCATGTCCAAAGGCAAACCCGGAACGCCGCCGCGTTTCGGAGGCATCGTCTATACCGAATCCGCTGAGAAAACTGCCTATTTTATCGAAAACTGCGACCGCCACTCAACGCCGCTGCTTTTCGTACAGGACGTGTCCGGCTTTATGATCGGCGCCGAGGCCGAGCATTCGGGCATCATCCGTGCAGGTGCGAGATTTGTCGAGGCGATGGCGACCGCGACGGTTCCTAAAATCGTCTTAACGGTAAATCACGCATCCGGCGCCGGTTACTACGCCATGGCCGGACAGGGCTTCGACCCCGACTTTATCTTCTCGCTGCCGACCGGCCGAATGGGCGTTATGGAAGGCGACAGCGCCGCCCAGGCGATCTATGGCACGCAGATCGAAAAGCTAAAAAAAGAAGGCAAAGAACCAACCGCCGAGATGTTAGAAGAAATGCAAGCCGTCCGAAACACCTACGACAAAGAGTTAGACGCAAAACACGCCGCCGCCCGCGGTCTGGTGGATGCCATCGTCACACCCGAGAATCTCCGCGATTCGCTGCTGCTGGCTTTGCAGACGTGCTTAAATACGTCCACGCCGCACATCGGAGCGTTTGTGCTGCCAGGGCAAGTTTAATCGTGCCTGAAAAGCACAAATATAATAGAGTCGGGAGAATCCCGACGATCTAATTCCAAAATATTAAAATGTCCCTGAAAGGGACAAATGATTATATTTTGGCGGGCGATTCATTCGTCCCCTACAGGGACGGCAAATTTATTCACGACATTTTCGTCGGGATGCTCCCGACGCTATTGAATCTGTCCCTTTCAGGGACTAAGCACGAAATTCAAAGGATGGTAGAGCGAATATGGCAAAATTGCTTTCGGCTTATGGGTATCAAGGCGACGTGATGAATTTGCCGGTGGTGGATGTTGCGACGGCCGCACCGTATTATGTCAGGCACATGGGTTTTGCGATCGTTGAGCAGGATTCGGGGCGAGGCGAGCCGGCGCACGAAGATGCGATCAAACGCGTGGTGCTCGAACGCGACGGCGTTCGAATGGCACTCGCCGAAAACGGCAACGATCCCGAGCAGGACGGATGTGCCTTTCACACCGACGACGTCGAAGCCCTCCGCGGCGAGTTCATCGCCACCGGCCTCGATAAGATCGGCAAAATAGACGGAGAGACCCGCGACGGCGGCCAACGGTTCAAAGTCTTCTTCGTAGTCGCCCCCGACGCCCTCTGCTACTGGTTCGGCCAGCGGTTGTGACAACCGCCGTTTCACTTCACTCGAGACCCGCGACGGCGTCCTTCATCTAAAATTGTCCGAACCACCGGCAGCGACGGAAAAAGAAGGAGTAAGCGACATTCTACGGGGTAGTATTGACTGTTTTCTATTACGGCAAATGAGCATCCTCGCCGATTACTCTGGTGTAAAGCGATCATGCTATCGAGGCAAGCCCTTTACGCTCTATGAGCGAGAGGAGTTTGAGCGATGGTCCAGCCGGGCGCTTCTCTCCGCGTTCCCACTGACTGATTGAGTCCTTCGATATATTCAGATGGTGGGCAAAGACGGTCTGACTAACCTGTTCCCGCTCACGCAATGCCCGGATTTGTTGCGGGGTGAATGCGTGAATGGGCGTAAGGCAAGATTCATCAAACTCACGCATTGTTTGCTTGTTGATAATACCAGCTTCATAAAGGCCGGTTGCCGTTTCGTAAATCGCCGCCGCCGCCTCACTTCTGTAAGCCTTTGTTTTCTTCATGATTGTATCTCCTCGATTTTACCCTTTTCCAACATGATCTCCATTTGTTGATCAGTAACTGAAAGCATCACCTTCGCCAATTTCTTGAAACCCTGCACATCTGCTTTGTCTATGTTGTCCAGCACATTCTTAGCAAAACCATAGACAAAGAAAGCCTTTTCGCCTTGACGGTACAGGATTATTGAGCGATAACCACCGGATTTTCCTTCTTGCAGTCTGGAAATCCGTTGTTTGATGACACCGCCGCCATAATCGGCATCAATGTTTCCGGCATCGGCATCCTTCACCGCTTGAATCAGCTTTTCATCGCTGATTCCTTCTTTTCTGGCAAATTTTGCAAACCACTTATTTTTGAAGACTCTCATTTGTGGTCCGCCCCTGCCCTTTTAGGGTAGAACTTAGTGCTATGGATGTCAAGAAAAACTGAGGCACACCGGTATAACGTTATACGAAGGCGCCCTCCATCTGAAACTGTCCGAAACCATCGCCATCCACCGGCAGCGACGGAGGAAGAAGGAATAGGCGACATGCCGTGTCCCGCGAGTTTTTGAAAAAGGTTTCGCGCCGCAATATGCCACCCGTTTCTCTCGGCAACCCAGACCGAGAAGATTTGACACTGAAATTGTGGATCGAAATGATACAAGACGAAAGATTGTGAAACTTACGTTAATGTGAGAAAAAGAGAAAAAAACTCTTCCCTTACCTGCCTGAAACATATACTATTGAAAAGTCGCCGCTTAGCGATAATTCCGCCCAAACTCTTTCCTCTTGCCCTTAAAAATGAAACAACTTTTTATCAGATCTCTCATTGTGTGTGCCTGTCTGCTTGCCTTGTCGTTTGGTGCACATGCACAGGCGAATAAAAATAAGGTTGCAAGACGGGATAACTCGGCTGCCGGCTCTGTTCTTGGTGGTGCAGGGAATGCGGCGGTTATCATCGTTGGGTCGGCCGCGAAGATCGCTTGGGGCACGACGAAGTTCATTGCAAAGGACGTCGCAATGCCGGTCGCAACCGGTTTGCTCAAACCAATCGCGACAAAGACTGCACCGGCCATCGCGAAATTTGCGCTTAAAAAATCAGCCAAATATCTGCTGCCGCTTGCCGTGAAGTTGAGTATCCTCTAACGAAGATTTTCACCACAGAGACACAGAGAGCACAGAGGGGAAAAGGGAAAGGCCGATGCTATCATCGGTCTTTTTTTGTTTTACCTAAGCTTTCTCTGTGCTCTCTGTGTCCTCTGTGGTTAAATGTTCTACGGAATGTCTAACGAACTACAGAACGATCGCGAAGGCAGGACGGTGATCGTCCGTTTTACGCGGCCTGAGATCAGAAATCCGCTTTCGATAACGGTTTTAGAAGAGCTGCATCAAATTGTCGATGGCTGCAATGACGCGAGCAGTATCGAGCGATTGATATTTACCGGTACGGATGACGTTTTTGCATCGGGTGCCGACCTTCGCGAGATCGCTTTGGTTACGGTCGAAAGTGCGAGAGAATTTGCCGTTCGCGGACAAACCCTGATGACAAAGATCGAGTCTTTGCCACAGACGACGATTGCGGCGATCAATGGATTTTGCCTTGGCGGCGCGCTTGATCTGGCATTGGCATGTGATCGCCGAATTGCCTCGCCAAACGCGACATTTGCGCATCCAGGCGTCGGACTCGGCATAATCACAGGGTGGGGCGGCACGCAGCGTTTGCCGAGACTGATCGGTGAAGCAATGGCCCTGGAAATGTTTTTGACTGCTAAAAGAACCGACGCCGATGAAGCATCTCGAATCGGGCTGATCGATAAGATCTCTGTTAATCCGCTGGCCGAATCGCTGGCAAACGATTTTATGGATACATCATCATAATTCCTTGAAAAGAGATATTAAATTCTCGATATTATTTATCATTTTGTCGTTTTCGCTGGCTTGCCAGACGGCAAAACTCTCTCCGCTTGAAACTCCGACGGCCTCGCCGACGCCCACCGTAAGCGACGATGTAAACAGAAAGACGAGCGAGCCGTACACCGGCGATCTATCGATTTTTGAAAATGCCGAGCGCGACAAAAATCTGCAGATAAACCGCGTGATGGATATTCTGCAAATTTCCCAGGGAAAATCGGTGGCAGATGTGGGTGCCGGCTCAGGTTGGTTCACGGTCCGCGCCGCCAAGCGGGTCGGGGACAAAGGGAAAGTCTTTGCGGTGGAAATAAATCAGGAATACATAAATCACATAGCAAAACGAGCTAAGGACGAAGGATTTACAAACATCACAACAATCCTGGCAAGCGAGGACGATCCGCGATTAAGTGATCATTCGGTTGACGCTGTACTAATTTTAAAAACATATCACGAGATCGCCCAGCCGATTCGTTATCTCAAAAATCTCCGTCACGGTTTGCGGGATGATGCGTTAATCGGCCTTATCGACCGAAACGGTAACGGCGAAGATCACGGGATAAAAAAGGAAATAGTCATCAAGGAAGCAAAGCTGGCCGGTTATTCGCTCAAAGACGAATATGATTTTGTAAAGCCTGACGGGATGGATTATTTTCTGGTTTTTCAGGTTCAAAAAGTGATCGATTTCCGTCCCTAAGTTGATTGAGCGGTCTGACTCTAATAGAATTCGTAAACTACATTGGGAAAACGCGGAGGCCTAATTTGTATGAATATTCAGCTTGTAAAAATGGCACATGCACGATCGGGTGACAAAGGCGACACGGCTAACGTGGGCCTGATCGCATTAAAGGACGAATACTATCCGATTCTCGTTCGCGAGGTCACGGCTGAACATGTAAAAGAGCATTTTGGTGAAATAGTAAAAGGAAATGTCGAGCGTTTCGAATTGCCGAATTTGAAAGCTTTGAATTTTCTGCTGCACGAATCGCTTGGCGGCGGCGGAACACGCAGCCTAATGACCGATGCACAGGGAAAGACATTTTCGACTGCGCTACTTAGAATGACGATCGATATTTCGGATGACGAATGTAAGAATTTATCAATTGGTTGTTGAAGGGCCTGTAATATTTCTCTACAGAGAATGTATAAACCACAGGAGGAGGATTTTCTATGAAACCGATTTTATATTTATTACTGCTGGTCTTGCTCTGCGCGTTCAATCCGGTCATTTCTGCGTTAGCACAGGATATGGACAATGAACGTGGGAGACATCAGGAAATATTAGCGAGAATTAAGGATGATGTACAGAAAAACTACTATGACCCATCATACAAAGGGATTGACTTGGAGGCTAAATACAAGGTTGCCAAAGAGAAAATTCGCAAAGCCGGTTCAATAGGCCAAATGAGCTCCATAATTGCCCAGTTCCTAATCGATTTTGACGATTCTCATTTGTTTTTTTTTCCACCAGGTAGAGCAGACAAGGTTTCGTACGGATTCGATTTTAGTATGGTTGGCGACAAATGTTTTGTTTCTAAAGTCGACCAGAAAAGCGATGCAGCCAATAAAGGCATCCAAGTTGGCGATGAACTGTATTCAATAGAAGGTTATGAACCAACCCGAGAAAATCTATGGAAAATGCGTTATACCTACTTTGCATTGCGGCCTCGGGACGGACTGAGCGTAGTCGTAAAAAAGCCAGATGGGAAAAATGCTAAATATGATATTAATGCAAAGATTATTCATGGAAAAAGATTAATTGACCTGACAGGTTCTATAGATGTAACAGGCTTGGATATTAACCAATATAACAGAGACTCCGAGGATGCCCAAAAGAGAGCGACAAGACAGTATTTTTACGAGAAATTGGACGGAATCTTTATTTGGAAAATGCCGGGATATAGCTTGGATCCATCCAAGGTTGACAGCATCATGGGCCGAGCGAAAAAATTTCCGGCGATGATACTTGACCTTCGCGGCAATAGCGGCGGTAGGGTTGATATGCTTTTACGGCTGCTTGGAAACCTTTTCCAGAAGGACATAAAGGTGGCCGATGAAAAACGTCGGAAGGAGACAAAAGAGATGATTGCAAAATCTCGCGGGAAAGAGGTTTTCGACGGGAAGATCGTGGTCTTGATCGACAGTGGTTCGGCTTCGGCTTCTGAAATATTGGCACGAGTAATGCAGATCGAAAAACGCGGAATCGTAATCGGTGACCGTTCCGCTGGAGCCGTGATGGAATCGATGTTTTTTGATCACGAGTTGGGAATGGATTCGGTGGTATTTTACGGGACAAGCATTACTGTCGCCGACCTGATAATGACGGACGGCAGAAGTCTTGAGAAGATAGGCGTTATACCTGATCAGCTTGTGCTTATTAGCGGCAGTGATCTGGCTGCTAAACGTGACTCGGTGTTGGCGATTGCTGTTCAATTTTTGGGGCATAAATTGAACCCCGAAGAAGCGGGTAAAATATTCTCGGACGTTGAAGATGCCGACAAGAAATGACTGCTGATCCTATTAGTTTTAACTTTGCCAGACTTGCGGATCTCCGGCTCCATTATGCGACTGCGGGCAATGGCAACAAGCTCGTCGTGCTCCTTCACGGGTTTCCCGAATTTTGGTATTCATGGCGGCATCAACTTGTCGCGTTGAGCAATGAGTATACGGTTGTCGCGCCGGATCTTCGCGGTTACAACTTATCGGACAAGCCGCAGAAAGTCTCGGATTACGCGATAGACCATCTTGTCGGCGACGTTGTCGGTTTGATCCGACACTTTGGCAGGGAAAAAGCGGCGGTCATCGGTCACGATTGGGGAGCGTCAATTGCATGGGCGGTGGCGTTGAAAAAGCCTGAGGTTTTGTGGAAACTCGGGGCATTGCAAGTCCCTCCGATCCCGATCTGGAAACGCAACCAGACGATGAAGCAATTTTTCGCGAGCTGGTACATGTTTTTCTTTCAACTGCCGACACTGCCGGAATTTATTTTCAGACAAAATGATTATGCTATGTTGGCAAAGGCGTTACGAGAATCGACCGCGACGCCCGGTGTGTTTAGCGACGAAGAGATCGCCGAATATAAAAAAGCCTGGGCCCAGCCTGGTGCCGCGACGGCGATGCTCAATTATTACCGTGCGAATATAGCAAAACGCATGTTCGGCAAAAACGAAATGCCGCCAAAAATTAACATTCCAACCCTGTTCATTTATGGTGAAAAGGACAAAGCTATTTTGCCGGGAACGGTCGCCGGTGTTGGCGATATGATCGCCGGGCCGTACACGGAACACCGGATACAGAATAGCGGACACTGGGTTCAACAGGAAGCGCGAGACGAGGTAACTAATGTTTTGCGCAACTTCCTTGCGGAATGACAAAAGGCGGTTCGCCGATTCGGGGCTAACTGTCTTACAATACTCACATTCTCAAATTCATTTCTACATCTACCGGAGGCCCAATGTTTAGATCGCTTTACCGCACTCTACTTTTATTCGTACTTTCGATTTCGATCGTTGCACAGTCCGCGATGCCCGCGAATCAGACGATCATGGGATTTTCTGCCGACAACTCGCAAGCTCAACGCTCGCTCGAATCCAAATTCGACGGTTATCTGAAAGCCGATAACCTGAGCGTTTGGCTAAAACGTTTGTCCGCGCGTCCGCATCATCTTGGCTCACCGTACGATAAGGAAAACGCGGAATTTATCTCCGCGCAATTCAAATCATGGGGTTATGAAACGCAGATCGAGTCGTTCGACGTGCTTTTTCCAACACCGAAAACACGATTGGTTGAAATGACGTCCCCCGAAAAATTTACCCTAAAATTAAATGAACCCGCAATAAAAGAGGACACGACATCGGGACAGCAGGACGAGCAATTGCCGACATACAATGCGTATTCGACAGACGGCGATGTTACCGCCCCGCTTGTCTATGTGAACTACGGCACGCCGGCGGATTACGAAGAATTGGCCCGTCGCGGTATTGACGTTAAGGGAAAAATTGTCATTTCGCGATACGGCGGTTCGTGGCGCGGGATCAAGCCAAAGGTCGCGGCCGAGCACGGTGCGGTGGGCTGTATTATCTATTCCGACCCGCGTAACGACGGCTTTTATCAAGGCGACGTTTACCCAAAGGGAGCTTATCGCAACGAGAACGGCGTCCAACGCGGCTCTGTCATGGACATGCCCGTGCATCCCGGCGATCCTCTAACAAAAGATATCGGAGCGACTAAAAACGCTAAGCGTATCAACCGCAAAGATGCGGACACTATCACGAAAATTCCGGTTCTACCGATCTCATACTCGGACGCCTTGCCATTGTTTAGAAACATGGATAACGCCGTCGTACCCGATGCATGGCGCGGAGCGTTGCCGCTCACATACCATTTTGGCGGAAAAACTCCGACTGTTCATCTAAAGCTCGAATTTAATTGGGATATCAAGCCGATCTTTGATGTGATCGCTAAAATGCCGGGTGCCGAGAGGCCAGACGAGTGGATCATTCGCGGCAATCATCATGACGGATGGGTGAACGGGGCCAATGATCCGTTGAGCGGCCAGGTCGCAATGATGGAAGAGGCCCGCGGCATCGCGGAACTTGCGAAAACCGGTTGGAAGCCAAAACGGACAATCATATATTGTGCCTGGGATGCCGAAGAGGAAGGTCTGATCGGCTCGACCGAATGGGTCGAAACACATGCCGACGAACTGCGTCAAAAGGCTGCGGTTTACATCAATACCGATTCGAACGGACGCGGTTTTCTAGGGATGGGCGGCTCACATACGCTCGAAAAATTTATCAACGAGATCGGCAAGGATATTCCCGATCCTCAGGTAAAAATGTCGGTTTGGGAACGCGTCCGGGCACAGCAGATCGTGGAGGGAACGCCCGCTCAGCGTCAGGAGGCGATGACGCGCGGCGATCTACGGATCGGAGCTTTGGGATCGGGTTCGGATTTCACACCGTTTCTACAGCATCTGGGTATTGCGTCGCTAAACCTCGGGTTTGGCGGCGAGGACGGCGGCGGTTCGTATCATTCGATATACGATTCGTACGATCATTTTACGCGATTCGTCGATCCGGGATTTGTGTATGGTGTCGCAATGGCAAAGGTCGGCGGCCATTCGGTTCTGCGGCTTGCGGATGCCGACATACTGCCGTTTGAATTCACAAATTTTGCTGAAACCGTGGGTCAATATGTCGGTGAGGTGACACGTCTGACTGATTCGATGCGTGATGAAACGAAATCGATGAATCAGATGATCGCCAATGGAATGTTAAAGTCGGTACAGGATCCGACGGAGACGTTTATCGTTCCCATTCCGAAAGAAAATGTCCCGTACCTTGACTTTGCGCCGCTTCAGAACGCGCTTGCTAAATTGCAGGAAAGTGCCCGCAGCTATCAAAAGGCATCGTCCGGAAAACAACTCTCAGCCCCGATGCAGAAATCGCTTGACGAGATCCTGCTCAAGACCGAGCGGGCTCTGACTCGAACCGAAGGTTTGCCTCGCCGCGACTGGTACCGGCATCAGATCTACGCACCCGGATTCTACACCGGTTATGGCGTGAAAACGCTGCCCGGCGTTCGTGAGGCTATCGAACAGCGTGACTGGAAAGAAGCGAGCGAACAGATCATTATAGTTTCAAAAACGATTGAGAATTTTGCTGCTGAGATCGACCGGGCGGCGAAGCTGTACTAATAAAGATGTCAGTTTTAGCCGTCACAACCGATGGTGCGATCCGCACGCTGGAACTAAACCGTCCGGAGAAACGGAACGCGCTCAATGATGAGTTAATCGTCGCGTTGAAGGCCGCACTGCGCGAGGCGGATGGTGACGACAGCCTACGTGCCATCGTGATACGCGGTGCAGGGAAGGATTTCTGTTCGGGTGCCGATCTTGCGGCAATCCAGAAGATAGCTTCAGCGACTTACGAGGAGAATCTTGAGGACGCGCGTAGCCTCGCGGAATTATTCCTACTGATCAGAAGCGTCAAAATCCCGGTGATAGCTGCCGTGCATGGCCGGGCACTCGCGGGCGGCTGCGGATTGGCGACGGCATGTGACCTCGTGGTCGCGACTAAAACCGCTCGTTTTGGTTATCCTGAGGTGAAGATCGGATTCGTGCCCGCTATGGTCGCCGCGATCCTGCGGCGAAATCTCGGCGAAAAAAAGAGTTTCGAATTGCTCACGCAAGGCTTTGAATTCTCAGCCGAAGAGGCTCACGCCCACGGCCTCGTCAATCGGGTCGTCGGTGACGACGAACTCGAAAGCGTCGTGATGGATTTCGCTTCTGTCTACACAAAGGTCAGCGGCTCGGCGGTTAGTGCGACAAAGCGTCTGCTCTACGACATCGATGGCGACACTTTCGAAGCAGCCGTCGAAAAAGGCGTCGAAACCAACGCCCATGCCCGCATGACCGACGACTGCAAAAAGGGAATTGCTAAGTTTTTGGAGAAGATTGGCCGCTGACGAGCTTATTATTTCGGAGCGACGACGGGTTTCATCTTGGTCTTAAAGTCCCAAGTCTGCGTTCGTACCAGGGTGACGGTTTTCGGGTTAAGGTTACCCTCGTTGTTAACGATCGAAATGAAAAAACCACGAGGGTCTATGGTGGCGAAAGTTTCCTTGAAAGCCTTCTTAGAACTGTCGTCTACAGCCTTATAAATCAGGTATTCTCGGTAAACCTTAACTTTCTCGGTTCCTACCGTTTTCTCTTCAACGCTATATTCGGCTCTTTCAGTATCCCTTTGACCATAGAGCCTACGCGGCCCACCGCATTCGTAGGGTTGTGGACCTTTCCAAGTCGTTCCGTCGCTACTGCAGTAGACTTTTCCAAACCCCACCGTCACCTGATAACTGACCGATTTCTTTCCGTCGCTAATGGTGGTTTGGGTTATGCGTTCAATGCCCGCGGCCTGACGCTCATCGACCATACTTTCTGACCATATGTTCTTGCCGTTTTCAGACTCATCCACCACAACGATAAAAAGAAAGGGAAAAGCCGCATTGGTCTCTGAGACGGCATATTGGAAGGTGCCTTTGTAGTCCGCAGCAGTAGTAGGCTTGGACTGGGCGGCAGAATTCATAACAAATAAAGCAATGGTTGCAATAAAAATGAAAAACTTCATATCAAATCAATATTCTCGTTTAGGTAGATGACGGATTACGCCTCAACGATGGCTACTTTTGTCTCAACGAGAGATTTTGGGATCAGGGCGGGGAAGTAGGCCATTATCTCTTCGACTTTTGGCCTGCCCCCGGCAAACCCAGTGACAGCAGGCGGGCCGGTCAAGATCAGTGGAGCGATTTCTTTTGTAAACCGCTCAACATCAGCCTTACTCTGACCGCGAACTCCAATCCGCAGTTGAACTTCGGGAATGTCAGGCGACGGCTCGCCAGCCAGATGGCCGTGAGTCGCGTTTACACCGACGAATTCGGTCAAGATCAAATCAAATTTCAATCCGAGCCTGTCAAGCCGTTCCCGCAATATCTTATCAGCCGCCTTTGCCTTTTCATAAGCGTCCGGCCAGGCGTAAACGAGCGTCCCGACCGCTTTATATCCGTCGGAATAAGCGATCGAAACTTTGAAAAAATCCGTTTTCGGGTGACCGATGATTCCATACACGCGGACACGATCTTTACCCGCATCTTCGATCTGAATCGAAGCAAAATCGGCCACTACGTCTGGCGTAATGTATTCGTGCGGGTCACCCATTTCATAGAGAAGTTGCTCTTTGACCGACTGTACGTTTACCCGCCCGCCCGTGCCGTCATGTTTTGTGACGATAAACTCACCATTTGGTGAAGCCTCGACAATCGGAAAGCCGATATTTGCCATATCAGGTATTGATTGCCAATCATACTGGCAGTTTCCGCCGGAGGATTGTGCACCGCATTCGATAATATGCCCGGCGATCGTCCCGGCCGAGATGCGATCCCAATCGTCAAATTTCCAGCCGAATTCGTGCATCAGCGGAGCTAACGTAAGCCCCGTATCGGTAAGGCGTCCGCCGACGATGATATTGGCGCCTTTGCCCAAGGCCTCGACCAGCGGAGCAGCGCCGAGATAAACATTCGCCGACTGAACCTTATCGCGGATCGCCGCTAACGGTTCGCCCGTATCCATGCTGTTGATCGCGACGCCATCGGCAAGAAATCGATCGAGCTTGTCGAGTATATCGTCGCCGGTGACAACGCCTATTTTCACCTTGCCTTTAAGGCCGAGCTGAAGAGCTGTGATACGCAATGCATCCGCACAGCCTGAAACATTGACGCCGCCCGCGTTTGATAGGACCTTGATATTATTGCGGGCGCAATCCGGCATGATTTCGCGCATCAATGAAACGAAATCGCGCGCGTATCCGGCATCCGGGTCGCGCGCGCGCTGCTTTTGCAGTATCGACATCGTGACCTCGGCAAGATAGTCGAGCATCAAATAATCGATAGGCCCGCCGCGAACCTGATCGACAGGCGCCGTTAAAAGGTCGCCCCAAAATCCCTGTCCACCCGCTATGCGTATCGTTTCTTTCATATTTTCTTAAAAACCGTAAAGAGAGGCGGCCGTCTTTCGGCGAGATTACCGGAAGACGAACGCCTCTCGAATGGTATTGGTTTTTAGATCCTCATATTAAGGGGTCCGTTTTTTTGGTCCCACAACAATTTCTTTAGTCTTTCCCGCGACTTTGTGGCCGATATGGTTACTTTTTCTCCACACCTTTTTCGTAATCCTCTTGCCGTGACGATATGTCGTGACCGTGACCCAACGGCCTTTACGGTAAACCTTGCGCGAAACCCTCTTGGTTGTCGGGACGATCTGCACCAGAGTGTTAAACGATCGTGTAGCTGCCTGAGCCACGGAACCGTCGATAAAAAGAATCGACGACGCCATGATAGTTCCGAGTAGCAATGCTGTTATTTTCTTCATTACATTTCCCCTTTTGTTTTTATTGATAAATTTTCAAATCGATTATCGCACAGAATATTTTAGCTTTCAGTAATCCGGCATACTATTGCGGCCGAACGTTTTTGCGAATGAATGTCACAATATCCTCGGTTGACGTTCCGGGCAGAAAAATCTCCGACACGCCCATGGCTTTGAGCGGCCCAATATCCTCTTGCGGCACAATCCCGCCTACCAATATCAGCGTATCATCCATCCCGTTGGAGCGAAGGAGATCGACGATCCGCGGACAGAGCGTATTGTGCGCTCCGCTCAAAATGGAAATACCGACGGCGTCGACATCTTCCTGCAACGCCGCCGAGGCGATCATCTCGGGCGTCTGCCGCAAACCCGTGTAAATTACCTCCATTCCGGCGTCACGTAGCGCTCGGGCAATTACCTTTGCCCCGCGGTCGTGTCCGTCGAGGCCCGGTTTGGCTACCAAAACTCTTATCTTTCGCTCGTTCATCGTTGAAACCAGTATATTAACGCTTGAACCGAGAGAGCAAACCGCCCGCCCTGATATATGGCTTTAGCTGCGCCCATGTGAAGAAAAACTCCCCTGGCGGCTGGAGCGCCAAGCTCACGTGTGGAAAGCCGTAATCGTAGTGAAATGTAATTCCTTTGTCAGAAACTGAAAACTCATTTAGTTTTACCGGGTGATATCGGTACGAGTCTTTGAAAAACTCGTCGGGTGGATAGTCGTCGTTCGCTTTGTCTTTTTTGATCTCGACAATCGCCTCGGCGATCTCCTTTTCCTTCGCATTTTTGACCAAGGACAGTAATCGAGCGATGTTTGTAAACGCCATCGCAGGAGTTGCACGCAGCCCGGTCTTGAGATCGACAACAACATATTTTGTCGTAGTTGACGGGTATGCACCGCTGCCCTCCATCGAAAGCGATATGCTCAAAATGCCATTTTTGTTATATCCCACCGCATAGTCAGCAGTTTCGAGCCATTGATATTCACTCAACTCTTCATTGAGCTTTAAGCCGAGCACCTTTTGATAGCTGATCGCGGCTTCGATTTTCTTTGATAAAGTCGGTGTCGATGCTTTTACCTTTGGATAATCGATCGTAAAGGTTTTCTTATAGTCGGCGATCGGTTTCACACGTTTATAGGTAACATTCTTGCCGGTTATTACGACCGACTGTGCGTATCCAATCGTGCAAAGCATCGCGACGGCAATAATTAAGAAGATTGATTTAAGCTTCATAGTTTTCTTTCAGATCCATATTTGGTGATGCAAAAATACACTTTAGTTTGCCCGAGAGAGTCGATTGACGCTTCATCGCTCCGTACATTTCGACCCATCCATGAGTGTTTATCCAGAGTGGATTATAGCTATCAATAGATTTGATAATGCCATAACGCGGCTCTTCGGTTTCGGCTACGAATGAATTAAACATTCTATCCCAGATTATCAAGACGCCGGCGTAATTCTTGTCCAAATATTGATTATTTATACCGTGATGAACCCGGTGATGGGACGGCGTGTTAAAAACGTTCTCGATCCAGCCCAATTTTTTGATAAATTTCGTATGGATCCAGAATTGGTAAATGAGATTAAATCCATGCATAACCGCGAACATCCATGGTGCAAAGCCGAGCAAAATGATTGGGGCATAAAATAGCCAATGCAAAATACCGCTAAACCAGCTTTGCCGCACAGCGACGCTCAGGTTGTAGTGTTCGCTTGAATGATGGACAACGTGAAAATTCCAAAACAGCCGTGATTCGTGGCTTACGCGGTGAAATATGTAATAAAAAAGATCGTCCGCGAAAAATAATATTACCCATGCCCACCAGGCATCCGCCGGGAATTTGTAAGGCGCCAACTCATAACAAAATATGTAGACATAACCGGTGAAAAAACCAAATAACGCTCCCCATGCAACGCTCATAAAACCCATGAATATATTGATCCATGTATCCTTATTATCGTGATATTCGTCGGAACGCTTGCGGTACGCCCAAAATGCCTCGACCGCGATCATCAATGCAAAAAACGGAATAGCAATTACGGTCGGCCTCAACATGTGTTTACCTAAAGATACTACGGTGAGATGCTTCAAGTGCCCCAGGACATTTGGCAGTGCAGTTTATAGCCAAAAGTTTCAAGAAATCCAAAAATATAGTAGCATCAAAGTATCGGATTTCTCCTCGCTGGTAAGGCATAATCAAATTTTTAAATGCTGGGGAAATGTTTGGTATTTGGAAACATTCTGATCGTCAGAGGAAATGGTTAAGAAAATCCTAAAAATATTGGTGCTTCTGATCGTTGCCGCAATGATCGTATTACAATTTTTCCGGATTGATAAGGTAAATCCGCCTGTCATAAAAGCGGAAACGCTGGAGGCTTCGGTTGCGATTCCACCTGACATTAGCGAAATAATCGGTCGTTCGTGCAACGATTGTCATAGCAACCAGACGATCTATCCATGGTATTCGAATGTGCAGCCGATATCATGGCTTCTCAAAAACGATATTGACGATGGCCGGCAAAAGTTAAATTTTAGCGTGTGGAATACCTACACACAGCAAAGAAGATCGAAAAAGCTCGAACAAATATGCGATCGGCTCGACGCAAAAGAAATGCCTTTGCCGTCGTATCTCTGGATACACCGCGACTCGATTTTGAGTGAAAATGACTCAAAGGCTTTGTGTGACTGGGCGACGCAGGAGAAGGGAAGAGTTGACGCTGGCGTAGCGGCGGCGGGAGAGTCGAATTAACATGCCGCTTTTGCCAATTGTTCATTACCCCGATCCGGTTCTGCTCGCGGTTGGGAAACCGCTGGCCGATGACGAGTTTGGTGCCGATCTGGAAACTTTGGTTTCGGATATGTTTGAAACGATGGAAAAAGCGGGCGGCGTGGGTCTCGCGGCACCGCAGGTCGGCGTCTCAAAACGATTATTCGTGATGGATGTTGCAGCCGAAGAAGGCAGGCGAGAGCGGCACGTGCTTATAAATCCGGAGATTATTCGCGTCGAGGGCGAGCAGACTGGTGACGAAGGATGTCTTTCGTTTCCCGGATTATATCAGGTCGTAAAGCGGGAAATGCGGGTCATCGCCCGCGCTCGTAACATTTCCGGCGAAGAAATCGAGCTTGATCTGGCTGATCTGGCGGCTCGTTGTATCCTTCACGAAACGGATCACTGCGACGGAATCGTCTTTCTCGACCGCATGACGCCGCTAAAGCGGGAATTGGCCAGGCGAAAGATTAAAGCTCTACAAAAAACAGGGAAGTGGAACTAGATTGAAAATACAAGACACGAAATTGACGGCAGAATTAGGATCGAGCGGAGAGCTCAATAAATACCTTAGCGAAGGCTGGGTTCTTATTTTAAGTTATATCAAACACTCAAGCGACTCGCATCAGCCGCGATTCGTCGTAGGCTGGCAGTTGGACGGGCCACCGGTTTTTCCGGAGCTATTGGACGAATGGGAACGGCGTGAGATCAGGCGGCAGAAAAATCGATAGAGGTTTCGATATTAATGAAAATTGAAAGATAATTGAGGCAGATATGCAAACACAGCAAACATTGGACGAATTTAGAAACGAACCATTTACCGATTTTTCAAAACCGGAAAACGCGGAAGCAATGCGTGCGGCTATAGAAAAGGTACGAAGCGAACTCGGCCGCGAATACGGAATCGTGATCGATGGTAAAAAGATCGCGCTTGAATCGAAATTTTCAAGCTTTAATCCGGCGAATAAGGCTGAGATCGTTGGTGTTTTTTCTGAGGGAGACACGGATACCACGCTCGCAAATCAAGCTATAGAGGCTGCGACCAGTGCTTTTAAGACGTGGCGCAATGTTGAGCCCGCTGTCCGGGCAGAATACCTTTTTAAAATTGCCGGCATAATGCGGCAGCGAAAGCATGAGCTGTCGGCGTGGATGGTTTTCGAAGTCTCGAAAACCTGGGCGGAGGCCGATGGCGATACCGCCGAAGCAATTGATTTCTGCGAATTTTACGGCCGCGAAATGCTCCGTTGGGCAGGCGAACAGCCCGTCACACCGTATCCGGGCGAGCGGAATAAATTTGAGTACATCCCGCTTGGTGTTGGAGCCGTCATTCCGCCGTGGAATTTTCCGCTGGCGATCATGGCCGGTATGACAATGGCGGCCGTCGTGGCCGGAAACACGGTCGTTCTAAAGCCGTCGTCGGATTCGCCAACCATTGCCGCAAAATTCATGGAGATCGTCGAAGAAGCTGGTTTACCGGCAGGCGTCGTAAATTTTATCAGCGGTAGTGCGAAAACCGGTGAGGCGATGGTTACTCATCCGAAAACACGGTTTATCTCGTTTACCGGCTCAAAGGGCGTCGGCCTGCATATCAACGAGGAAGCGGCAAAAACGCGACCCGGACAGATCTGGATCAAACGCGTTGTCGCCGAGATGGGGGGCAAAGATGCTATCGTCGTTGCTGACGATGCCGCCGACCTGGATGCGGTAGCGAGTGGCGTTGTGGCGGCGGCATTTGGCTATCAAGGACAAAAGTGCTCGGCTTGCTCACGGCTGATCGTTGACGAAAAGATTCATGATGAATTGGTCGCGAAGGTTGTTGAATTGACAAAAAATCTCAAGCTCGGCCAGCCGACGGAAGGCGGCACAAACGTCGCCGCAGTCATCAACAAACGGTCGTTCGACACTACGCTTGGTTATATTAAAAAAGGAATAGCCGAGGGTGGCCGGGTTTTGACCGGCGGCGGCGGCGATGACGCGAACGGTTATTTTATTGAGCCTACGGTTATTGATAATGTCGAACCCGGTGCAACACTCGAGCAGGAAGAGGTTTTTGCACCGGTGCTTGCGGTCATAAAAGCTCGTAATTTCGATCATGCGCTTGAGATCGCCAACGATACGGAATTTGGCCTTACGGGAGCCTTATATTCGGCTTCGCAGGAGAGATTGGATCAGGCTATTCGTGATTTTCACGTTGGTAACTTATATTTGAATCGCAAATGCACGGGAGCGCTGGTTGGCGTCCATCCGTTTGGTGGGTTCAATATGAGCGGAACCGACTCAAAAGCGGGCGGGCGCGAGTATCTACTCCAATTTATGCAGGGAAAATCGATCGCTCAGAAAGTGTAGAGTCCTCGTTAAAAAATTCTTAAACGTTTAACAGATCTACGGATCAGAAAGCAAAATGAAAAATAAAAACTTTTTAAGGATACTGTTCTTAGCAGGAACGTGTTCGCTATTCATCGCCCCGGTTTTAGCTCAGAAGGCCGTTCCTAAAGCCGCAAAGCCGATTATCTTTGCGGTGCTCAGCGATGGCAAATCGCTTGAACCAATCGCGTACGTTGCCAAAGGCAAGTTAGAGGCACCGGTAAACGGCAGCGACGCGAAAAACATCATCGCTGCCTTTAATAAGACTTACTATAAGCCGGGAACCGTTTATCGTCTTATTTTTGGCGGAGCGAATGCCGGTACGGTAACCGCAAAAAGCTCAGACTCTAAAACTGAATGCTCTGCAAACGTCGGTCAGGCGGCTACAAGCTCGACCAAAACCAACCTCAAAGGACTTGTCATGGGGCTGGCGACAAATATTCCTAGCAAAACGACTAGGGCCAGCTATCGCCGCAAACCGACCACGGCGGAGAAAGACGAAATCGACGCTCTTGCGAAAGCTGAATTTTTGAAGCAGAAGCTAACGCCAAAAGTATTGAGATACCAAAATTTGACAGCCCTCGACGTAGATGGCGACGGAAAGCCGGAATTTGTAGGTTCATATTGGGTCGAGATAGATAAGCTTACGCGGGGTCTGCTCTTTCTAATCGCAAACCGCGGCAGCAGTGGTAAATATGTTATCGGGTATCAAGAATACCGTCTCGTGGATCAGGCCAATGTGATGAGCGGAGCGATCAAAGACGTCGACGATGGCGTCTACCATGAGCTTTTACTTGATGCCTTCGATTACGACGGTAACGGCTCGGCGGAGATATTCACATACGTCCAATCGTTTGAGGGAGCAGGATTTAACGTCTATCGTCGGGCAGGCGGGAAATGGACGCGATCTTTCGAAGGCTCAAACTACCACTGTGGCTATTGATCCTTCGAGAGGTTGAAATTTCCTGATCGCAAAATCAAGTGTTAAGTTCATCAGGGGGACTTAACACTTTTTTAGCTAAATATAGCCGGGGGAAAAACTTTTCGATGCTATTCCGGGCTACCGTCCTAAATTACTAATTAAATTATATTTGATGGAAGGTATGGACAATTTTAGGGGTCGTATCCGCAGATTTGCCGAAAATGAAAATTGTATTTATGGGAACACCGAAAGCGGCCGTTCCCTCGTTAGAAAGATTAATGCGGGACGGGCACGAAATCATTGCGGTTTATACGCAGCCCGACCGCCCATCCGGCCGTGGTAATAAGATTAATTTCTCGCCTGTAAAGGAATGCGCGATCGCGAACGGGCTACCGGTTTTTCAGCCGGTCAAGATTCGTACACCCGAGGCACTTACGCAATTCAAATCTTTCAATGCCGATGCGGCAGTCGTGGTTGCTTTTGGCCGTATCTTGCCGGAAACTTTTCTTCAGGCTTTTCCAAACGGGGCGATAAACGTCCATTTTTCCCTGCTGCCAAAATATAGAGGCGCGGCCCCTGTTAATTGGGCGATAGTTAATGGTGAGAGCGAGACCGGCGTGACAACCATGCAGATGGACGCCGGACTAGACACCGGTCCAATATTGTTGCAGAGGGCCGCTGAGATCAGAGCGGATGACACGGCGATAGACCTTATGGATCGGCTGGCGGTATTGGGAGCCGATCTTTTGTCCGAAACGATGGCAGGATTGGGCGAGATCAAACCAATGGCCCAGGATCATGCAAAAGCGTCTTTAGCACCTATAATGAGACGCCACGATGGGTTGATCGATTGGAATCTGAACGCTCAGGAAATCTCCGATCGTGTTCGCGGCTTTCAACCATTTCCGACGGCTTTTTCGCTACACAAAGGAGCGAAACTGACAATTTGGACAGCATTTCCGGCTGTCGAATTTGAGCTAATTCAGGCCGGAGCCGGTGAGGTGATCCACGCCAAAGGCGACGATCTATTTGTCAACTGCGGAAACGGGTCGGTTTTGAGTATTAAAGAACTCCAACCCGAAGGAAAACGGCGGATGCCCACGCGCGATTTTCTAAACGGCGTCAGGCTTGTTGCCGGCGATGTCCTTGGCGTCTAAAAATCGATGGAAGTGGAAAATCAGATTCAAATAATTTCGTTCTACGAGTTCAAAGATATGATTGATGTCGGCGAGCTCGCCGGGCTTAAGGCCGAGCTAAGGGCGGCGTTGGTCGATTTTGAAGTCAGGGGCACGATAGTTATAGCCGCCGAAGGTTATAACGGCATGGTTTGCGGTCGCCCCGAGCACATTGCCGATTTTGTCGGGCATCTCCGGGAAATACTGAAAACCGTATTGGTTTACAAATCTTCATTTCATACCGCCGCTCCATTTCGCAAGATAGACGTAAAGATAAAACCGGAAATTGTCACGCTTAAGAAACCGGTCGATATGTCTTTAGGTAATGGTACCCACATTAAACCTTGCGATTGGAACAGCATTATTTCAGATCCCGAAACACTTTTACTGGATGCGCGAAATGATTACGAATATCAAACCGGCACTTTCCGTGGAGCGATAAATCCAAATATTGCAAAGTTTAGCGAGCTTCCGTCATTTGTATCCGAGCATCTCGATCCATCCCGGCACAAGCGGGTTGCGATGTTTTGTACGGGCGGAATCAGGTGCGAAAAATTCGTGCCGTATATGAAGCAGATGGGATTTGACGAGGTTTATCAACTCGAAGGCGGAATATTGAAATATCTGGAAGAGATCTCGGTCGGCGAATTGCTGTGGGACGGCGAGTGTTTCGTTTTCGACGAAAGAACGACCGTGAAGGAGAATCTCGCCAAAGGTTCCGGGCCTGATCGTTCCCAACGCCGCGCAAACGCCAAAAAATCACCTTACAAGGTCTCAAAATGAATATTTCACCGGTACGCGCGGCGGCTTTTGACGTTCTGCTGCGGATCGAGGCAGAACACTCTTTTTCATCGGTGCTTTTGCCGATTTATGAGGAATTGCTTTCCCCTGCCGATAGCTCGCTTTGTCACGAACTTACGCTTGGGTCGCTCCGGCGGCAGATTTATCTTGACCGGTTGATCGATCATTTCACGGGCAGTAAAAAGCTGGATGTGGCTGTCCGCACGGCCATTCGGCTCGGTCTCTATCAGCTTATCTTTCTCGACAAGATCCCGGATTATTCAGCGATAAATGAAAGTGTCGGATTGGTCCAACGGGCAAAGAAAACGTCGGCGAAAGGTTTTGTCAATGCGATCTTGCGCCGGGCAACACGCGAAAAGCCAGTATTTGAGTTCGTCGATGATATCGACCGGGTTTCCGTCGAAACATCGCATCCTCGATGGCTGATCGAAAAGTGGATTGGCGAATTTGGTATCGATGAGGCAAACCTTATGGCCTCCGCTAATAATGAGATACCCAAACCCGCGTTTCGCTTGATTCGCCCGTGGGAGGAAATAGGCGGGGAAGTAAAAGAAAATTGGTCCCGATCGGAATTCGCTGATGGTATTTATATTGCACCGAGGTTTGATTCGAGGCTGCGTGAGCTTGAGGCGGATGGACAGATCTATTTTCAGGATGAGGCTTCGCAGATAGCCGCTCAGTCTGTTTCGGTTCCCGAAAACGGCCGGGTTTTGGATGTTTGCGCCGCTCCGGGAGGCAAAACGGGATTGATCGCAAAGCGGTTGGGGACGGATGCAGGTCTGGTGGTTGCCGGAGACCTTCATTGGTCGCGTATCGACTATTTGCGGAAAAATTGCGTCCGGCAAGGCGTCGAATTTGTAAATATCGTTCAGTATGACGCCACAAAACACCTGCCTTTTGCCGACGAGTCGTTTGACGTGGTTTTCGTCGATGCTCCGTGTTCGGGTACGGGAACGATAAGGCACAACCCGGAAATTAGGTATTTTCTGACTTCGCGTGACTTTCCTGCATTAGCGACAAAACAACTTTCTATACTGACAAATGCATCAAAGCTTGTGAAACGCGGCGGCTCACTGGTTTACTCAACATGCTCGGTAGAACTGGACGAAAACGAATCGGTAGCTCAGCGGTTTTTGGGAGAATCCCATGGTTTCACAATAGCGGTTCCACGAGTGGATGATAGGTTTCGAACTACCGACGGATTCGCGCGGACATGGCCGCACCGTGACAATATGGACGGCTTTTTCATAGCCGAGTTTCGTCGGAGTTGAGAGGATATTTATCCGTTTGTCCGTCGCGGGTTGATTGGTGCAGGTTCCTTGTTATTGTCAAAAATGCTAAACTTTCGTTTTGGTTTTTTGGAGATATGATTTGTGAGTTTTGTTAGTTCAGGATTTTCAGCGATCGGTAAACTGGCGGCCGTTGCCCTGCTTGCAGGGGCATTTTTGTTCGGCCTCGCTGGCGTCGTTTTTATGTCGCTACAGGGTGCCGAGGTCAAAGTACCCGATATATCAGGCAAAGATCTTTCGGACGGTGAAAGGGAACTCGCTTCTCTCGGTTTGAAAATAAAGAAGCGGGCCGACCGTCCAAGTTCGGAAAAGCCGAATACTGTGATCGAGCAGTTGCCGAAGCCGGGGGAGACGCTAAAGACCGGGCAAACGATTTTCGTTGTGACTAGCAAAGGTGCGGGCGAGGGGGATGAGCGGCCACGGAGTTTGAAGAAATCAACCGACGAGGACGATACGGAAAAAATCGAGGAAATGATCTCGGACAAGCCTAAAAAGCCCAAATCGAACACCAACTCAAATCGTAAGAAAGCAGATACGACCCGAGATGTAAACGGGAACAGTTCCGATTCCAACTCAAATTCGAATTCGGCGGATTCGAATTCAAATAAGAAAGTACCCGGATCTAACAATAATCCGTCCGAGAAGTTAAATAAAAATACCCAAACGCCGACTGTCAAAAATTTGCCAAAGCCCGGCGAGGCTAAATCAAAGCCAAAGCCAAAGCCGGACCAACCGTGATGTTTGAGCAACTATAAAGGCGTTTATTGCAACCAATCAAGAGCAAAAATACAAATGTTTGACATAGCACCGTCGATCTTGTCGGCAGATTTCACAAGGCTTGCGGAAGAGATTGCCTTAGTTAAGGCGGGCGGGGCAACAATGCTCCATGTCGATGTGATGGACGGTCATTTTGTGCCGAATATCACCATCGGGCTGCCCGTGGTCAAATCGATCCGAAAGGCGACAGATCTGATAATCGACACGCATCTGATGATCTCGGAGCCTGGTCGTTACGCCGTCGAATTCGTCAGGGCGGGTGCTGACATGGTTTCCGTCCATATTGAGGCCGATTACCATTTGCACCGGACATTGACGGCGGTGAGGGATGCTGGCGCTCAGGCCGGAATTGCGATCAATCCGGCAACGCCTATCGATCTGTTAACGGAAGCCTTGCCATACGCAGATTTTGTCCTACTGATGTCGGTGAATCCCGGGTTTGGTGGTCAAAGTTTTATCCCAACGATGGTTGATAAACTGCGAAGGCTGCGGGAAATGATCGACATGCGTGGGCTGTCGGTCAAGATCGAGATCGACGGCGGAATCGATGAGACGAATATCGGCGAGATCGTCAATTCCGGGGCCCAGATAATAGTCGCGGGTTCGGCGGTGTTTGGAAATGGGGAACCGACGGCAGCGGTTAAAAGACTAATAGAAAAAGGAACCAATTGGGTTTAGAAAGTTTTGAGCTGAAGTAAGGAACAGCCAATTCTCCGACGATTTGGTTTGAGGCATTATGTTATTTAAAACGAGACAAGCAGTTTTTCTGACGGTTATAGCGGTTTTTGCGTTTGCCGGGCCGGGCTTTAGCCAAGTTAAGCCAAATGACGGAACGGACGTACAGCGGCTCGACGTGATGCGGGATAAACTTGATCGAATGCGGCGTTCATTAAGCAGCGCGATCTCGGTGCTAAAGGATGAGAATAAGGACGACAAGACAAAGAAAGATGATAAAGAGAAACTTGCCACGCCGCTCGGACGTCTCATCGCTTTAGAAAAGGATGCGGCCCGCGTCCAGGGAGACGTAAACAATCTTCATGGAAAACTTGACCGTGCCGAGAAATATGAGCGTGCCGACGTTAATTCGATCGAACAGACGGTTTCCGAGTTACAGTCGCGGGTCGACACGGCTCAGCTCGAAACCGCTAGTGCCCGTGCAAATCCCGTGAGTCAGGTTGGGAAGCCAAGGGAAAAGAAGAATAAAAAGAAATTTCTCGGGATCTTTGGCGGCGGCGGTAAGGATGAATACGAAGAATTGATTGGGAGTGTAAGCCCTGGCCGCGACCGTGAGCTTTTTATCGTGGCCACCCGTGAAGTTCGAAAGGGCAACAACGACGTGGGGCGCCTTTTATTTCAGACGATCATTACCACATATCCGGATTCGCCATATTTGCCGATGTCAAAGCTGGCCGTCGGTGATTCCTTTTACCTCGAAGGCTCGACAAGCTCTCTAATTCAGGCCGTTGCATCCTATCAGGATTGGCTCACATTTTTTCCGACTCATCCGCTCGCCGACCGAGTTGTGTTAAAAATTGCCGAATCTGAGATGCGGCAAGTAGGCCTGCCCGACCGCCAGGCGACCAATGCGCGGCGTGCCGAGACGCGTCTTAAAGCCCTGCTGCAACAGTATCCTAAATCCATCCTTAAAGCCGATGCCGACGAGAGATTGAGACAGGTTCAGGACAATCTCGGCCTCCATAACCTGTTGATCGCAAATTACTATTACGCACTTGCGGTCGACCAAAAAAAAGGTGGTTTGAAGGGAGCGCAGTCGCGTTATCGCGAGATAATGGACAAGTATCCAAACTTTTGCTTTATGGACGAGGCCCTTTACAAAATAGCCGTCACCTATCTGGTCGAGGAAGAGACTGATCAGGCTGCCCGCTATTTTCAACGTATCGTCAGCGATTATCCAAACAGCGAATATATCGATAAATCAAAAGAACAGCTCGGTTTGATCGGAGCCACGATTCCCACGGTGAATCCGGAACGGGCCAGTGTCACCCCTTGTGCCGAGCCTTCGTTCTTTGAGAATTTTAAGAATCAGTTTTTTGGGGTCTATCCGATGACGATCGACAAAGATGGCGTTTTGATGACGAAAAGTTTTAGCAAAGAGAAATTTGAAATGATTGATCAGATCATTGAAAATCAAGGTGATATATTAGCCAACCAGATACCTAGGGCTTTGACGACTGTCATCAAGCAAGTGGCGCCGCAGCCCAAAGCCAGTCCACAGGCACCGCCGATCCAAAAGTAAAATTCATCCATTGGCGAAAATAAAAAGGACCTACGAATTCGTAAGTCCTTTTTTCGGTGTTGTTGAAAGTGTTACTGTTCCGGCGATGGCGTCGGAGTGGGTTTCGGATCGGGATCATCCCTCTTCTTCAACTTCGGTGGGCCGTCGGAGGATGAACTGCCACTGTCGGTATTTGCCGGATCCGCCGCATCAGGCTGTCGCTTTTTGAGCGAAGGCCGGCTGTCGTCGTTCTGGTCATAATCAGTCGAGACGCCCGCTTTGGCGTTTGTGGTCCGCATCAGGTGTCCCTTGACTCGCTGGAATTCGGATGTGCTGATGACATACTCTTCCTTTTCCGGAAACCGTGCGACGAGTTGAAGGCTTGTATCGCGACGGTCGATAGATTGGGGATGGGTTGAAAAAAGCTTTGAGATCGTTCCGGGTTTTTTCTTATTCTGGGCCGCTAATTTTTCAAACATCGTCGACATTGCTGTCGGGTCGTAGCCCGAAGCGTATAGATATTGGACACCTAATTTATCAGCCTCCTCCTCCGCCGCTCGCGAGAATTTGAGCGAAGCAAGGCCGGCGAAAATTCCGCCTCCATTTTGAAGCACCGAACTAACTATCGCTCCGCCAAAGAGGATACCGGCGAGAGCCATGTAATTCATGAAAGCCCCTTTTCCCTGATTTTCCATGGCGTGGCGTGCACAAACGTGTGCGATCTCGTGAGCCATCACGCCCGCAAGCTCGGCCTCGTTATCGGCAGCGAGGATCAAGCCTCTATTAACGAAAAAGAATCCGCCCGGTAACGCAAAAGCATTAACCTCGTCACTATCGATGACCTTGATCGTAAAAGGAATTTTCGCATCGGAGTGAAGTACGATGTTCTGGCCGACCCGATTTACATATTCCGTGATGACAGGGTCATCTACCAATTTCGATTGCTGCTCGACTTCCAGAGCAAGCTGTCGGCCGATCTGCATTTCCTTTTCCTGTGATCCGCCCAGCCACCCGAAAAATTTATCGGTGCCTTTATTTATATTGCGCTTACCGATTTGCGACGGGTCTTCTTTCTGGCTTAGTGGACCCTGCGGCTCCGGGGTTGCGGCCGGTTTAGCATTCTTAGCGTCCTTATCTTTACTATCCTCTTTCGCCGCGTCCTTGACTGTCGTCTGTGCGAGGCCTGCTCCGGGCAGGATCGCAATTGCGCTAAACCACATGCTTATCATAAGCAGCGACGCCGAACTCCGGACTATTACTCCGTTACGCATATAAATTCTCCAAGGTGTATGTTCAAACGAGAAAACCTATCCTCAAATTCTAGTATCAAATTAACAGCAGTATGATGCATCGCGCGAGAAATTAGTTGTGAAAAGTCTAAAATACGAGCCATTGTTCTGTGACAGCTATGAAAATATGTTTTCTATTATGATAAAACTTGTTAAAATGTAACGAAAGGCTGCTCAACCAGCCTGTTGCTATTGTTCGGCATGATGATTGTAGACTCCGCTCGTTTGCTGCTTTCGGCTCACAAAAATAGATGAAACGCGTTGAAGAAAAAGTAAAAGACATAGTCGAGGTTCGTCCGTTTGTAAGTCTTTATGATTTTACGGCAGACCCAGCCCTCACCCTCACGGGGTATCAATTTACGGATATAACATCCGATCTGATGGGCAAGTGGTTGGATGCAGTCGCCAGCGTTAGTAAAGGCCACGGAAGGGCCGTAGCACTTGCCGGATTTCGAGGCGTTGGTAAAAGCCACTTTCTGGCTGCTTTGGCGGCGATCGCATCTCGCCCCGAAATCCGAAGCCTGATCACCGATCAACATGTAGCCGCGAGGTCTGAGCGGCTTACCCGCATACCCAATCCGGTCGCATTTGTCCGCCGTGGATCACAGGAAACCCTCCTCGAGGAACTTAGGGATGCGCTGGCAGAGCAGATCGGTTTAGGGCCGCAGGAGCTAAGTGACTCATTTAGCGATATGTTGTTGAAGGCCTCTGAAAAGGCCGGCGAAATGTCACTCGTTTTGTTGATAGATACGGCTCTCGGACGCGATTCGCGGGTCTCTCGGGATGATGGGGTGATGCTCAGCGAAATTGCCGAAGCAGCCAAATCGCTCGGCATATTTGTAGGTTTGGCGCTCGACGATGACATCGCTGGTGCCGACGGCGCAAATTCGTCTATCTCGGGCAGTTTCAGCATCGATTATCTTGATCAGGAACACCTTTATAAGGTTGTCGATTCGTATATTTTTGCCAAAAAGGATCAGGCATTGCCTTTGCTTCATGAGATTTACAAACATTACTCACGCGTATTGCCCGGGTTTCGTTGGAGTGAGCAGCGGTTTACATTGTTATATCCGCTGCATCCGGCGACACTGGAGATTGCTCCTCTAATAAGGCTTTATCTCCAGGATTTTGCGATGCTCGGCTTTGCATCCGAGGCTGGGATGCGGATTCTGGGCCGACCGGCCCACTCGTTGATCGGGCTTGACGAGATATTCGATGCCGTTGACAAGAAAATGCGGAATGTTTCGGAGCTTTCGACTGCTTTTGCGGCTTTCGACAAGCTCGATCGCGATGTTGTTTCGAAAACGCCCGTTCATTTGCGCCTACCCGCGAAACTGATTCTCAAGGGGCTTTTTATGCTGTCTCTTGACGGACAGGGCTCGACTGCCGCTAACGTGGCGGCGTCGATGCTAATTGTCAACGAAAATGAAACCGGCCCACCTTCGGTTGACGTGCCTCAGTTATTGGAATCGTTCGCAGCCGCGTCAACGGATTCGATCACAAAACATGGTGGTGAAGGGGCCGATCCCGCCTACCGTTTTAATCTTGCAATCAAGGAAGAGCTGGATGGGTCATGGGAAAAAGCCGCCGCCGCTGTCCCGCCGGATGCGGCCCGGATCATCCTATTGCGGCATTTGTCCGAGAGGTTTTCAGAACTTGGTAATGCGGGTGAATTCGGCTCGGCACCGACCCATTGCACCGTGGAATGGCGCGGAGCCGCCCGGCACGGCGAAATCTGGTGGGATTTTGGCAGCACCAGAGGGTCTGCACCCGCCTCGGCGAGCGGTTGCGATCTGGTTGACTGGAGGATTTCTGTAAATTATCGCGATGAGGAAAAATTAACTTCTGATTCGGAACTGGGGGAACATCCGACCGTTGAGTGGCGTCTCGGAAAATTAAGGGACGACGAAACCGAAACGATCCGGCGATTATACGCTTTACAGACGGATCTGGCGTTACGCGAAGAGTTCGGAGAGAGGATATCTGCCACGACTCACTCGCAGGCTCTGGCCGTCGAAAAGATTTGTAAGCGGGTCTTGATGTCGGATGCGATTCTTACATACGGCGGTGCGGAATTTCGGTTTAGCGAGGCGGCGGCATCCGCTCATAACCTCTCGCATTTGTTCACATTGATGCTCGGCCCCATATTTGAATCCGAATATCCGTCGCATCCGGAATTTCCCCCTACGCTTGGAGTAAAGGAGACCGCAAAATTGATCGGACAATTTTTTGGCGGTGGGGATCCGAGAGACGTCGATATACAAAAGCTGGCCCAATCGTATGCTATGCCGCTCGGATTGGTTGAGTTGCACGATCGCGAACTAGCACCGCTTACGGCGGACGCTTTATTGGAAGTTCCTCTAATCCGATCCATTTTGGACGGCGTTAAAAATAATGCTGAGTCGGTAATCACGATCGAAGATTTGTCATCACGAATGCTCGCCGCGCCGTTTGGCCTTGCGCGCGACGCACGACATCTGGTTCTCGCTGCACTTGTAGCTCAGCGTCAGTTTGAATTCGTGACTTTCACTGGAAATCGCATTAATCACCGGTCTCTCGACTTACAGATAATCTGGGACGACATTGCCGGCATCGCCCGGCCTTTCTCAGAGGTTTATTCGGGCGAACGTTTACGTGAATGGGCTGTCCTTATTACGGGATTGACTGGAATAAAGTCTTTAGATCGCTCCGATAACAGATTGGCGATTATCGGGGCTATGACCGAGTGGTCAACGGAATGGAAAGCCGAGCGGGTTTTAGAAAAGTTTGACGCCCTGCCGGATGAGAGCCTAAATTCCTCGATCTGGCGTATTGCGGCTAATTTGCAAAAGACCTTTGGGGCCATGGCGGATTGCATCGACGCGTTGGTTCAGAACGTTACACCGCTTGACCAATGCATACATAATATCGCCGATCTGTTTTCCGATTCCGAGTTAGAATTTGAGAAAAAAAAGAGCGATCTCGGCGTTCTCCGCGATTTTACGATCGGTGCGGCGAAGCGCGATGAGATTATCACCTATCTTTCGTTGTGTGAAACTACGGCCGATAACGAGGTCGAACAACTGCGGCAGAGACTGCTGGAGTTAACGGGTGCCGGCTATTTCGCCGCAACCGCTACAGTTCGAGTGGAACTCGATGGACTCTGGGACGCATTTAAGGGGAAATTTTCATCACACTACGTCGAAAAACACAATTCCGTCATGAACTCAGCAGTTGCAAGTGAAAAATTGGACGAGGTCCTAAAATCGGATCGCTGGACGACGTTTGAAAGTTTCTCGGACCTTGAATGGTTCAATCCCGAATTTGGGTTGGAAGCCACAACGGTCATTCGCAGCGTTCGGCAAACGAATTGCAAGGCCCCGGTTGCCGATTTGCTGTTGACACGGCCTTTTTGCCGATGCCGGTTTAGTCTGGCCCATTTTGAGCGTAGGCAGGACCATTCTAAACGGTTGGAGATGATCGTTGATCAAGCGCTTTCAAATTTTCGGCTTCGGCTTATCGAGAATACTAAGGAAATAGCCGAAACGATTACCGCAGTATTCAAGGATAAAAATTCGCAAGCGGCCGGGTCGCTAAAAAAGTGGCTCTCTGATTCGAAAGATCCGGACGGATTTTCGAATTTGACAGCTCCGGAGATAAGTTTGTTGAGGACGACGATCGAACGCGCTTCGAAGCGTCAAATGGACGCAAACCCTTCGAGATCAAAGAACTTTAGCGGTTTTAGCGAGCCGACAAAAAACGAATTTCTCGACTGGTAGCATGAGACAGATCGTCAGGAGATATTTACCGATACAAAAATTTAGCGGTATCCTTTTTTGATTTCGATCAGTATAATTTCGCCATCTTCATTTTTGCCTAACGGTTCATTATTCTATATTTTATCGATATGGTAACCATTTCGATAATCGGTATTGGACGGGTCGGCGGGGCGCTCGCTCTGGCCCTTCCAAAAGAAAAATATTCGATCGACAATCTCGCTTACCGGAGAGTTCAATTGCCAACGGTGGTGGCCGACGCAATAACGATAAACGGGAAAGTTTGCACTCTGGACGAAATAGAGCATATCTCGTCTAATCTGGTGTTTATCACTACTCAGGATTCTGAGATCGTATCGGTTTCGAGAGCCTTAAGCGGCAAGATCGACAGAGATTCGATTGTTTTTCACACCAGCGGAGCACGCTCGTCAGCCGTACTGGATGATCTCAAGGTCGCCGGATGTAGAACCGGTTCCATCCACCCTCTCGTATCTGTGAGCGCCCCCGAGCTTGGAGCGAGCCGTTTCCGCGGCGCCTATTTTTGCGTTGAGGGCCATCCGGATGCCGTTGCTGTCGGCGAGACGCTGGTCAACGATTTGGGCGGACGCCCTTTTACCATCGACACTAAATTTAAAACTCTTTATCATGCGTCGGCCGTGACTGCGTGCGGCCATCTCGTCGCGTTGTTCGATTCGGCCGTCGAAATGATGACGAAGTGCGGGCTGTCGGCCGAAGATTCCAAGAAAATTCTTCTTCCGCTGGTTAAAAGCACGGTTCAAAACCTGGGTGAACAGAGTACCTCGGCCGCATTGACCGGAACATTTGCACGCGCGGATATCGAGACGTTTACACACCATCTAACGGCGCTCAATCAATACGTGTCGGATGATCTACTGGAAATATACCTACTTTTGGGCGAAAGGTCGCTCGAGCTTGCGGCTAAGGAAGGCGTAAGCCCGGAGCGTATCGAAACTTTACGAACAAAGGTTTTCGTAGCGAAATCCAAATTGAAATGGTAGTATCGACCTTAAACGGGACGGCGTAAAATTGGCAAATAAAAAGGATAAATTTAAGGTGGAAAGGGCAATTTTTCAGGAGCATATCCAGGCATCGGGATTGCGCCGGACTGGTCAGCGCGAACTGATACTCGATGTTTTCCTGAGCACCGAAGAACACCTTTCGAGCGAGGATCTTTATGGGATCGTACACCGTAAAGATCCTACGGTGGGCCACACAACGGTTTACCGGACGCTGAAGCTGCTAACGGAGGCCGGTCTTGCCCGAGAGGTACGTTTTGGGGACAATAAAACCTATTATGAGCACCATTATAACCACGATCATCACGATCACATGATCTGTACGGAATGCGGTAAGGTTATCGAGTTTTTCTCGGCGGATATTGAATTACTTCAGGACGAAATGGCGGGAAAATTGGGCTTTCGCCCGACGCATCATAGTTTGCGTATGTGGGGCGTTTGCTCGGATTGCCAGAAGTTATCGTTAACAACCCAAACCGCACCGGCGGGGGCACAGCCACGGGTTCGCGTGCGAACGGCAATCCATTGACGTCCAATCGAAATAATGTCTGACGTAGAAATAAGATTTGAACGAGAAGGACTTAGCGGTATCGTCGCCGTCGGGAGTCGTCTGATCGATACGATTCGACGATTCGGCGTGAACCGCGAATGTAAATGCGATCAAGCGAAGGGAATCCACGAATGCGGTATTTTAATTATTACAGGCTCGGACATCCTGTCGCCATTGACCGCGACGGAAAGGGAACATTTCAGTCGTCACGGTCGTAGGTCTAGTGAGAGGCTTGCCTGCGAAGCGAGGATCATTAAGCCGGGAGAAATAACACTTATGACAGACCAAAAAAAGGAAGGACCAAAAAATAAAGAGTCGGCCAAAGATCGATTTCAACAGGAATTTGATGCTTTGCCATTAGAGAAAAAAATAGCCAGCCTTTTCCGCATGGAAGCGGTTACGCTGAGCGAAACGTTTGCGTACGTCGTAAAAACACCGCTGAAAGTGGTGGAAAAGGTCGGAGACATAATTGCCGATTTCGGCACCAAGATCGAGAACGAGGCAAAAAAAGCGGCGCAGTCTGCGGAATCAAAAACCACTAGCGGAACGACCGAAAAACCCGGTGCAAGGTCTGGCGGCCGCGCCCCAAAACGAAATCCCGACTCACGGGCGTCGAAAGGATAGGTCACCCGAGCAGGCAACTTAAACGTGAAAGAAACGACCCTCGAAAAGAGATCTCCGGCGACACTTAGAGAAAAAAGCCAATATGCGGTTGCTTTTGGAGCAATCGCCGTAATGCTTTATTTCGTAGGATTTCCAGTATTTTTCTTATTCTTTTTCGGGACACTCGCTTTCTTTATTTGGAGGGCATTCTCCGCCAACACACGCGATGAAACCCGCAGGATCTTTGAATTTTATCTGGCCGCGAATGAGATACTTCGGGATGACGATCGACGCTGGTACGGATTTGAGATCCGCGAGGCGATCTCACGCGGCGAAGACATTCTGCGGACGATGCGGGCCGCGCCGCCCCTCCTGCATTTCGGCCTTGGCTCGTTGTATCAGAAGATCGGCGATCACAGTTTAGCAGTCAAGCATCTGGCCTATGTAATCGACGAGACGACGTCGGATGAATCCGCGATCGTGTTTCCGACCAAAGAGTTGCGTGAGTATGTGCGAATTCTACGAAAGATCGAACGTACTCCTGCCGAGGCCCCGCTGACGTCATCGGCGGTGCGCTCGTTAGAAAGGGCGCGAAAGAACCGGGGTCAGGATTTACTCGCCCTGAGCCGGACGAAAATGTTTGATGAGGAAGGAATGCTGCCGGAAGGAATGGCTGCATCGGATGATACTGTCGATAATCAGGCCCCTGCATCCGTCACATCTTATTCGTCTGGCAACGACGCGAGTGGCGGTGCTACGACCGAATTCGAACGTGGAACAACCTATCGGTTTGCTGACTTTGCTAAGTCGAAAAAATCTAAGACCATCGACTCCGACGATTTAAATATTGACCGAAAGACGATTTCTGAGGTCCTGCACGATATTTACGACAAGAACGTTCAATAAAAATTGGGTGACCTTGTAGTTTACCGCTCATCCACGAGGTTTTCGTAACCCAAAAAACTTCCTGATCGATGTCATGACTCCCTTTTCGGCTTCGTCCTGCTCTTCGTCTGCGGCTTCGGCAATGGTCGTGAGCATTTGACGGCGTTCTTCGATAAGTTCGTATACGGATTCAACTAATGTCGGATTGCTTTCGAAGATAGGCTTTAAAGCTTTTTTATCTATTTTCAAGACCTCAGTTTCTTTGACGGCGATAACGGTCGCAGTCCGTGGTTCACCGGATAAGAGACTCATTTCACCAAAAAAGTCATTTTCGTTCAATGTGTTGATGGTTTTTTGATACGTCTTTTCTGGGATCTGGACCTTTACGGAGCCTCGAATGATGACGCACATCGAATTGCCTTCTTGTCCCATTCTTACGATCGCCTCGCCCGGCGCATAAACGCGGGACGACGAGGCGTTGGCGAGCCTTTCGATCTCTTCGTCGGAAAGGGGTTCAAAAATCGACACTCGATTAAGATGGTCGGTGATCGTGTTGACGACCTCTTCCGGTGCGACCTCCTCGGGTTTTTGTTCAATATGAATCGTACGCGTCGGAAAAGCGAATGGGATCTTTTCACGCTGGAAAACATACCATATCCGTTGTCTAATCAACGCGTCTGTATCATTATGTCTCGTATAATCGTCAAGCCAATACTTGACTTCCCATTCAACGGCGCTTTCGCCGAGATTGCGGATTCGCACGACGGGTCGCATTTTTTGCGTGACATTTTCAACCTGGCGAATGGCGTCACGAACGACCTGAATCGTGTGAGCCGGCGAAGCTGAGTAATGCGAATTAAAGAAAACTACACGTGCGTTCAGATTATTTTTTGGAGCGACCTCGATCGTTTCCTTGCCGAGAACTGCGTTGCTAATTACCAGAAGCTTGTTTTGAAATGTCCGGATCTTTACCCCGCGCCATGAAACGCTCTCGACGACGCCGCTGCCGCGATTTGTGATCGCAATTACATCACCAACCTGAAACGGGGCGTCCGCCTGCAAAGCCAAGCCCGCAAACAGATTGCCCAGCGTGTCTTGAAGGGCTAGACCGACCACGATTCCAATTATCGTCGAGCCAGTAAAAAGCGGTGCGAGCTGTACGTTAGTAAACTCCGATTGGAAGATGATAAAAAATGAAACAATGTAGATTATTATTGAGATGACAGACTTTAACAGTGATGAGATCTCGCTCTGAACAGTGTTCCGATAAGCGGTTTTTACCACGAGGTAGCCGATAAACCGGACAAAAGAGATAACCAACGCCATCGAGATAAAGATCTTTACGAGGCGAAGGATATTGACGACGAGACTGACAGTAGTCTCGGTCATCTTATCCGGCATATTACCGTTGGCGAGGGTCGCAGTGCCGTCCCGTGCGACGATGAGGCCGAACCGCGCTGCAAGATCGGCCCTGATCCAATCCTCAAGAAAAGGAAAAAGAATAAGTATCAGGATGAGAATAGCCGCGAAAACAATAAAGTACGCGGCTTTTTTTTGTAATTCGGATGCGACCATATTTAGAGCTAAAACATATCAGCAATTGTTTTTCCAATCAATAGCAGGGATAAAAGCGATACAATTCCGGTTGTCGCGTAGGCAAGCACATTAAAAACTAAAGAGTTGCAATATTCACCCATTATTTCCGGATTGTTTATTAGTCTGACGATGGCGAGCAGTAAAACTGGCAGCAGTACGCCGTTAACGCACTGAGCTACGAGGAGCAGCGTAATTGGCGGTATGCCGGGAATCATCGCCACGACGCCTCCGATCAAGATCAAGGCGGTAAAAATTCCGAGAAAAATGGGAGCTTCACGAAAAGACCGTGAAAGGCCTTTTTCGAATCCCAGTGCTTCGCTAAGCGAATACGCGGTCGCCAGCGGCACGACGGCCATTGCTAACATCGAAGCTCCAAATAAGCCGATAGCAAATAAATATTTAGAGTAAACTCCCGCTATCGGAACCAGGGATTCGGCGGCAGTGGCCGCAGAATCGATATTTGTAATACCGTGCGTGTATAACGTCGCCGCCGTACAAATCACGATAAAGGCCGCGATAACATCCGCAAACGTCATGCCGATCACGACATCGACGCGGGCGACAAGTAATTCGTCCCTATCCATGCCTTTTTCAACCGCAGCCGATTGCACGTAGATCTGCATAAACGGTGCGATCGTCGTCCCGATCAACGCCATCACGGTAAACAAATATCCGGTATCGGTGCTAAATGATGGCCGGACAAAATTCGTTGCGACTTCGGACCAATCAGGCTTTGAGACGAAGGCTGAAATTACGTAGGTGAAAAACACTAGAGACATCAACAAAAAGACACGTTCGACACGTTTTGGCGAGCCTTTGACTACGAGCCACCAGATCACGGCACCTGACAATGGGATCGTGACGAATCGCGAAACGCCCAGCAATTCGGAGGCTTGTCCGATACCGACAAATTCCGAAATAATGACTCCGGTATTTGCGATCATCAGAGCGAGCATGACAAACGCCGTCCAACGAACTCCAAAATGCTCGCGTATCAGGTCCGCTAAACCCTGGCCGGTGACCACGCCCATTCGCATGCACATTTCCTGTACGACGATCAGGCTGACGGTCATCGGAATGAACGTCCAGAGCAATGTATATCCGTATGCGGCCCCGGCGCTCGAGTAGGTTGCAATGCCTCCGGCATCATTTCCGGCGTTAGCTGCGATTATTCCCGGACCGAGAATGGCAAGGTAGGTTACGACACGGTATTCAGATAGACTTCGACGGATACGCGCGGGGAACCGGCGCGCATTTTGAACAAACTTTTTCGGGGAAAAGCGTGTAAAGTCCATTTCTTCTACTACTACCGTCGTTCATCTTTTGTCTATAGCCCGACCGTTAAGGATGGGCTTATTCGCCGCCAGCGCCCTACTTTACAGTCGGGGCTACTGACACTTGTGAAAAATAAACTTTAACTCTTTTACATTAAATAGAAAAGTGTCCCCGCACTCAAACAGAGGTTTGTTTCGACGGACAACATTTGTTATTGTGCGTGTATGAAATCCAACCTCTTTAGTAGGGCTTTTGCCGCAATTTTCCTTATTTCGCTGACGCTCTCGCTTGTGCCGGTAAATCTGCTGGTATTTGCGGAATGGCGTGACCCGGTTCGCGGTAAGCACGCGATGGTCGCGTCGCAGCATGAACTTGCGTCGAATATCGGTGTTGAGATCATGAAAAGCGGTGGTAATGCGGTCGATGCGGCGGTCGCGGTTGGCCTTGCCCTTGCGGTGGTCTATCCCGAGGCCGGAAACATCGGCGGCGGCGGATTTATGTTGATCCGCGACAAAAATGGCGTCGCTCGTGCGATCGATTACCGCGAAATGGCCCCAAAAGCGGCGGGCCGCGATATTTTTGTCGATAAAGCCGGAATTCTGATTAAAGGAGAGGGTTCGTCAACGGTCGGCTATCATGCATCGGGCGTTCCGGGGACGCTCGCGGGGTTTGAGCTGGCCTTTAATAAATATGGTTCGGGTAAGCTAAAATGGGCCGATATTGTACGACCGGCCCGGATGCTCGCACAAAATGGATATGTCTTGTCATACCGCCTGACCGAGCTTTTCAAATCTTATAAAGAAAGCCTTTCAAAGTATGAAGATAGCAAACGCATTTTCCTGAACGATGGTAAATATTACGAAGAGGGCGATATTTTTCGCCAGCCGGATCTCGCCCTTACGCTGATGAGGATCGAGCAAAAAGGCTCCAGCGATTTCTACACGGGCGAAACAGCTCATCTCATCGCCGACGATATGAAAGCCCACGGCGGGCTGATTACTCTCGAGGACCTCAAAAACTATCGGGCCAAAGAACGAATACCGCTTCACGGCAACTATCGCGGCAACGAGATAATTACGATGCCGCCGCCGAGCTCGGGCGGGATTGTCATGCTCGAGGTGCTGAATATGCTCGAAGGTTATGATCTTCGCATGATGAAATATAATTCGGCCGCGAAATATCACCTTGTTGCCGAAGCAATGCGGAGAGCGTTCGCCGACCGGGCCGAATTTATGGGCGACCCTGATTTTGCAAGCGTTCCAGTCGCTAGAATGATCGATAAAAGCTATGCGAAGCAACGACGCGGCTCGATCAATCCTACAAAAGCATCGTCCAGCCGCGAGGTCGGCCACGGCGACATTCCCGGCGGCGAATCGATGGATACAACGCATTTTACAGTCATTGACCCCGCCGGAATGGTGGTCACAAATACCTTCACCCTAAACGACCTCTACGGTTCGCGCGTGACCGCAAAGGGAACCGGCGTACTGCTAAATGATGAAATGGATGATTTTGCGGCCCGTCCGGGCAAGCCCAATATGTTCGGGCTTGT